>NZ_BAABBA010000005.1:0-246098 GCF_039537705.1 Georgenia daeguensis
AAGGTAGCGTCGGGCACGTCGAGGTCTTCCAGATGGGCAGCGTCAGAACTCCCATCATCGGAAGACCTCGACCCCTATCCGGCGACCGACGCGCCCACCACCGCTACACCGTCAACTGCGAAGAGCCACATTACGAAGGCTGCCTTTGCTCAGTTTCCCCGGGATACGTCGGGCTTTCCGCAACACAATCGATTGGCTTCGGCGTCCCGATGGTTTGGGCAGACGACGAACCCCATGCGCCCGAAGTGGAAGCTCTCAATGGAGAAAACAGTCGTCGATTCAAGAGCGGTTCAGCGGATTCCTTAGCAGATACACTGGCGCAAATGATGGCCGCTCGAAAACATTACGCTTCTAGACGGTTCGCCATTTCCGAATCGGCGCGCCGGAAGTACTCGGCCGAGGCAATGGCCGCCGGTATGGAAGACGCCGTAATTGCCCTGCTCATCTGATGTACGACCGAACGAGGTTGGTGAATTGGCGGCTAACGGCAGTCTGTCAGGCCTTGTACCGCGCAGCGATCCCCCTCGGTATGCAGCGGCACGCTGCTTCCCTAGACGGTATGGAGTGACGCATTGTCGGGGTCGCGAGCCGTGCCCGGGGTCGTCCCCTCCTGAGTTGGCTCAATCGCTTAGTGCGTGAGTCACGCCCCGTGGATAGCGTCGAGGATGGCTTGTTTGTCGTCGGGGATCTCGGGGGCGAAGGTGTGGGTGGTGGCGTTGATTGCGATGATCGCGGAGCGCAGTGGCCGGAGCTGACGGATCACCTTGCGGATCGCGAGCCCGGTGCGGGTCTGGACCTCGCGGCTGACGGCCAGGGCGGTGAAGACGATGGTCAGGTGGGTCTCGATCGCGTCGCGGGTGCGGTGGAACATGGGCCGGGCGCGCAGGTCGGTCTTGCTCATCCGGAAGGATTGCTCCACGTGCTCGTGGTAGGAGCCTGATGACCTCTGCGGCCGGCATGAGGTGGGCCGGGATGTTGCTGACGTAGCCCTTCAGCCCGACCAGGTGCCGGGCCCTGGCCAGGGCGGTCTCGTCCAGAGTGCGTGAGTCGCCGCTGGTCTTGACGAAGCGTGGGGAGCGGGCGGCCTTCTCCCCGGCGATGACCGCGCGGGCCTTGTTCTCCTGCAGGGTGAGCGTCTTGGCGTCCCGCGCGGCCCGCTTGCCCGAGTAGGCCCAGACCGCCCGCCAGGAGCCGGGATGCTGCTGACGGTCCCAGACGGGTTCGGCCCGCACCGCGGTCTCGTTCTCGCTCCTGCGCCCGGTCCGCGGGGTGATGGTGTCGATGACCTGGCCGTCGGTGAAGGCGTCGCCGTGCCAGCGGAAGTGCGAGGCGAGGTCCATCGGGCCTTGCTCACCCGGGAGCCGACGATGAAGCGCAGGTTCGCCTCGTCGAGCTGGCGCAGGTTCTCGGCCGAGAGCATGCCGGCGTCGGCGACGACGACCATGTCCTCGATGCCGTGGCGGGCCTGGAACGCCCGGACGATCGGGATGACCGTGGTCTGCTCGGCGGTGTTGCCCTTCCAGCAGCCGATATCGAGGGGGAACCCTTGCCGGTCGACGAGCAGCCAGACGACGATCTGCGGGTCGACGCGGCGTTCCTTGGAGTAGCCGACCTTGCCCAGGTCGTCCTCCTTCTCGGCCTCGAAGTACAACGTGGTCACGTCGTAGAGGCACAGGGAGACGTCGCCGCTGGTCACGGCGTGCCGGAAGCAGGCCGTGGCGATCTGGTCGCGGTAGCTGCCGGCCGCGGCCCGGGCCAGGGTGCGTTTCATCGTCGCGTAGCTGGCGGGGGTCCGGCCCAGGTCCAGGAGCACCCGCCCGGCATCGAGCAGCGAGGTCGGCTCCACGACCCGGGCGACGACCAGGTCCCGGAACAACCTCGTCACCGACGCCGTCGAACCCCAACGCGGCGAACACCGCACGAAGGGCCTCGAACAGGACCCGACTGTCGGTGGAGACGACCCGGCCGGGTCCGTCCCGGCCCAAGGTCCGGCGCCGGCTGCGGCGGGTCGAACGGCCCGGGCGCACGGGCAGGCGGGGCGAGCGGCGTCACCGGCGGCGCCGCGGCGAGGCCGAGATCCGACACCTCCTGGGCGGGGTTTCGCCAGGAGCTCCCGGGAGGTGCCGACCCTCGAACCCCGACCCGTGAGCCAACTCAGGTCGGACGCGGGTGCCCCTCGAGAACAACATCGAAATCCGTACCGGCAACAGCCACTCTATTATAAACGCACAGAACGAACGCATAAACCCCGCGACAGACGTAATGTGCGGTGACCGTGTGTGGATCCGGTGGAGATGTTAGATTGTTGAAGGGACGCCAGGTACCTAACGATTGCGTGGTGGGGTTGGGGACACAAAATTACCAAGGCGTTCCGCGAAGCGCACTGCCCGGGATACCCGCAACAATCGCACGGCGCGGAGCGACCTGGGTCACGGATCGCGTCTAATCCCGAAGTTCACTGACGTGCCCGCTTCCATCGCATAAACGGACCAAGGAGAAGTAGTTCTGGGATGAGTTGGGCCAATATGACAGCTAACACGGACGACAGAACGGGCCCAACCGCTCCCATCATAGGCGTGAGTACTAGCATCAGAGCGAGCGCCGTAAGGCACATCAGTGACACGCTTACCGCCTGAAAGCGCAACCCTCGTGCATCAGTGAGGTACATGCCAGGGACGGCCTGTAGGCCTTGGATTAGGATTAGCACTGCCATCGCAGCCCAAAGGTGGCGGGGAACAGATACTTCACTTAGTACCTGAACTCCAACCGGCGCCAACACAAAAAACACTGCAGCATAGAGCACAAGCATGAAGGCACTCTTTCTGAATATGCTCCAGAAATGTGTGTTTGCGACGAATTCGCCTTGTTTGGAAGCGATTCCCGCGAAGTGAGGCCAAAGGTTACTGAGGACTTGATTCACCAGACTCATGGCCGGGGCGTAAAACACCATAGCCACGGCATACACTCCCAATGCTTCAGCACTGGCCATGTGTGAGAGAGCTATTCTGTGGCTTTGAAGCGCGACAGGTACGCCCATCATAGTGATCAGCATCGGCCAAGCAGTCTGGAAGATTCCCAATCTGTCCGCGGCAGTACCGAACGTTGGCGAGAGTGAGGTATTGCCTTTGAATCCGGCGATTCGAGTCGCGACGACGAATGTGAGGATCGCGACCGCCAGCTGTGCGCATGCAGGACCGATAATGAAGAGGCCAGGCTGAGAACCGAAGTATCCCGCGATCGCACATGCCAGGTTCATTAGCGGGAAAATCGTCTGCAGTATCGTCGCTAGAGCGACTCTACCCAATCCGGTTAGAATCCTTGCGCCCAATCCGAATGGAATGGAGCAGGCGAACATCAACAGGAACAGGAGGGGGGGCCAATAGCCATACAGAAATATGTCGGAACCAAGTAGCTTCCTCCAGCCCACGGTCAGTTGCAGCGCGACACCTGTCAGAAGAACGAGGAAGGCGACAATCCCCAGAATCGCCAATGCAACACGAGTTTGACGCCGCGCCGAGGGCCTGTCGCCTCGAGCAAAGCCATTAATCAGAGCCGTGCCAATGCCGAAGTCCAAGAACGTGAGCAACTGTGGCATGGTTGTCACGAGGGAGATCACTCCGAACTGCGTGACACCCACCGCGTCAATCGCCAGGCCTTGAGCTAGGAGCGTAGCGCCGACCGATACGGGAAGTAGGCCGATTCGGCTCAGTCCGGTCGAGACTAGCCGACGAGTTAAGGATTCCTCGGCTTTAACCAACAGCCAGTCCTAACCGAAAGGCAGCCTTCGCTAAGAGCCTGCGGTCCATTGAAAGAATGCCCCTTAGCAGATAAGCAACTCCTATCAAGAACGCTTTTCCTCGAGTAAGTCCCGGCGTGAAATAGGGCGGCCCAAGGGCACGCCTTCGCTTCGACATGGACCGCCCCGCGTTCCATCGGGAAGAGATGGCCCGGCGGTCATGGTCGGCAAATTCGAAGGCGAACGCTTCGCGAACGAAGTGAGTCTCCGCACCCAATGCGCTAAGCTGCGAGAAGAACCGAGTGTCTTCACCGCCGATGTCATCTAGCGCCGGGTCGAACCTAAGACCGTGGTTCTTTATGAATTGCACGCTCAGGCAGGTATTGCCCGAGTAGGCGGGCTTTGGGTAAGGCCCCGAGTTGATCGGAAGCGCCTCCGGCGGCCTTATGTCCTCCGCGGAAGCATCTGACTTCCCCAAGGCAACTTCATAGACCGGACCGAGCAACACCTGGACATCTGTATGAGACTCCCAATAGCTACGGAACGCGGCGGACCACCCCGCAACCGGCAACTCGTCGTCATCTATGAAGATAATGTGACTGTAACTATTCTCAATCGCATACGTAAGTGCCGCGTTTCTACTGCTTGCATAACCTGTGCAAACTATAGGAACTACACAGGGGGGCGGTGCAATGAATTTTCCGACACGCTTCTCGGGTACGAAAACGCGCCATCTGTTCAGTAACCCCTCTGATTCCATGGCTCGAGCCAGAGTGGTGAGGTCTCTATCGCCCCGTGTCGTGGTTGCTACCAACGGGGAATATGAAGACAAGGGTTCTCCTTTAAAATGGACCGACTTCTTACCGCAACGTCATCGACGCCTTCTCCAGTTCCGCAGTGCTCGCCACGGAACGCGGAGAATGTCCGCGGGAAGTGCCCTCAGAGGCTGGATGCCGTGGCGCAGGCGTATCAGTAACGTCTCAAGTTCGAGGCGGCCGCGCAGCCGTTCTGACATGCCCCCCGCCTCATATAGACAAAGGGGCATGTCGATTGGTGCTACAGGAGCTTCTTCGGCAACGGACAACAGGAAATCGTAATCGGCGGACACTTTGTATCGCGTATCGAAAGAACGAGAATTGCAGAGCGCTCGATCTATTATGGTCGCCTGATGGCAAGGTGCCGAGTATCCTCGAAGCACCTCCCCCAGATTGTATTGCCAAGCCGTCGTAGCGTCGGGACGCAATGCGATACCGAGCAGCACGGACGACTTATGCTCATTGAAAAGTTCCACGAGCCTTCCGGGGGAAATTTGTGGCGCTACTTCGTCACCGGCGTTCAGGAACCAGATCCATGCGCCTGAAGCGGCATCGAGACCCTTGTTCATCGCGAAGTAGGGCCCACCGTCCGGTTCCTGAATTAGGGTGATCTCTTCGACGCCGGTTTCTGCGATTAGCTCGGCAGTGCTTTGCAATGATGCGCCGTCAATGACCACAACTTCAAATGGGATCCCTCGGAGAAAACGCAGTGAACTTAGGGTTCTTGCGAGGCCTTCGTCATTGTCGAAGGTGACAGTCACGATACTCAAAGTTGGCGACTGGCCAAGATGCGGCTGTACCGGTGCGTCTTCGTCATAACGCATCTTGCGTCTCCTATTGTTCACTACCGCAAGTACGGGGTCACACCGGTGCTAGCCGGCATCATTTTTTGGCGGACTTCCACGAACACCCAGAACGGTAAACGCCGAGCATGCCGCGGTAGGCGGGGAGATAAGGGCGCACGTTATAAGTCTACTAGAGTTTGATCGTGCGCATTGCACCGTGTCGCTGCGGTAGCTATGGCCTTGGTCCCAGGCACAACACGGAACTTCGACGTTACGCGTCAGAACCGGTTGGTTAGTGGTGAACACAAAAGCACCGTTCCCGGCTACCGCGCGAACGTGTGCAACTTTGTTGCTGTGCGTATGTACGGGAGGACACATAGGGGAACAGAGGCTCACAAGAAGGGCAGGCGCATGGTCGGGCGTAATACAACTTGTTAGGCTGGCCTATTCATTTCAAGATATATCTGCGCACACAGTAATTGCTCGCCGTGCCGAGCGCATCCGACACCGAGGTGCGAGAAGGCGGTATCGACGATATTGTTTCGATGCCCGGGAGAATTCATCCAGGCTTCGACGACCAACTCAGCGGCGGCAGCACTATCAACGAGATTTTCGCCGGCCCGTTGAGCTGAGCAATCGTTCAATACCGGGCCCATCGGCGCATGGCTCAACTCGTAGCCGACAAGTTGGGAAGCCCTGGCGGTTGCGGCGGCCGCTGCACACGGAGACCACTTAAGACGCTCGATCCCCTCGGCGGCCCGTTTTTCGTTCGTTAACGCATATAGCTGCTCGGCGTACGGGCGCGGGTCATATGTGCCTCCCCGCGATAAAGCCGGTTCAGCCGGTGCCGCGCAACTGCTTGTCACGACCACACAGCAGGCCACCAGAAGAAGTAGCGATAGCCGAATCGTCAGGGTTCGCATATTACGGCAAGGCCCCCACGAGATGCGTGGGGGCCTTCCGTGTACTCGCTTGGACGTCTTCAGGCCTGCGTCTGTCGCCGGGCAAAGACGAGAACACCGGCTCCGGCCGCGAGTAGGGCTGCGGCGCCAACGACGAGCGGGGTACTCGTGGCACCGGTGTCGGGTAGCGCAGCGGCATCCTCGGAGTTGTCACTCCCCGCACCCGCACTCGTGGCGGGGTCGCCAACCGTGACGGTCGACTCCTCAACCACGTCGCCGTTCTGGTCAACGGCGGTGATGGTGTAGACAGCTTCCTCGTTCAGCGTGACGCTGAAAGTGGCAGCACCGCCTACGGTCGGCTTCTCCATCGTCTGTGAGCCGGCGATCTCAATTGCGGAGTTGGGCACGTTCGCCGAAGCGATGGTGAGACCGAAGAGCGCGTTCTCGTTCGGACCCTCAAGGTTGATGTCGAAGGGCACGCCCTGCGCAACGGAGCCGGGGACGTCCACCTCGTAGGGGTCGTCCGGGTAAGCAAGAGCGGCAGTTGGCGCGAGGATGATGGCCGCGGTGGCCGCGGTCGTGCTGAGCGCGCGTCGAATCATGATGTGTTCCCCCAGTGGAGTGCGACAAGAACTGGCTGTCGTCCGAAACGGTACCAATCAACTCCTGCAAGGGGAAGCCAGCGGCAAGAACTGACCATCTTTTGGTCCTGGCGTCATGCGCACCAGCGGCGTCCCCGCTTGGTTGGGCCCCGTCTCGATGTCGTACTCGAACGTGACAGACTGCTGCGGTAAGAGCTCCAGTTTGTGGGTGCCCATGGAAAGTCCGTTGTGCAGACGTGGGGTGTAGCTAGTTGCTTCGTCGCTGGAGCGGGCGCCGAGGATGCGCCCTCCCGTAGGGGCGTAGACCAGCACGTCGGACCGGATGTTCCCCACGGGCACCGTCTGTCCACCGCCGGTCAGGTACGCCGGAAGTTCGATGTAGTTCTCCGGCACAGAGGACGACACCGTGACAACGAGTGTAAACACTCGTGATCCGTCCCCGCGGCATGTGTTGGCTTCGATCTCAGCTCTCACATCTTGGTAGTAGCCGATCTTGGCCGCGCTGCGGTCGTTGACGTACACACCCACCACCGGTGCGCCACGGGTGCTTCCACGGAGTTCTCCGCTCAGCGTCGTCCCAGCGAGCAAGGCCTGCTCACGTGCGTGCGCGGACCACATCATGAGACGCCCTTCCTCGGCGACCTGATCGAGGAGGCCCACCATCGACGCGGGATCGGCAGCGCCGCTCATCACCGAACTGAAGATAGTTCCGGCCGCCATCGCGAAGAATTTGTCCTGTGCCGACGGAGTCTCGAGTTCGAGATAGACCTGATTCAGCAGTATCTCGGCTGCATTTTCCGACGTTAGTTCCTGGCCGTTGACGAGCACGACCGGACCCGTCGCCTGTAGCAGCGTCTGCAGCGCGACCGGGTCGATGGACAGCACGCCGTCCACGTCAGTGCCGACTTCTCGACGCCACATCTCTCCCGCAATTTCGGCACTTCGGGGGAAGTCTGGCGTGAAGGTCACGTCCTGCATGTACCGGCCGAGCTGGGTGCCGAACATGGCACGCTCGACGTTGGTGACCTCGACTACGGGTTCGTCGAACGGACCGAACGAGGATGCCGGCCGCTGCTCAACCAGCTCGATGGCACCCTGGTCAGCGCGCAGCAATACCACTGCTCCAGGGATGCCACCCGTCGCACGGGGTTCCGCGTTGTTCTGCACCAGCAACAAGTACTCGCGAGGGCCTTCGGAGCCCAGCATCGGAGGGATCAGGCGAACCGCGCGGGATGCGGTGGCGGTGATCGAGGCGATGGCGTCGACCTGGCCGGTGAGTTCGGCCACCGGCCCGCGCAGTTGCTCCGCGAGCGCATTGGAATCGACGCCCTCCAGGGTGGACCGTGCCGACTGGACGGTCTCGTCCGCCCTGACGACCTGCGGGGCAACGTCTACGATCGGGGCAAGGGCGATGCGGCCTTCCACGGGCGCCATCCGGGACGGATCAACAACCTGAACGGCCTCGATGAGATCGCTCAGTGCGCCAGCGGCGATGTCGTCCACTACTGCGCTCACCGTCTGAACAGCATGGACGTTCACGCCGAGCCCGGGCACCTTGCCCAAGAGCGTCCAATGCGGACCATAAGTCGCCTGTCGCGCCTTCGCCGTGTGCTCCGGTAATTCCATTGCGGTTGCCGCAGCGCCCTCTCGGTCCCCAGCTTCCACCTGCGCCTGCAGTGTGCGTACCTGGTCCGCTGCCATCCGCAGCTCGGCGTGCGCAGTACGCACATCTAGCACCAGAGCAGCCCCGACAATGACGACGACCACCGTCACGCCGCCCAGTACGCCGCCCAACGCTCCAATGACTGGGTTCAGCCTCCGACGTCTTGGCCTTGACGCATGGCGCGATCTTTGCGGGCCAGTCACGCGTCCCTCACCGTGCCGCCGCCACGGCCCCCGCTCTGCGGAATGCGAGCCCATGTCCGGGCGTGCTGGATCGAATGAGGTTCCAGGGCGCATAGGCCCCGATACTAGGTGAGGTCCGCGTGAGCACCCACAGCCAGCAATACCGTGGACAGCTGAACGTTCAGATGAAGGCGGGGACGCGCATGGCATACCGATCAGGCGACAACTTCACCGTTCTAACGGTGTGCACGGGCAACATTTGCCGCTCCCCCGCAGTCGAGCACCTCTTTCGCGCGGCCTTCGGGAGGAACAGCGGAGTCGATGTCGCCAGCGCGGGCACCGGGGCGCTCATCGGTCAGCCGGTGCACGGCCCGATGGCTGACCTGCTGCGCGGGGTGGACGTCGACCCGGACGGCTTCGCCGCGCGCCGGGTCACGGAGCAGATGCTCCGCGGCGCCGACCTCGTGCTCCCGCTGACGCGCGACCACCGCGCGCAGGTGGTGGACCTCGCGCCTGCGGTGGTGCGACGCACGTTCACGCTGCGCGAGTTCGCCCGCCTTGCGTCCGAGGTCGACCGGGACGAGCTCGAGGCCCGGGCGGGTGGGGCCGCCGCGACGTCCGCCTCCCGGCTCGACGCGCTCATCCCGCTGGCCGCCGCGCGCCGCTCCGCTGTGGCCCCGGAGTTGGACGACGTCGTCGACCCCTACCGGCGCGAGCAGTCCGTGTACCAGAAGTCCTTCGACCAGCTCCTCCCCGCCGTGCGCACCATCGCTCAGATCGCGCTTCGGCTCTGATCCCTCAGTCCCGACGACGGAAGCCGCCGTGGCTTCGATGCACGGCACCGGAGAAACACAGCAGCCCCCGGCCGCATAGCCGGGGGCTGCTCGTTCGAGGCGCGTCAGCGCAGGCCGAGCGCCTCCTCGATCGGGCCGATGGCGAAGTAGACGACGAACAGCAGCGCCACGATCCACATGAGCGGGTGGACCGTCCGCGCCCCGCCCTTCCGTGCCGCGGAGAGGACGACGTAGGCGATGAAGCCCGCGCCGATGCCGACGGTGATGGAGTAGGCGAAGGGCATCAGGACGATGGTGAGGAACGCGGGGATCGCGATGGCGGCGTCGCGCCACGGGATCTCGACGACCTGCATCATCATGAGGAAGCCGACGATCACCAGCGCCGGGGTCGCCGCCTCGTAGGGCACGAACGCGGTGAGAGGGGAGAGGAACGTCGCCAGCAGGAACGCGATGCCGGTGACGATCGAGGCCAGGCCGGTGCGGGCGCCGTCGCCGACACCCGTGGCCGACTCGATGTAGCTGGTGTTGGAGGAGACGCCGGCGGCGCCGCCGGCGGCCGCGGCGATCGAGTCGACCACGAGGATGGAGCGGGTCCGCGGCGGGTTGCCCTCCTCGTCGAGCAGGTTTCCCTCGGCGCCGATGGCGACCATCGTGCCCATGGTGTCGAAGAAGTCGGCCAGCATGATCGAGAACACCAGCAGGATCGCGGCGATCGGGCCGAGCTTCTCGAAGGCGCCGAAGAGCGAGAACTCCCCCAGGGTGCCGAAGTCGGGGGCCTGGACCGGGGACCCGGTCAGGGTCGGGACGGTCAGCGCCCAGCCGCCGACGTTCGTCTCCGGGTTCGCCGCGCCGACGTTGGCGACGGCCTCGATGACCGCGGCCAGCACGGCGGCCACGACGATGCCGATGAGGATCGCGCCGCGCACGCCCTTGACCATGAGGAAGGCGATGAGCAGCAGGCCGACGACGAAGACGACCGCCGGCCAGCCGACGAGGGAGCCGTTGACGCCCAGCTGCAGCGGGGTGCCACCGGGGCGCACGATGCCCGCGTTCACCAGGCCGACGAGCGCGATGAACAGGCCGATGCCCACCGAGATGGCCACCTTGAGCGAGTGCGGGACGGCCTTGAACACGGCCTCGCGCAGACCGGTGAGCACCAGGATCAGGATGATGAGGCCCTCGAGGACCACCAGGCCCATGGCGTCGGCCCAGGTCATCCCGGGCAGGTTCACCAGGGTGAAGGCGAGCAGGGCGTTGATGCCCATGCCGGCCGCAAGGGCGAGCGGGTAGTTCGCCACCGCGCCCATGAGGATCGACATCAGGCCGGCCACCAGCGCGGTGCCCGCGGCCACGGCGGGCAGGTTCGGCTCGGAGCCGCCGCCGAGGAACGCGCCGGTGGAGTCCGGCGTGGACAGGATCAGCGGGTTGACCACGAGGATGTACGACATTGCGAAGAACGTCACGAGGCCGCCGCGGATCTCGCGGCCCACGGTCGAGCCGCGCTCGGTGATCCGGAAGGTCCGGTCGAGCCAGCTGTCAGTAGTCCTGGGGGGCGCGCTCTGCGCAGGAGTGCTCACAAGGGCGGATTGTCGCAGAACGTCCCTGTGGTGGGAACCAATATCTCGCCGGTGGCGTTGAGGAAAGTCACGCGCCGGGAAATCGCCTCCTGGTTGGTCAGCCGACCGTGGTCTCGAACATCCCGTAGTTCTGGGCTATCCACGGGAACACCCATGTGAACAGCGCGGCCACGACGGCGAGCGCCAGCACCAGCGCCTCGATCGCCTTGAGCCACCGCGGCCCGGGCAGGAGCCGCCAGATCGTCGCGTACATCAGCTCTCCTCCACGAGGTCGGCGGGCACGCCCTCGCCGCGTGGGATCCACTCGACGAACTGCCCGTGGGTGATCCACCGTTCCCGCGTGCTCCACAGCGGGTGGCAGGTGGTGAAGGTGATCATCCGCTCGGTGGGTGCGGCCGCCGGGTCGCCGGGCACGGGCGCGACCACGTCCACCTCGTCGGGCGTGACCACATAGTTGTCGGTGACCTCGTACACGAGCCAAGCCTGCGCGGTCTCGACGATGATTCGGTCACCGTTCTGGAGCTTGTCCACGTGCGCGAAGGCGGCGCCGTAGGACTGCCGGTGCCCGGCCAGCGCGAAGTTGCCCACGTCTCCGGGCAGCGCCGTCCCCGGGTAGTGACCTGCGGCGCCGGTGTTGAGGACGTCCCACATGCCGACGCCCTCGCGGATCGGCACCTCGTAGTCCGCGCCCCAGCGCGGCACGTGCAGGATGGCGAGGCTTTCGCCCTCGCCCACGGGCTCCATCACCGGCGGCGCGTCGGTCCGGGGCTCGACCGGCTCCTCCACCGCCGGCGCCTCGAACTGCTGCCGCATCTCGTCGATCGCGGCGGTCTGGTCGCCGGCGACCTCGACGTCGGTCCAGTAGACCTGCCACACGACGAACAGGCCGAGCAGCAGACCCGCGGTGAGCAGAAGTTCACCGACCACCCCGGCGATGCGGGCACCGAGAGTCGGCCGACGACGCCGGGTGCCCTTTCGCCGTTCGGCCCGCCCGGCGGGGGCGTCAAGGGTGTCGGTGCTCACGGGCCCGGGCGTCACATGAACAGCGCGGCGACCAGGAGGACGGTCGCGACGACCATGACACCGAACGCGACGTACTCCACCCGGCGCCAGTAGCGCTGGCGTTCGCTGTAGGACATCTTCTTGCGGGCCATACAGGCATCCTCGCAGACGCAGGAACATCCCCGCCACGACTGTCCGCATTTGGCGCATTTCGCGCCGACAACTTGCGGGACGACCGGTTCGGGAATGCCGACGACCACCGGACGGTTGCCTTCCGGAGGATGACGGCCCTTATGCGAGACTGGCCCCTGGTTGTCTGCAAACCTGGGGGCCCTCCGTGGAACTGAACGAGTACATCAGCATCCTGCGCAAGCGTTGGGTCAGCGTGGCGACCATCGCGCTGGCCACTCTTGCTGCGACGGCCGCCGTCACGCTGATGCTGACGCCAATGTTCAGCGCCTCGAACCGGATGTTCTTCGCGGTTGAAGGCGGTGACTCGGTCTCTGATCTGGCCCAGGGCTCAACTTTTACGGAACGGCAGATGACCTCGTACGCCGAGGTCGCGACTGCTCCGCTGGTCCTCGAGCCCGTCATCGACGACCTCGGCCTCGACACCACCCCGAAGGGACTGGCCAACGCCCTCACCGTCACCGTGCCTGCAGATACGGTGATCCTCGACATCACGGCTACCGACGAGCGGCCCGAGCAGGCGGCTCAGATCGCCAATGCGGTCGCCAAGCAGCTGGCCGTCGCCGTCGGAGAGCTCTCTCCCGAACGTCAGGACGGCGCCGAGGCGGTCCGTGCCACGGTCACCACTCCGGCCACCGCCCCGGCCGACCCGTCCTCCCCAAACATCACCCGCAACCTCGTACTGGGGCTGGTGCTGGGACTCATGCTCGGCGTCGGCGTCGCCCTTCTGCGCGAGATGCTCGACACCAAGGTCCGCGACGAGAAGGATATCAGCGCCGTCACCGACAGCTCCGTCATCGGAACGATCGGTTATGACTCGGCGGGCGTCGAGCACCCCGTCTTCATGTACGACGACCCGGCCGGCCAGCGGGCCGAGGCGGTGCGCCGGCTGCGCACCAACCTGCAGTTCGTCGACCTGGCGGACCGGCCCGGCTCGATCGTGGTGACCTCGTCCGTGCCGGGTGAGGGGAAGTCGACGACGGCGATCAACCTGGCGGTCGCCCTGGCCGACTCGGGGGCACGCGTCGTCCTCGTGGACGCGGACCTCCGGCGTCCGTCCATCGCCGACTACATGGGTCTCGAGGGCCGCGTCGGCCTGACGACCGTGCTCATCGGCCGCGCGGAGATTGGTGACGTCGTCCAGCCATGGCGCGACACCTCGCTCGACGTCCTACCGTCCGGGCAGATCCCGCCCAACCCGAGCGAGCTGCTCGGCTCCCGGGCGATGGCCACCCTGCTCGGCACGCTGACGCAGTCCTACGACATGGTGCTCATCGACAGCCCCCCGCTGCTGCCCGTCACCGACGCCGCGGTGCTGACCAAGCTCGCGGGCGGCGCCGTCGTGGTGGCCGGCGCGGACAGGATCCACAAGGCACAGCTGCGCGAGTCGCTGGACAACCTGGAGAACGTCGGCGCTCGCATGCTCGGTCTGGTGCTCAACAAGGTCGAGCAGAAGGGCCGGGACGGGTACGAGTACACGTACGAGTCGTACACGTCCGGCGAAACGGTCGGGGACAGCGGCGGGCGCCGCAACGGCCGGCGCATGGAGTCGGGTTCTCGGGGTGCGACCTGGCCGGGCAAGCCGCTCGCCGCGCAGAGCCGCAGGCAGTAGACGTACGGACGGGCGGGGTTTTCGCCGGTTCATCTCCACCTCGGCGAGTCGTCGCCTTGGAGCCACCTCCGCGTCGGCCTGGTGCCTAATTCCGTTCACGCTCGGCTGGAATCGTCAGGTTCGGCCGGTCAGGGGGACCGGTCGCATCCCGACAGGAGCCCGATACGTGAACGTGCCCGAACGCTCGTCCAGCGCCCGACTTCACCGACCGCTGCGCCTCACCACCACCGCCCTCGCCCTCGCGGCGTGCGGCGCGGTGCTCTCCACCGCCGTCGCCACCGCCGCGCCCGTCGACACGGCTGACCCTGCCAACTGGGCCGAGACGGCCTACCGGGGCGGCGTCGAGGTCGTCGCCGGCACCGACGAGACCCCGGAGAGCATCGACGGCGTCGTCTTCGAGGACAAGAACAAGAACTCGGTGCAGGACTCGGGCGATCCGGGCCTGCCCGGGGTGACCGTCACGAACGGCCGCGACGTCACCACGACCGACGGCCAGGGCCGCTACGAGCTCCCGGCGTTCGACAACATGACCGTCTCGGTCACCCAGCCCCGCGGCTACCAGGTGCCGGTGGACGAGGACAACGTCGCCCAGTTCTTCTACCACCACCTGCCCGAGGGCTCCCCTGCGCTGCGCTACGGCGGCATCGCCCCGACCGGCCCGCTGCCGGACGCGGTGAACTTCCCGCTCGCCCAGTCCGCGCTCACCCAGTCCCCGGACCAGAGCTGTGTCATCGGCGGCGACATCCAGACCTACGACCTCGAGGAGGTCGAGTTCGCCCGGGCCGGCGCGTTCGCCGACCTCGCCGAGCGCACCGACTACGCCGGCTGCGGCGTCACCTTCATCGGTGACGTCGTCGGCGACGACCTCTCCCTCTACCCGCAGACCCGCGAGCTGGCCGGCATGCTCAACGGCCCGGCACGGTTCCTGCCCGGCAACCACGACCTCGACTTCGACGCCACCACGAGCGAGCACACGTTCGACACCTTCCGCGCCAAGCTCGGCCCGGAGTACTACTCCTACGACTCAGGCAAGGCCCACGTCGTCGCCCTGAACACCGTCGAGTATAAGGCCGGCACCTCATACACCGGCGCGCTGGACGCCCAGCAGCTCGAGTGGCTCCGCAACGACATCGCCCAGGTGCCGGAGAACCGGCTCATCGTCCTCGCCTCCCACATCCCGCTGCTCGACTACGCCGACCAGGGCGCCGCCCGCCACCAGGTGGCCCAGGTGCAGGAGATCTACGAGATCCTCGAGGGCCGCGAGGTCGTCGCCGTCGGCGGCCACACCCACAGCATCGAGAACCTCCGCGAGGGCGACAGCCTCACCGGCTGGAACGAGCTCTTCGGCGTCGAGGGCCTGCCCTTCACCCACATCACCTCCGGCGCCATCTCCGGCGACTGGTACTCCGGCCGCCTCCTGGAGGAGGGCTACCCCACCGCCATCCAGCGCGACGGCGGCCGGCCTGGAGTGCTCACCCTCGACATCAAGAACAACACCTTCCAGGAGCGCTTCACCGTGCGCGGTGAGGACGGCGACCACCAGATGGCCCTGGGCCTGAACACCCCGCGCTACCGCGACTGGTACGCCCAGTACCGCACCAGCCGCGGGTCCGCGCCCGCGTTCGAGAACCCGCTCGCCGTCTCCCAGGCCGACCTCGCCGGCGCCACCTGGCTGACCACCAACTTCTGGATGGGCTCCACCGGCTCCACTGTCGACGTCACAATCGACGGCGGCGAGCCGGTCGAGGCGGTCCGCACCCAGCAGATGCAGGGCGAGGGCCAGCTCGTCGGCGCCGAATGGTCCGACCCGGCCGCCGTCCAGGAGCAGCTCGTCCACGGCGGCAGCCTCGCCGACCGCTCGATGCACCTGTGGCGCCTCGAGCTGCCGGCCGACCTCGCCGTCGGCCAGCACACCGCCGAGGTGACCGCGACCGACGTCCACGGCCGCACCTTCACCGAGACCCTCACCTTCGAGGTCACCGAGTAGCTCACAGCACATCGGAGGGGCGGGGTCTGCCGACTCCGCCCCTTCGCCGTCCTCGGACCGTCAGGGTTCGCGTGCTGAGCCGTCGAGCTGGGCACATCTCGTCATTCGAAGAAATCCGACATATCTCGCCCCGCGCGGCTGATTTGCGCTTGATGACGGTCGGGGCTGAGCCTGGCATCCCCCGCATCTGAGCACGGACTCCCCGCGTCGCTATAGGTCACCGTCGAAACTATCCGTTGAGGCTCTTCCTGGGGGCACACTCGCAGGGCTGGCACATGGCACTCGGCCTATGGCCACAGTCCTGCTCCGCCGGGCGACGTGGCGGCTCACATGGCGAGAGTCACGCGGCTTGGCGCCATGGGCCGGAACCAGAGGGGCGGCCAGGATCCGGTCGCGTGGGAAGATGCACGGCATGGACCGCCTCTTCCTCGCAACGCTTGGCGTGGCCAGTGCTCTGATCTGGGTGGGGGTCTTAGTGGGGATAGCGCTCAAGCGACGCAAGGAAGCAGGGGGGCAGCGCCGGCCCGACGTTCCTTGGATGCCGATCCTCGTTGTCATCGCCTGGGCAAACGGTGTAGTGCCGAGTTTCCTGAATCTGGTCATCGCCGGCAGACCACCGGTAGACATTTCGGCCTCTACTACGCTGGCCCCGCCAGCCGCCATGGCCGCGCGTTTTCTGCCCATGCTGTTCGTCCTCTTCTGTGCCGCTGCCCTCCTGCATGAGAAGGAACGGCCCCCGGCGGTTGGCGCGGGGCGCATGTGCCTATTCCTTGCGCCCTGGGCTATGGGCCAACTCGCCACACTGGCGGCCGGTAAGTCGATAGGGCCGATGACGCTGGTCCTGCTCCCGGTCCTCGCCCTCGTGGCCTGGAAAATCGGTCCACCTCTGCGGGACCTGAGGATCGTCGGCATACTAACGGCGGTTACGGCTGCGGGAAGCCTAGTGCTGTGGAAGTTCGCACCTGAGGTTGGCGCCGTATCTGCCCCTTCAACGGGGGCGAAGGCCGCTCTTGATCAGCTCCTAGCTGGCCCGTACAACCACCCAAATACGCTGGGTATGGCATTGGTGGTTGGGTTGCCCGCCGTGGCGTTGTTTGCCAACCGTCGGTGGAGGTTCATCGCCACCGTCGTAGTGGTCGCTGCTACGTGGCTCACCGGCTCGCGCACAGCTCAGTTCTCGGTAGCGCTGATTCTCGTAGCAATGTACGTCCTGCCGCGCACAGGCCGGGCCAGGCGAGGATTCTTTCTATTGGCGGCCGTCTTACTAATTTCCACCCTGGTGCTGATCCCGTTGACCACCACGGACCCAAACGCTTACAGCGAGCGTGGCCGCATCTGGATGACGAGCCGGGACTCGTGGGCTGGCAGCCCACTCTTCGGCGGAGGCGTGACGTTCTACCCCGACACGGGCCGCTACGTCACCGCCTTCGGTAGCTTCGCATTCCACGGCCACAATCTGTTCATCCATTTCCTCACTACTTCAGGGATCGTCGGAGCCGGCGCGCTAGTCATCGTCGTTCTTGCGGCGGTGAAGGCATCACAGAGGTACCTCAGCCGGGGCCATATTTTTCCTGCTGCCTTCGTGCTGGGGTTTCTCGCGCTGGCATTCCTGGAGGTGGCGACAGACTTCCAGAACCTCAGCACCCTGGGCTTCGCCGTCTGGACGTCTCTTGCGGTAATCCTGTTCAGCCACGATCAAGTCACCCCGACAACATCAGCCCCAATAAGGCAAGCGCCTGCCGCACATCGCCTACGGGCCTAACTTCAATGCGCGTACTGGCGACGTAGTCGACGATCTCGTTGAGCGAGGCGGTATACATTACTTGCTGATCGGCGGTTCCAGCGACTACGGTTTACAGCGTAAAGAGCGGTGATGTGCCGTCCTCGAGCGGTCGGTGGATCCAGGTCCTCCTCCTCCACGACCTGCCACGCGGACGTGACCAGCGGAAGCGGCGCCGAAACGGCACCGGGCGCCGTGGGGGCTCCGCATTCGTGTCGTAGAGGTGCGACAGGTAGAGAAGTCTGACCCGTGTCTGACGCTACGTTCCTGCTCCTGCTACCCGGTGCTCTGTGCTGCTCGACCGTCCGGTTGTGCACGCTTACGCCTATCGCGCCGCCGGCACGCCGGTTCTATCGCGCCGCCGGCCGCCAGCCACATCAGCAGCAGGCCGCGGCTCACAACGAACAACCCACACCACCTCCACCGGCCCCGTGATGGTTCGCCCGAAGGGACCAGCCTCCAGTCGACCGAGACTTCTCCGGAGCTGATGTGGGGAAGGGCAGGTCCTCGACGCCGAAGGGATCGGACCTCCGCGTAAGTCGGGACGGGTACGAGTACACGTACGAGTTCCTACAAGTGGTACGCCGCGAACCCTGTCAACCGCGGGTCCACACCGGCGCTCGAGAACTGGATGGGCAGCACCGGCTCCGGTGTCGACGTCGTAATCCACGGCGGCAAGCCGCGCCGGCCGCACGGTGCTCCAGCGGCGCCTCGAACTGCCGACCGACCTCGCCGTCAGCCGCCAGACCGCAGAAGTGCGCAGGACCGACGTCCACGGCCGCACGTTGACCGAGACCCTCACCTTCGGGGTCACCGAGTCGCTCACACACCGAGGGAGAGGCGAGGTCTGCAGACCCCGCCTCTCCACCGTCCGGCTCACCATCGCTGACAACGCGGGAAAACGCAGAATGCTCTGTTAGCTGTGCAGCGGGAGCCAAGCCCTACCAGCAGGGTCGGCCCTTGCCTACGAGGGGGATATTTGGCTCTTCTTACTTCGGGTGGGGGTTGGGTGACACGCCGGTGCGGCGGTTGAGCGTGTGAGGGGGTCGAGGTCTTCAGGATCGGTAGCGACCAAGCAACCGGACCTCGAAGAAGACCTCGACCCGTGTCTGACGATACGTTCCCTGTCTCGTGCTGCCCAGCGCGCGGCGCTGGTGACTCGCCCTACTGCGACCGCTGCGATCTGCTGGTCGGGCTCGACGGCGTGCATGTCACCGCCGTCGAGCGCGACGACGGCAGCGGCGTCCTGACGGTGACGGTGGAGTCCGCGCCCCGGCTGGAGGGGTGCCCGCGGTGCGGGGTGGTCGCGGTGAGCCGGGGCCGGTCCGTGGTGGAGCTGATCGACGCCCCGATGGCGGGCCGGCCGGTACGGATCCGGTGGCGCAAGCGCTCGTGGCGCTGCCCGGACCGGGCCTGCCCGACGGGGGCGTTCACCGAGCAGAACCCGGCCGTCGCCGCCCCGAGGGCCCTGCTGACCACCCGCGCGGTGGACTGGGCGGTGGGACAGCTGCGCCGGGAGAACGCCTCCGTCCAGGGCCTCGCCCGCCAGCTCGGCGTCTCCTGGCGGACCGCCTGGCGCGCGATCAAGCCCGTCCTGGCCCGGGCGGCGGCCGATGAGTCCCGCTTCACCGGTGTCTCCACCCTGGGGGTCGACGAGCACATCTGGCACCACGTCTCGGTCAAGGACCGCGGCCCGAAGGAACTGACCGGCATGGTGGACCTGACCCGCGACCACACCGGCAAGGTCCGCGCCCGGCTGCTCGACCTGGTCCCCGGCCGCTCGACGAAAACCTACGCGGACTGGCTCAAGGCCCGCGGCAAGGACTTCCGCGACCGCGTCCAGATCGCCACGCTGGACCCGTTCTCGGGCTACAAGCGGGCGATCGACGACGAGCTCGAGGACGCCACCGCGGTCCTGGACGCCTTTCACGTCATCCGCCTGGGCACCGCCGCCGTCGACGAGGTCCGCCGCCGCGTCCAGCAACAGACCCTCGGCCACCGCGGCCGCAAGGGCGACCCGCTCTACGGCATCCGCAATATCCTGCGCGCCGGCATCGAGAACCTCACCGACCGCCAGTGGCACCGCCTCACCCGCGCCGTCACCGCCGACGAGCGCCACGAGGAAGTCTTCCTCGCCTTCCAGTGCGCCCAAGCCCTGCGCGCGGCCTACAAGGCCACCGACCCGGCCGCCGGGCGCCGGCAGGCGGAGAAGATCCTCAACACCTTCCACACCTGCCCCATCCCCGAGATCGCCCGCCTCGGACGCACCCTGCGCCGGTGGCGCGAGGCCTTCCTGGCCTACTTCACCACCGACCGGGCCACGAACGGCGGCACCGAGGCCGTCAACGGCCTCATCGAGCTCCACCGCCGCATCGCCCGCGGCTTCCGCAACTACGACAACTACCGCCTCCGCATGCTCCTCATCGCCGGCGGCCTAACCCCGTGAACCCACCCGAAGTAAGAAGAGCCGGATATTTGCCACGAGAGACGGAATGCCACTCAGGCACCGATCCCAACCATGTGCGTGCTCTGAGACTGCACATCCGGGACGTTCAATTCTTGTGTCGGGGATCGCCACGAGCTAAAGCTCTACGAGCATGTCTTGCGCGTGGGATGATTCGGACGTGCCCGAGTTCGAACACTTCCTGCTTACGCGGTTCAACGTCCGCCACGAGGTCCGCGCGTCAGACGACTGGTTGCGGCATCGGCTGCAGTACTTCGAATCCGTGTGCCTGCCCTCCGTCAAGGCACAGACGACGAAGGTTGACCGTTGGCTTGTGTTCCTCGACGCCGAGCGGGATGCCTGGTTCGAGGACCGGATCACCCGCCTCGCTGGCGACACCTTTGAGCCCGTTTGGGTGGACGGGCCGTTCTTGCCCGAGATTGCCGCCCGGGAGACGCTCGCCAGGTCTTCGGCGCCGTGGGTAATCACGACGCGCATGGACAACGACGACGCCCTCGCACGGGACTTCATCGAAGCGATCCAGTCGCAGTTCCGCCACGAGCGCGAGTTCCTCAACTTCCAGGCCGGGCTGCAGCTCTCCGAGGACGGACGCCTGTTTTACCGATCCGACCCGTCGAATGCCTTCGTCTCGCTCGTGGAGCCCCGCGAAGAGCTGGTGACCGTCTTCGTGGACTGGCACGACCGGATCGCTGAGCATGGCCCCGTCCGCCAGATCGTCGCGGCGCCGATGTGGTTGCAGATGGTTCACGGTCGCAACATCGGGAACCAGATTCGGGGGATACGCGCCAACCCCGCCCTGCTGGCGGAGTGGTTCGACGTGCACCGTGAGGCGGTGCCGGTCGATCGGTTGCACCTCGTGGCGGATCAGGTGCGCTCGGCGGCTGGCCTCGGCCTGCGAGTGATCCGTAAGCCGCACCGCGTGGTATGGGCGCTCCGCGTGGCCATCAACCGGATTGCGGCTAAACGGTGAGGCGCTCCGACCGCAGAGCGAGTCCACGCCTATAGCTACGTCGCCCTGGACGACACGGGTTCCAGGCGGGGTTAATTACGTCCTGCTTAGGAGGCGAGCGCCGTCGGCGCGGGTGCGAACGCCTGGAACGTCGATACGACTGCAACTTCTCCGCCCCGGCGTCGCAGGCCGCCCAAATCTCGGTGTGGGCACCATGAGGGCCGGGGACGTCGAGGGCAGGGCCGACTGCACCCTTGGCATGGCATAGTCGCGGAGCGTCATCTTCTTGATCCAGTGCTCGCGGCCTTCCGGGTCGCATTGCGGTCTGGGGCGGTGACGGCGACTGGAAAGGGACAGGCACCGGGGAACCTGGCCGGTCGGTCATCTACGAGCCGCTGGGCAAAGGCGACAAGGGTGTCGGCCGTGGCAGGCGGGAAAAGAATCTGCCCCCCTGGACAGCGCGGACCGATCCGTCACATGCTAACGGGGTAATATCGGGCGAGGACTCCTCCAACTCTCGTCGGTACCTGTCCCGTGCAGCTCCTCCACCGCCACAGTGGGCGGGAACGTACCGAGGACCGAGCGCCGACACCGACCGACAGGACCAGCTGAGTCGAATGCCCGCCTTGCAGCCACCGGACGCGGGTGAGGCGATGATCCTGGACCCGGCTGTGCCGGACGTGGCCCCTCCCCCGCCGGCCCCGCCGACGGAGACCGACGAGGCCGTGCACATGCTGGCCATGGCGCAGCGCTACGCCGACGCGACCCGGGCCGAGGCGGAACGGCTGCGGGCCGAGGCGGAACGGCTGCACGAGCAAGCCGAGCAGGCCCGTCGCGCCGCCCGCGCACAGCTGGACCAGGCGCAGGAGGAGTCCACCCAGCTGGTGCAGGACGCCGCCGAGCAGGCGGCGCTCGTGCTGGCGGAGGCGGACCGGGCCCGCGACGAGGTGCTCGCCCAGGCGGAGTCGACCGCCGTGGTGCTGCGCTCGCGCGCCGAGCGTTCCGCCGTCGACGCCGAGACGCGGTCGGCCGGCCTGGTCGAAGAGGCGCGCCAGCGCAGCCGGCAGCTCCTCGCGGAGGCGGAGGCCGAGGTCGAGCGGCGCACGGCCGCCCTCGTCGCCGAGGCGGAGCGCGTCCGGCAGGCGGCCACGGAGGAGGCGGCCCGCGCGGTCGAGACGGCCCTCGCGGAGGCCGAGCAGCTCCGCACGGGCGCCGCCGAGGCCGCCGACGCGATGCGACACGCGGCAACTTCCGAGCTGGAGCGGGCCCGCAGCCAAGCCGCGGCCGAGCTCGCCACGGCGGCCGAGCAGGCCGGGCGCATCCGGGACGAGGCGAGGGCCACCGCGGAGGCGGACATCGCCGTCGCTGCGGAGCAGATGGCGTGGACGCAGCGCACGGTCGAGCAGCTGGTGGCCGCCGCCGAGCTGGAGGCGGAGCGGCTGCACCGTCAGGGGCACGCGGCCGGTGCCGAGAAGGTCCGTGCGGTCCGCCGTCGGCTGCAGCCGGTGATCGCCGCCGCCGCGGCCAAGGTCCGGGCGCGCCTGGAGGCCGCGGACGACGCCGCGGCGGCCGTGCGCGCCGAGGCCGACCAGCACCTGGAGTCCGCGCGGGCGGCGGCCGAGGCCGAGCGCCGCCGCGCCCACGAGGAGGCCGGCCGGGTGCTGGCGGAGGCGGAGGCCCGGGCCATCGCGATGGTCGAGCGGGCGGAGCGCCGCCTGGCCGGCGCCGAGCAGGGCGCCCGCGTCCTGCGCGAGCAGGCGGCCCAGCAGGCCGGCGCCGCCCAGCGCGAGGCGCAGGACCGCCGTCGCGACGCCCGCACCGAGGCGGCGAGCATCGTGGCCGAGGCGCGCGCCGAGGCCGACGAGCTGCGCACCCGCGCCCACGAGCTGCTCGACGGCGCCCGCGCCGAGGTCCGCACCCTGAGCCTGCGCCGGGACCGGATCGCCGCCGAGCTCGGTCAGCTCTCCGGTGTCATCGACGCCCTCGCCGTCCCCGACCCCTCCCCCGGCACGACCCTGAGCGACCTCACCACCCACCACGACAAGGAACCCGACGCCCGATGAGCCAGACATCCTTCCGCACCGTCCTGCGCGGCTACGACCCCGCCGAGGTCGACGAGCACCTGCGCCAGCTGGCCGGGGAGCTGCAGAGCGCCCGCGAGCACACCGACGAGCTCGGCCGCCGCGTGCAGGCGCTCGAGGCCGCCGAGTCCGCCGCGGCCGCCGCCGTCGCCGAGGCCCGGCGTGAGGCGGACGAGGCCCGCCGCCGGGCCGAGGAGCCCGCGCCGGAGCCGACGTGGGCCGACTTCGGCAAGCGGATCGGCGCCATCCTCGAGCTGGCGGAGGAGGAGGCCGCGGAGCTGCGCGACGCCGCCCGCCGGGAGATCGAGGAGCAGCGCCGCGAGCTCGCGGAGACCGCCGAGCGCGTCCGGGCCGACGCCGACCGCTACGCCGCCCAGACCCGCAGCGCCGCGGAGACCGAGGCGGCCCGCACCCTGGAGCACGCGCGCCGCGAGGCCGACGACATCCTCGACCAGGCCGACCGCGACGCCACCGCCCGCCGCGAGGAGGCCGAGGCCGTCTACGAGCAGCAGCGCGCCCGCGCGGCGCAGGCCGCCGCCGACTTCGAGACCACCCTGGCGCAGCGCCGCCAGCAGGCGGAGGAGGACTTCGCGGCCCGCTCCATCGCCGCCGAGCAGCAGCTGGTGGCCCAGCAGAACCAGGCGGAGGCGATCCGCTACGAGAGCGAGCAGCAGCTGGCCGACGCCGAGCAGAAGGCCCGGCGCACCGTGGAGGAGGCCGAGCGGCAGGCGCAGCAGCTCCTCGGCGAGGCCAAGGCCCGCGCCGAGCGGATCCGCAACGAGTCCGAGCGCGAGCTGGTGGCGGCCACGCAGCGCCGCGACAGCATCAACGCCCAGCTCTCCAACGTCCGGCAGATGCTCGCCACCCTCACCGGCACCAGCGTGCCGGTGGACGCCCTGACCGGCGCGCCCGTCACCGGCGCGCAGCCGGTGCCGAGCGAGCCAGCCGTGACCGACGGCGACCGGGCGGCGGAGGCCGACAGCGACGCGGCCGAGCCCGTCGCCGTCGAGGGGGCGACCGACCCCGCCGAGGCCGGGGGCAACTCTGCCGAGGAGGCTCCGGCCGAGCCTTCCGAGGACGCGGCCGAGGAAGCGCCCGCCCCTCCCGCCGACGGCGACACCACCGAGTCTGCCGAGGACGCCGCGGCCGGGCCGGCCGGAAAGGTGACAGCGGCCAGCCGCTGAGCCGAAGGCCGCGGCTGCGACCACGACCGCGACCACCCGCGAGAATGCCCTGACTGCCCGAATCCGTCACCGGACGGGCAGTCACGGCGTTCTCGGCGGACCGTCGTGGCCACGGTGCCGCCGGTCAGATCACCGCGGCGCGTACCGCCGCTCGGGCCGGCCAACCTCGCCGTACCGCAGCCGCACCTCGGCGCGACCCGTCTCGGCGAGGTGCTCGAGGTAGCGCCGGGCGCTGACCCGGGAGATCCCGGCCGCCTCCGCGGCCTCGGCGGCGGAGAGGTCGCCCCCGGCGTCGGCGAGCACCTGCCCGACCAGCTGGAGCGTCTCGACGCTGAGCCCCTTCGGCAGCGCGGCCGCCGTCTGCTTCGGGGTGGCGAAGAGCCGGTCCACGTCGGTCTGCTCCGGCGTCGCGCCCGGCGCCAGGGCCCGGTGGGTCTGCCGGTAGTGCTGGAGCCGCTCGCGCAGGTCAGAAAAGGTGAACGGCTTCATCAGGTACTGCACGGCCCCGCTGCGCACCGCCCGCTTGACCGTGTCCGCCTCCCGGGCGGCGGTGACCACGATGACGTCCATGTCCGGCGCCGCCTCCCGCATGCCCGCCAGGATGTCCAGCCCGGAGGGGCCGGGCAGGAAGACGTCGAGCAGCACCAGGTCCGGCTGCAGGCGGGAGGCGGCCTCGAGTGCCGCCGCCGGGTCGTGCACCACCCCGACCACCTCGAAGCCCTCGCACCGGCGCACGAACCCCTCGTGGATCCGGGCCACCATGTAGTCGTCGTCGACGATCAGCACGCCGATCACGCCGCCACCTCCTTCTTGCGCAACCGCGCGACAAACACCGCGCCGTCGTCGTTGTGCACGCTCACGTCCCCGCCGCGCCGGCGGCACACCAGCCGCACCAGCGCCAGGCCGAACCCGCGCCCGCCCACCTGGTCCGAGCCCTTGGTGGTGTACCCGGAACGGAACAGCCGCTCCGCCGCGGCGTCGTCGATCCCGGGCCCGGAGTCGTGCACCCGCACGGTCACCGCCTCCTCGTCCTCGGTCAGCGCCACCTCCACCAGCTTCTCCGCGGCCCCGGCGACGGCGTCGAGCGCGTTGTCCACCAGGTTGCCCACCACGGAGACCAGGTCCCGGGAGAGCTCCTCGTCCACCCGCGCCACCGCCGAGTCCTCCGCCAGCACCAGCCGCGCCCCGCGCTCGGCGGCCAGGGAGTCCTTGGCGATGAGCAGGGCCGCGATCGGCGGGTCCGAGATCCGCGCGGTGATCTGCGTGTACAGGCTGTCGCGGTGGCGGCTCACGCCCTCGACGAAGCGCACCGCCTCCTCGTACTCCTCGAGCTGGAGCAGCCCGGAGATCGTGTGCAGCTGGTTGGAGAACTCGTGCGTCTGCGCCCGCAGCGTCCCGGTGGTGCGTCGCGAGGTGTCCAGCGCCCGCTCCAGCGCCTTCAGCTCCGTGCGGTCGCGCATGGTGGTCACCGACCCGATCACCGCGCCGTGGGAGCGCACCGGCATCCGGTTGAGCACCAGCAGCCGCGATCCCACCACCACCAGCCGGTCCCGGGTGGCGTCCTCCGTCAGCGCCTCGCGCAGCTCCGCGTCCGCGGTCAGCTCGGCCAGCGGGCGCCCGACGGCGTCCGGCGGCAGGGCGAGCAGGCGCCGCCCGGCGTCGTTCAGCAGCGTCACCCGGCCGGCGGTGTCCAGGGCGACGACGCCCTCGCGGATCCCGTGCAGCAGCGCCTCGCGGTGCTCGACCAGCCCGGCGATCTCCGTGGGCTCCAGCCCGAGGGTCTGCCGCTTGACCCTCCGGGCGAGCATGGTGGAGCCGATGACGCCGATCGTCGTGGCCAGCCCCACGTACACCAGCAGGCTCGGACCGGCCAGGGCCAGGCGCTCGGTGACCGCGGGCAGCTCCCGCTCCACCCGGGCGACCCCGACCAGCGCGCCGTCGTCGTCGAGCACCGGCACCTCCGCGGCGACGGCGGAGCCGCCGGCCACCGGGCCGACCCAGGACCGCGAGGTCGGGACGTCGGGCCGGTCGTCCCTCAGCACCTGCCCCACCTCGTCCGGGCGGGCGGACTCCAGCACGGTGCGGTCGGGGCGCAGCAGGACGACGACGTCGGAGCCCGAGACCGTCCGCACCGTCTCCCCCACCGCGGCCAGCGGGGCGCTCCCGCCGGGCAGCGCCGTCGGGACGAGCGTGCGCACGGTGGGGTTGCCGGCCAGGTTCTCCGCGGCGGAGAGCGCCCGGCGGTTCTCCACCCGCTGGAGCTGCTCGCCGGTCTGGGCGAAGGAGAGCACGCCGACCGTGAGGACCACCAGCGCGACGATGACGAGCTGGAGCACGAGGAACTGCCCGGCCAGGGTCATCCGGTTCCTGCGCATCTCCACCTCCGTCCGGCCGTCGGCCGTGCCGCCCGGGCCCGCGGGGCGCTCCCGCACGGCCTGCCCGCCCGCGCGGAACGCCGTCGCGCCGTCGTCGGCACGTCCACCGGGCCGAGGGGGCGAGCACATCGTGCCACCCCGCGGGACGCCGCCGGGGCCGGGGACGCCCCGCGGCCCGTGACCACAAAGAACTCAACGACCGCTGCGACCGCAACGGTGATGGCGGCTGCGCCGTCGTCCATGATCGTCCACGTTCCTGCCCCCTCGACGAAGAGGCCGACGATGCTTCGCTCCACGTTCAAGATTCCCGCGCTGGTCGCCGGCGCCGCCCTCGCCCTGGCCGCCTGCGGCGTCACCGGCACCGAGGCCGAGCCCGCCGCCGGCGGCGCCACCACCGGCACCGGCGAGGCCGAGCCGCTCACCGACAAGCGCATCATGGTCCCCAACTCCGCCGGCGGCGGGTACGACCAGACCGCCCGCACCGCCGCGCAGGTCATGGAGGAGACCGGCATCTCCTCCGGCCTGGAGGTCTTCAACCTCGAGGGCGCCGGCGGCACCGTGGGCCTGGCCCGCACCGTCTCCGAGTCCGGCAACGGCGACCTCGCCATGCTCATGGGCCTCGGCGTGGTCGGCGCCAGCTACACCAACGAGTCCGAGGCCACCCTCACCGAGACCACCCCGCTGGCCAAGCTCATCGAGGAGCCCGGCGCGATCATGGTCCCCGCCGACTCCGAGTTCCAGACCATCGACGACCTCGTCGAGGCCTGGAAGGCCGACCCGGGCGGCCTGGCCGTGGGCGGCGGCTCCAACCCCGGCGGCCCCGACCACCTCCTGCCCATGCAGCTGGCCCAGGCCGTCGGCATCGAGCCGGCGGAGGTCAACTTCGTCTCCTACGACGGCGGCGGCGACCTCCTCCCCGCGATCCTCGGCTCCAAGATCGGCTTCGCCACCTCCGGGGCGGGCGAGTTCAAGGACCAGATCGAGACGGGCGAGATCCGCGTGCTGGCCGTCTCCTCCGAGGAGCCCGTCGAGGGCATCGACGCCCCCACGCTCACCGAGTCGGGCATCGACCTGGTGTTCACCAACTGGCGCGGCATCGTCGCCCCGCCGGAGATCGACGACGCCGACCGCGACGCCTGGATCGCCGCCCTGGAGGAGATGCATGGGACGCCGGAGTGGGAGGCGGCGCTGGAGAAGAACGGCTGGACCGACGCCTTCATCACCGGCGACGAGTACGCCGACTTCCTCACCGAGCAGGACGAGCGCGTGGCGAACGTCCTGCAGGAGCTCGGGCTGGCATGAGCTCCGCAGCCATGAGCGGTCCCGGTCGCGGCGACGCGGCCGGGGCCGGCGGCGCCCCCGTGGCGGCGGGGCGGGGGCGGCTCGCCGGCCGGTCCGAGCTGGGCGTCGCCGCCCTCCTCGCCGTGCTCGGCGTGGTCATCCTCCTGGACACGATCGGCCTGGAGGCCCCGTACTCCCAGTCCGACCCGGTCGGGCCCAAGGCGCTGCCGTACATCGTCGCCGGCCTCCTCCTCGTGTGCGCGGTCGTCCTCGCGATCGACGTGGTGCGTGGCGGGCGCGGCGAGGCCGAGGGCGGGGAGGACGTGGACCTGACCCACCCGACCGACTGGCGCACCGTGGTGCCGCTGGTGGCCGTCTTCGCCGCGAACATCGCGCTGGTGGACACCCTCGGGTGGGTGCTCTCCGGCACGCTGCTCTTCTTCGGCTCCGTGGTGGCCCTCGGCAGCCGGCACTACGTGCGCGACCTGGTCGTCTCCGTGCTGCTCGCGCTGGGCAGCTTCTACGGGTTCTACCTCGGCCTGGGCATCCCCCTGCCCGCCGGGCTCCTGGAGGGGGTGCTCTGATGGACGTGGTCAACGCCCTCGCCGACGGGTTCGTCACCGCGGCGACACCGGTCAACCTCCTCTACGCCGTCATCGGCGTGCTGCTGGGCACCGCGGTCGGCGTCCTGCCGGGGCTGGGCCCGGCCATGACGGTGGCCCTGCTGCTGCCCGTCACCTTCGCCCTGGAGCCCACGAGCGCCTTCATCATGTTCGCCGGCATCTACTACGGCGGCATGTACGGCGGGTCCACCACGTCGATCCTGCTCAACACCCCCGGCGAGTCCTCCACCGTGGTCACCGCGATCGAGGGCCACAAGATGGCCAAGGCCGGCCGCGCCGCGCAGGCGCTGGCGACGGCGGCCATCGGCTCCTTCGTGGCCGGCACCATCGGCACCGCGCTGCTGGCGTTCTTCGCGCCGGTGGTGGTGCGCTTCGCCATCGAGCTCGGCGCGCCGAGCTACCTGGCGATCATGCTGCTGTCCCTGGTGGCCGTCACCGCGGTGCTCGGGAAGTCGCGGGTGCGCGGGTTCTCCGCCCTGGCGCTCGGGCTCGCGATCGGGCTCATCGGGCTCGACCCGGTGACCGGGCAGCGGCGCCTGACCTACGGCGAGGCGCAGCTGGCCGACGGGATCGACATCGTGGTCATCGCCGTGGCGATCTTCGCCGTCGGCGAGGCGCTGTGGGTGGCCGCCCACCTGCGCCGCTCCTCCTCCTCGGTCATCCCCGTGGGGCGGCCGTGGATGTCCCGCTCGGACTGGCGGCGCTCGTGGAAGCCGTGGCTGCGCGGCACCGCGTTCGGGTTCCCGTTCGGGGCGCTGCCCGCGGGCGGGGCGGAGATCCCCACGTTCCTCTCCTACGTCACCGAGAAGCGGCTGACCAAGCACCCCGAGGAGTTCGGGCACGGCGCGATCGAGGGCGTGGCCGGGCCGGAGGCGGCGAACAACGCCTCCGCGGCCGGGACGCTCGTGCCGATGCTCTCCCTCGGCCTGCCCACCAACGCCACCGCGGCCGTCATGCTCGCCGCGTTCATCCAGTTCGGCATCCAGCCCGGCCCGCTGCTGCTCGAGCGGGAGCCGGAGCTGGTGTGGGGCCTGATCGCCTCGCTGTTCATCGGCAACGCGCTGCTGCTGGTGATCAACCTGCCGCTGGCGCCGGCGTGGGCGAAGCTGCTGCAGATCCCGCGGCCCTACCTGTACGCCGGGATCATCTTCTTCGCCACGCTGGGCGCGTACTCGGTGAACCTGCAGTGGTTCGACCTCGTGCTGCTCCTCGTCCTCGGGCTGCTGGGGCTGCTGATGCGCCGCTACGGGCTGCCCGTGCTGCCGCTGATCATCGGCGTCATCATCGGCCCGCTCGCCGAGCGGCAGCTCCGCCAGGCGCTGCAGCTCTCCGCCGGCAGCCCGTCCGGGCTGTTCGACGAGCCGCTCGCCGTCGCGGTCTACGTGATCATCGCGATCATCCTGCTGTGGCCGTTCCTCGCGGCCGGTGTGCGGAGGGCCCGAGGCACCACCCCCTCCGGTGAGACGTCGCCTGCTCGCCGGGACGTCACCGAACCGGCGGCCGGATCCCCGGACCCCGGGCAGCGGCCCGAGTCCGACGTCGTCCCGCCCGTCCGGGCCGACCACGCGGCCGACACCTCCACCCCGACCACACCCACGGAGCACAGATGACCATCGTCGTCGGCTACATCCCGACCCCGGAGGGGTACGCCGCCCTCCAGCACGCCATCACGGTGGCCCGGAAGGAGGAGTCGCTGCTCGTCGTCGTGAACTCCTCCCGCGGGGAGGCCGCGGCCGACCCGCGGGTGCTCTCCGAGGACCAGATCGGCACCGCCGAGGAGCAGCTGGGCGAGGCGGGCGTCGAGCACCTGCTCGTCCAGCCCTCGCGCGGGCGGTCCGCCGCGGACGAGGTGCTCACCGCCGCGGACGAGCACCGGGCGGAGCTGATCGTCATCGGGCTGCGGCGCCGGTCGCCGGTGGGCAAGCTCCTGCTGGGGTCGAACTCGCAGCGGATCCTGCTGGAGGCCACCTGCCCCGTGCTCGCGGTCAAGCCCGACGGCGCGGCGCACCCGGGCGGTGCGGCGTGACGGCGGTGGTCGGCACCGCCGACCTCTACGACCAGTACGAGGAGCGGCTGCAGTCCTGCGACCTCCAGCTCCGCCAGTACGGCGGGCGGCGGACCTTCGCCGGGCCGATCGCCACGGTGCGCTGCCACGAGGACAACGCGCTGGTGAAGGCGGTTCTCGGGACGCCCGGCGAGGGACGGGTGCTCGTGGTCGACGGCGGCGGGTCCCTGCACACGGCGCTGATGGGCGACCTCATCGCCGGCTCGGCCGTGGCGAACGGCTGGGCGGGCGTGGTCATCCACGGGGCGGTGCGCGACGTCGCCGCGCTCGCCGAGCTGGACCTGGGCGTCAAGGCGCTGGGGTCGAACCCGCGCAAGAGCGCGAAGACCGGGGCCGGCGAGCGCGACGTCGTCGTCTCGTTCGGCGGCGCGACGTTCGCCCCCGGTGCGCAGCTGGTGAGCGACGACGACGGCGTCGTGGTCCTGCCGGGCTGAGGTCTCGCGACGGCGGAGGGGGCGGGGTCTGACGGACCCCGCCCCTTGGTCGTCGGTTTCCGGCCGGCACTCCCCTGCCGTTCCGCACCGGCAGCCCGGCGCCTACGCTGGGGTCAGCCCGCAACGACGCGGGCTCACGGTCGCACGGTGGACCGGACCAGTCCTTGGAGCTCCCATGCGACGCTCGCTCCCCCGCCTCTTCGGCCGGGCACTTCTCGGCCTCGGCCTCGGTGCCGCCCTCCTGGCGGCGGGCGGACCGGCCTCCGCCGGGGCCGACGACGACGGCGGCGCGGAGCCGCCGCTCGTCGTGCACACCGAGGACGGCGCGGTGCGGGGCACCATGGAGGAGGGCCACCGCCTCTTTCAGGGCATCCCGTTCGCCGCGCCCCCGGTCGGCAACCTGCGGTTCCGGCCGCCGGCGCCGGTCGAGCCGTGGGAGGGCGTGCGCGACGCGACCGAGCTGGGCAGCCCCTGCCCCCAGCCGCAGCCGCCCGACTTCGCCACCGTCCCGTGGGTGGACGAGGACTGCCTGTCCCTCAACGTGACGACGCCGGCCGGCCTGGACGGCCGGCGCGGTGACGTGCCCGTCATGGTGTGGATCCACGGCGGCTTCTTCCTCGTCGGCACCGGCTCGCAGTACGACGCGCGCAAGCTCGCCGTCGACGGCGACGTGGTGGTGGTGACGATCAACTACCGGCTCGGGCCGCTCGGGTTCCTGGCGCAGCGCGACCTCTCCGCCCAGAACGGCGACGTCGCCTCCGTCTGCGCCCAGCTGGCCTCGCCGACGGCGCGCGGGCTGTTCGACCGCGCGATCGCGATGAGCTTCAGCTGCACCCAGCGCTACGACGACCTGCCCACCGCCGAGGCGAGGGGCGACCAGGTCGCCGCGGCGGTCGGCTGCGCCGCCGGGACCGACGTGGCGGCCTGCCTGCGCCAGGCCGGTGTCGAGGAGCTGGTGCGCGCGTGGCTGGGCGCGCTGTCGCTGGGCGGCGCGTTCGTCGTCGGCGGATCGGCCCTGCCGGTCCAGCCGGCGGACGCCATCGCCGCGGGCGAGCGCGCGCGGGTCCCGGTCATGCACGGCAACAACCGCGACGAGAACACCTACTTCACCCCCACCGAGACGCTGGTGTCGACCGGCGCCCCGCCGTCGCCGACGCTCACTGCGGAGGAGTACGCGGCCGAGCTGACCGCGCGCTACGGCGACCGGGCGGAGGAGGTCCTCGCCCGCTACCCGGCCGACGCCTACCCCTCGCCGCTGCGGGCGCTGGCGGCGGTCTTCAGCGACGCGGGCCCGCCGGCCATGGTGTCCACCTGTGCGCACGTCGATGCCTACGAGGCCCTGTCCGCGCCGCGGCGGGCGCGGGTGTACGCCTACCAGTTCCGTGACCGGACGGCGTTCCCGCTGGCCGACTTCCCGTTCCCGGGCTACCCGGAGGGCGCACAGCACGGCTCCGTCCTGCCGTACCTGTTCGAGCTGGGCGCACCGCTGACGCCGGAGCAGCAGGAGCTGTCGGCGACGATGGTCCGCTACTGGACCGCCTTCGCCGCGACCGGCCGGCCGAACCTCCACGATGCCCCCGCCTGGCACCGCTACCGTGACGACGAGGACGTGCAGGGCCTCGACGTCGAGGGCTCCGGCGGTGTGGGCGCGGTGGACGTCCCGGCCGAGTCGCACTGCGACTTCTGGGCCTCCCTCGCCCAGCCCTGACGGGCCCGCGGCCGAGGCGGGCGCACGCCGATACGGCCGCCGTCGAACATCCCCCTCCAAAAACCCCCAGGGGTACAGCGCCTCCCCATATCTTGGGACCCATGGCTGCATTTCTCGTCGCATACGACCTGCGCCGGCCGGGTTGTCAGTACGACGACTTCCTGGCACGGCTCGAGGACTTCCACTCCACGTGCCACGGCCTCGACGCGGGCTGCTTCGTCGCCGCCGACGGCACGGCGGACGAGGTGCGCAACGCCCTGACCCCCCACCTCCACCCGGGCGACGGCCTCATCGTCACGGCCCTCACGCCCGACGACGCGTCCTGGACCGGCCTGGAGCCCGAGGTCCGGCGCTGGATCCACACCCACCTGAGCTGAGCGGGATCAGGCTGCCGGCTCCACGAAGATGACCGTCCTGCGGTTCTTCGCCGCGAGGACCGGGTCGAGCCGGCCGTCCACCCGGTCGACGACGGCGCCGCCCTCCGGCGAGGTGTCGTGGCCGAGCCCCTTGGCGGAGATGCTGTCGGCGGGCACGCCGAGGGCGTCGGCGAGCAGGTCGCGCACCGCCTGAGCCCGTGCCGTCGAGACGCGCGTCCGCCCCTCCTCCGTGCCCGCGGAGCTCGTGATCCCTACGACGCGCACGGTCCCGGGGCACGCGGCCAGCTGCGCCGCGACGTCGGAGACGACCGCGGTGCTCGCCGCCGGGTCGAGGAAGTCTGCGGTGTCGGGCGCGAAGTTCAGGACGGCGTCGGGCAGGTCGACCCGGCAGGTGGCCGGCTCGGCGGGCTCCGCGGGCTCGGTGGTCTCCACCGTCACGGGCTGCCGGGTGAAGCTCACGGGCGTGACCGGCGGCAGGTCTCCGGTGACCGGCTCGCTGACCGGCCGCGGGACGAAGGTGACGGAGGCGGCCCCGGCGGCGGTGAACACCTCGGTCCACAGCCGCTCCAGCCGGCCCTGGTCCGCCTCGGCGAGCGGTGCCTGCGGCTCCTGGGTCAGACCGGCGCCGAGCGAGACGACGGCGCAGCCGCCGAGGTCGGGCAGCTGACCTCCGTCGCGGAGCGCCTCGACGACGTCGCCCACCTCGGCCCCGAGCAGCTCCTGGACCGGCATCGCGCCGGTGGTCTGCAGCAGCGACGACCCGACGACCACGGTGCAGGGGCCTTCCGCGCGGCCGGCGGCACGGAGCGCCTCCCCGACCGCGAGCAGCGGATCCGCCTCGGCGCTGCGCGCGGTCGTACCCGCGATGGCGGCGAGCACCCCGTCGCGGAACGTGAGGATCTGCTCCTCGCGCGTGGCGGGGTTGTTGGCCAGGTCCGTCAGCGGCATGGCCCCGACGATCTGCGGCGTGCCCTCCTCGGAGACCACGCTGACACTGACGCCCTCGACGAGCAGGGGCTCGATCTGCTCCGCGTAGGCCGCCGGTGCGATCCGCGGCATGTTCGCGCGCCCGGCCGCGACGACGGCCAGGGTGCTGCGCTTCCCCGCCGCCCCCGCGCTGGCCCCCTCCCCGCCGCAGGCGGCCGTGAGGAGGAGTGCGGCGACCGCGGCGGCGGCCGCCAGTGCGCGGACGGGCCTCGCACCCATGCTTCTCGTCCTCACGGATCAGTCCTGCCTCTCGTGCCGTGCAGGCGGGCCCTCGGCCGCGGCCGGCGGCTGCTGCGCCGTCGGCTCGAGGGACCGGTCCACGAGCCGGAGCGCATCCGTGAAGGCCGGGTCGCCGACGTGGCGGGCGAGCTGGAGGTGGTACTCGTCGACGCGCAGCCCGGCCAGCGCCGGCACCACCTCCGCCGCGTGCTGCTCGCCCGCCCGCTGGATCGCGGCGCGCTCCATCTCCAGGAACGCCAGGCGCTCGTTGAGCGCGGCGACGTCCTGCTCGGCCCGGATGCGCTGCGCCCGGGCCTCCTCGAGCTCGGCGCGGGCGCGGAACCAGGCGAGCTGCTCGGGCGCCGGCGAGAGCCAGGCGTTGAGGAAGATGGCGAGCGAGAACGCGGTGATGACCACGAGGTAGAACACGAAGAGCCACGCGCTGCCCGTCTCCACCGGCTCGGCGCCGGGCGTGACGCCCGGGAACTGGAAGCCGCCGGCGCTCGCGCCGAGTGCGCGGTCGGCGGCGCTGGCGTCGGCACGCATGCGTGCCACCGTGTACACGGCCCCGAGCCATACCACGGAGGCCAGGAACACCGCTCCGAGGTGGTGGGCGGGGTCCTTGCCCACCCGCACCGCATGGAGGCTCGACCCCGCCAGCTTGGGCAGGACGCTGAGGCCGAAGAGGATGATCGCCGCGAGGAACCACTTCTCCCACGGGTTCTCCGAGCGGGTGGCCATGGAGACCGCACCGGCCACGACGTAGAACTCCAGAGGTGGCGCGAGGACGCTCAGCACCCACATCCGGGCCCAGAGCGACAGCCGCGTACGCCAGCTGCGCCCGCTCGGCGGCAGCGCCGCGGCGGCGTCGAGCCGGTCCTTCGCCTCAGCGAGGACCGCCTCGGTCCTCGCCTCCTCGGCGTGGGCCGTCGCTGCACGCTCGCGCAGGGCGGCCTCCCCGTCCTGCTTCCCGTCGCCCGTGCGGAGGCGCAGGGCTGCACCGTCCACGGCCTGGAGGGCGTGCTCGGTGCGAGCCCACGACTCAGCCTGCTGATGGTCGCGCCACGCCGCGGTGGCGCGGGTGAACAGGAGGGGCCGATCGTCGGCGAGGAGGCTTGGCACGTCGTAGACGGCGGCGTCCCGGGCAGCCTCCTGGTCGGCCTCGAGCAGCACCCTTGCGGGATCGGGCTCCCGCGAGCCGCCGGCTTCGCCGTCGCCCTCGCCCGCGACCGTTCGGGCGCTCTCGCTGGAGTGGGCGCGCGTGCCGCGCGGGCCCGCCATCAGGGCCTGCCGTTCCGGGCGGCGGCTGCTGCCGACCGGCGGCCGGCGTCGGAAGGCTGCCCGTCGTGCGCGTGGAGATGTCGCTCACCGTCGGACGACGCCCGCAGGCCGGCCGGGACCGGCACCGCCTCGTACGGCGGGACCGTCGCGTGCTCGTCCCCTCCCCGCCGCAGCCCGAGGAGACCGGATCGCGTGCGGGTGTAGACGGCGCACTGCAGGTCCGCGTACCTGGCCCAGGAGCATGCTGCCCAATCCGCCGCCTCGGTCACCTCCTGGCGCCGCACCTCCAGCACCGTCAGCTCCCGCTCGGCCATCGCACGGGCGGCCCGTGCCTCGGCCCGGCGGGCGGCACGCCGCTCGGCCATCCGCCGGTCCTCGGCCCACTGCACCCTCTTCACCGCCGTCAGAGACGGATCCGGGCTACGAGCCGGGGCGTCCGACGGCGGGTCGTCGACCGCGTCGAGCAACCTCCGGCAGGCGGCCATCCGGGCATCGAGGTCCGCCTTGAGCCTGGCCTCCACGGTTCGCACGGCCAGCTCCTGCGCCTGCGCCTCGCCGTGCAGGCGGAGCGTGAGCTCGGTGTGGTGGGCGCCCGTGACGGACCGTGTCCGCAGGACGTCCCGCCACGCCCAGAGCGTCAGCCGCACCACCCTGCGGGCGGGCACACGGACGGGCGCGACGGGGAGGTGGAGCGCAGCGACGGACGCCGGAGCTGACGCGGGCTGGCGGCTGTCAGACATCGGCACCCTCTCCGTCGAAGGTCTCTGGCACATGCACCGGGAGGAGACAGCGAACCAGCCGCCCGGCCTGCATGGACGGATACGGAGACGAAGCCGGGGCCGAAACGGCAGGGGTGAGATCAGTGTGGGACCGGGGTGGAGGTCGACCTGAGCTGACGCTCCGCCGGCGCTAACACGCCCGACCCAGAACCGTTACACCGGCTTTACCGGAGGTGACGGGGCGGAAACATGGGTCCATAACAGTGTCCGTCCATGGACACATCGCTCCTCCCCCGGACCCCACGCGCACCGCGGGGCGCCCTCGCACCGCGCCGGCCGGCGCAGGAGCGCGTGTACGAGGCGCTCCGCGACGAGCTCCTCAGCGGTGCTGTCTCCCCCTTCGACCGGGTCACCGAGGAGCGGGTCGCCGACCGCTTCGGCGTCTCGCGCACGCCCGTGCGGGCCGCCCTCGGCCGGCTGCTCAGCGACGGGCTGCTGGTCCGGCGCGACGGCGTCCTCTACCGCTACCTGCCGAGCCTCCACGAGCTCACCGAGCAATACGAGCTGCGCCTGACGCTGGAGCGGCGCGGCATCGAGCGCGCCGCCCAGGTTCCCGGCGCCGGGCACGACCGGGCCGCCCTCGAGGCCGAGGTGGACCTCTGGCGCCGCCGTCGGCGCGACGGCGTCGCCCCCGACGCCGGGTTCGTCACCGCCGACGAGCAGTTCCACGTCACCCTGCTCCGCGCGGCCGGCAACGCCGAGCTCGCCGCCGCCCTGATCGCCGTCAACCGCCGCATCCGCGCCGTGCGCATGCACGACTACCTCACCCAGGACCGCGTGGATGCCACCGTCGCGGAGCACGTCGCGATCGGCGAGCTCGTCCTCGGCGGCCACCTCCCCGAGGCGCTGGAGGCGCTCGAGACCCACGTGGGCCGCTCCCACGCGGTCGTCGAGGCCCGCGCCGCCCGGGCCCTGCACCTCAGCTCGCTCCCCCACCCCACGGAGGTACCCCGATGACCGCCCCCACCGCCGCCGTCGCCGCCGCGTTCGACCGCATCGATGCCGCGCACCGGCAGGACATCTGGATCCGGCTCCAGGACCGCGCCGCAGCCCTGGACGAGGCCGTCGACGTCGAGGCGCGGCTCGCGGCCGGGGCGGACCTGCCCCTGGCCGGGCTCACCTTCGCCGTCAAGGACAACATCGACGTCGCGGGGCTGCCGACGACGGCGGCCCACCCCGCCTTCCGGCGGGTCCCGGCGAGCACCGCGACGGCGGTCGAGCGCCTGCGCGCGGCCGGCGCCGTGCTGGTGGGCAAGACGAACCTCGACCAGTTCGCCACCGGCCTGGTCGGCACCCGCAGCCCGTACGGGCGGGTGGCCAGCGCCCTCGACCCGGACCGGGTCTCCGGCGGCTCCAGCTCCGGCTCCGGCGTCGCCGTCGGCCTCGGCCTGGTGGACTTCGCCCTGGGGACCGACACCGCCGGGTCCGGCCGCGTGCCGGCGGCCTTCAACGGCGTCGTCGGCCTCAAGCCCACGCACGGGCTCGTCCCGGCCGACGGCGTGGTCCCCGCCTGCCCGTCCTACGACTGCGTCTCCGTCTTCGCCCCCGACGTCGCGCTGGCCGCCCGGGTGCTCGACGTGCTCGCCGGCCCCGCCGCCGCCTACCCGCACAGCAGGCCGCGGCCGGCCGACGCCCCGCTCGCCGCGCCGGCCCGGCCCGTCGTGGCGGTCCCGCGGGAGACGGACCTGGCGCCGCTCTCCCCGGCCATGCGGGGGCTGTTCGCCGACGCCGTCGCCCGGCTCGAGGCCACCGGCGCCGCCGTCCGCGAGATCGACCTCACGCCCTTCCTCGAGGCCGCGCGCCTGCTCTACGACGGCGGACTCGTGGCCGAGCGGGCCGCCTCCTTCGGGGAGTTCCTCGCCGCCCACCCGGACGGCGCGGACCCGGCCGTCGCGGCGGTCGCCGACCGTGCGGCGCGCGTGCGCGGCACCCAGGTGGTCCGCGACCAGCAGCTCCTCGCCCGGCTCACCGCCCGCGGCCTGGCCCTGCTCGACGGCGCCCACGCGCTGCTGCTGCCCACGGCGCCGGAGCACCCCCGCACCGCCGACGTGCTCGGCGACCGCGCCGGCGCCATCAACAGCCGGCTGGGCACGTACACGAACTTCGTCAACCTCATGGACCTCGCCGCCGTCGCCGTGCCGGCCGGGCGCGTGCCCGGCGAGGGCGCCTTCGGCGTCACCGTGGTCACGCGGGCGTTCGCGGACCAGGTCGGGCTCGACCTCGCCGCGCGTCTCCTCGGCGAGCCGACCCCGCCGGTCCCCTCCGGCGGCGTGGACGTCGCGGTCTTCGGCGCCCACCTGCGCGGCGAGCCCCTCAACGGCGACCTCGAGGCGCTCGGCGCCCGCTTCGCCGGCGAGATCGCCACCGCGCCCGGGCACCGGATGTACCTCGTGCCCGGCGACGTCCCGCGGCCCGTGGTCGCCGAGGCCACCTTCGGCATCGAGATCCCGGGCGAGCTGTGGCGGCTGCCGGCCGCCGCCGTCGCCACGCTCCTGACCAGCCTTCCCGCCCCCATGGCGCTGGGCCCGGTCCGGCTCGCCGACGGCCGCACCGTCACCGGGTTCACCGGCCGCCTCGACGGCACCGAGACCGACATCACCGCCCCCGGCGGCTGGCGCGCCTACCGCGCCACGGCCTTCGCCGTCGCCGGCTGACCACCTCTTCCGCTTTCCCCGCCCGTCCCACCCACGAGGAGCCCTCATGAACCGCCGTCCCCTCCGCCCCGCCGCCGCCCTCACCGTCGCCGGGCTGCTCGCGGCTTCCCTCGCCGCCTGCACCCCGGCCGACTCCGCGGCCTCCGGCGACACCGTCACGGTCGGCACCCTGCGCGCCCAGCCGCACCTGTTCACGCCGTTCTTCTACGACGACTTCGCCCCCGAGGGCACCGAGTTCGAGATCGTCCTGTTCGACACCTCCACCGACATCAAGAACGCCGTGGTCTCCGGCTCCGTGGACTTCGGGGTCACCGGGGCGCCGTCGGTCCTCGCCGGCGTGGCCGCGGACCAGGGGGTGCGCATCGTCGCCTCCTCGGCCGACGGCGGGACCCGGATCGTCGGGTCCCCGGACATCGCGGGCCCCCAGGACCTCGTGGGCCGGTCCATCGGCTACCCGATGGGCTCCTCGCAGGAGATCCTGCTCAAGCTGACCCTCGCCGCCCAGGGCATCGACCCGGCCGACGTCGAGCTGGTCAACCTGCCCTTCGCGGAGATGGCCGGCGCCTACGAGTCCGGCCAGATCGACGCGATGTCCTCGGCGGAGATGGGGCCCTCCATCGCCATGGAGGCCGGCGCCGTCGAGATCGTCTCCCCGTACGAGACCCCGGTGGGCAGGGTCAACATCGTCCTCGCCACCAGCGAGGAGCTCATCGAGTCCGATCCCGAGCTCGTGCAGCAGGTGGTCGACGCGCACGTCCAGGCCAGCGAGCACCTGGCCGCCAGCCCGGAGGAGTGGGCCACCGGCCTGGTGGAGGAGTTCGGCCTGGACCCGGCCGTGGTCGAGCGGGCCATCACCAACGTGTGGCCGCGGTGGGCGCTCGACGACGCCTACCAGGCGCAGGTCTTCGCCCTCGCCGACGAGATGGTCGCCTTCGACCAGCTCGACGGCGCGCCGGACACCTCCCAGATCTTCGACACGACCTTCGTCGAGGCCAGCACCTACGCGGACTGACCGTTCCCGACCCGTTCCCCGACCTGAGCTGGAGGAACCATGACCACCACCGACCAGACCCGCTCCCCCGGGTCACCCGCCGTGACCGAGACACCCGCCGACGCGGGACGCCCCGCCGACGAGGAGACCGCCGCCCGGGCCGCACGCCGCCTCGGGGACAGGACCCCCGCCCAGGCCGGCCCGGCGACGGCGGCACGCTCCGTCGTCGTCCCCGCCGGTACCGGGCGGCCCGGGAAGGCCAGGCGCCCCCGCGAGACGGGCGGCCCCGCCGCCGGCCAGCGCCGCAGCCGCTTCGGCTGGGCGCTCGCGCTGCCCGTGCCGCTGCTGCTCCTGCTGCTGTGGGACCGCGGCGTGCACGGGGCGTGGACCCTGCCGTTCGACATCAAGATGGAGTTCCTGCCCACGCCGGCGGAGGTGGGCGCGCGGCTGGTGGACGTCGCCGTCGGCGGGATCATGGACGACGCCTTCAGCGGCACGCTCTGGGTGCACCTGTGGGCCTCGACGGCGCGCGTGCTGCAGGGCTTCGCCCTCGCGGCCGTCGTCGCCGTGCCGCTGGGCGTGGTCATGGGGCGGTCCCGGCTCGTGTTCCGCATGCTCGAGCCGACGATCAACCTGATCCGGCCGATCCCGGTGACCGCCTGGGCGCCGCTGACCCTGCTCATCATCGGGTTCGGCGACCGCTCGACGGTGTTCCTGGTGTTCGTCGCCGCGTTCTTCCCGATCCTGCTCAACACCATCGCCGGGGTGCGGCAGGTGCCCGAGCGGCTGCTCGAGGCCGCCGCGATGCTCGGCACGCCGCCGGGCCAGGCGCTGTACAAGATCGTCCTCCCCGCCGCGGCGCCGAGCGTGGTGGGCGGGATGCGGATCGCGCTCGGGCTGGCGTGGGTGATCCTCGTGGTCGGCGAGACCGTGGGCATCAACGTCGGTCTCGGCGCCATGATCACGCAGGCCCGGGAGCAGTCCCGCACCGACCTGATCATCGTCGGCATGGTCGTCATCGGCCTGGCCGGCTTCGTCGCCGACCGCCTCCTCACCCTCCTCGTCCGTGTCCTCGCCGGCCGTCGGCCCCTCGTGAAGTAGCAGGAGAACCCCATGAAGATCGGACCCGTCCGCGAGAACCGTCCCGCCGGCATCGTCCTGCGCGACCTCGGCAAGCACTTCCCCGGCGCCCCGCTGCCCGCCGTCGCCGGGGTCACCATCGACATCCGGGAGGGAGAGTTCGTCTGCGTCGTCGGCGCCAGCGGGTGCGGCAAGTCCACCGTGCTGCGCATGGTCGCCGGCTTCGAGAGCGCCACCGCGGGAGACGTGCTGGTCGACGGCGAGCCGGTCACCGGGCCCGGGCCGGACCGCGGCGTCGTGTTCCAGGACTACGGCCTCTTCCCGTGGCTGACGGTGCGGGAGAACGTCGCCTACGGGCCGCGCCAGGCCCGGCTCCCGCGCTCGTTCGTGGCCGCCCGCACCGCGGAGGCGGTGGAGGCCGTGGGGCTGACCCGGGTGGCGGGCTCGTTCCCGCACCAGCTCTCCGGCGGCATGCAGCAGCGGGTGGCGATCGCCCGCGTGCTGGCCAACAAGCCCGCGGTGCTCCTGATGGACGAGCCGTTCGGGGCGCTGGACGCCCTGACCCGCAGCGACATGCAGCACGAGCTGCGCCGGATCCACCGCGACGCCGGGGTCACGGTCGTGTTCGTGACGCACAGCATCGAGGAGGCCGTCTACCTCGCCGACCGAGTGGTCGTCATGGCCGGCGGCTCCGCGCACGGGAACGCCGGCCACGTGCGCGAGATCGTCGACGTCGACCTCGAGGGCGACCGCGACCCGACCTCGCCGGAGTTCAACGCGATCGAGCGGCGCATCGACGCCCTGGTGCACGCCGGGAACGCCGCGGTGGCGTGAGTTGGGGTGCGCCCGCCTGGCGGGCGCACCCCTCCGGCGTCGTCGTGGTGGCACGGTGAGAAACCGGGAAATGCAAGAGATGGCAACTCGTTGCCACGGCGGTATCCGACCGCCAGAGTCCGGGGCAACCGGTGGAGCATCGACGCTCGGCCGGCTCGTCGATGTTTCAAGGGGGAACCATCACATGGGTAAGCACCGCACCCGGGCGAACGGACGCGCAGCAGCAGCTGCCGCCGTCGCCATCCCGCTCTCGCTCGCGCTCGCGGGCGGGGCACTCGCCGCGACACCGGACCACTCCGGTGCCGGCGGCAACCCGCCCGCCCACTCCAACGCCGGCGGGAAGAACGCGCCGGAGGTCGAGGCCCGCGTCAAGCCCGTCCTCAAGAAGGGCCAGCGCGAGTTCCGCGACCTCAACGCCAACGGCCAGGTCGACACCTACGAGGACTGGCGCGAGTCGCCGTCGGAGCGCGCCGCGGACCTCGTGTCCCGGATGACGCTCGAGGAGAAGGCCGGCCTCATGCACATCACCTCCGAGCGGCGGGGGGCGCCGGCCGGCACGGTGGTGGACGACCCGTACGCACCCACGGTCGGCTACGTCGAGGACCGGAACATCCGGTACCTCGTCATCCGCGACAACCCCACCGCCGCCCAGCTCGCCGACCGGGCGAACGACTACCAGGAGCTCGCCGAGGCCTCCCGGCTCGGCATCCCGGTGGTCTTCACCTCCAACCCGCGCAACCACGTCAACCCCGACCAGCAGTTCGGGATCAGCGAGGCCACCGGGCAGTTCTCGCTCTGGCCCGGCAGCCTCGGGCTGGCCGCGAGCCACGACCCCGAGGTCGTGCGCGGCTTCGCCGAGATCGCCCGGGAGGAGTGGCGCGCCGCCGGCATCCACAAGATCTACGGCTACCAGATCGAGACGGCGACCGAGCCCCGCTGGAACCGGGTCTCCGGCACGTTCGGGGAGAGCCCCGAGCTCAACGCCGACATCGCCCGCGAGCTCGTGCTCGGTTTCCAGGGCGAGGAGCTGGGCCGCGACTCCGTGGCCCAGACCATCAAGCACTTCCCCGGCGACGGCGCCGTGCTGCGCGGGCTCGACCCGCACAACGAGCAGGGCCAGTGGGCGATCTACCCGACCGAGGGCAGCCTGTACGACTACCAGCTGCCCCCGTTCCAGGCCGCGATCGACGCCGGCGCGAGCTCGGTGATGTCCTACTACAACGTCCCCAACAACGAGCTCAGCGCCGACCAGCTGCCCAAGCACCTCTGGTACTCCGAGGACCAGCAGTTCGAGGAGGTCGCGGGCGCGTACAACAAGGCCATCATCGACGGCCTGCTCAAGGGCGAGCTGGGCTTCACCGGCTACGTCAACAGCGACAGCGGCATCCTCACCACCACGGCCTGGGGCGAGGCCATCCAGGCCATGACCCTCGAGCAGCGGTACGCCAAGGCGGTGGACGCGGGCATCGCCCTGTTCTCCGACTACAACGACCCGACCGGCCTGATCAACGCCGTCAACCAGGGGCTGCTCGCCGAGTCCGACCTGGACCCGCACGTGCAGTCCCTCCTCGAGGAGATCTTCACCCTCGGCCTGTTCGAGGACCCGTACGTCGACCCGGCCCGCGCCCAGGAGATCGCCGACTCGGCGGAGTCCCAGGCGGTGGCCGACGAGGCGCACCGCAAGTCCGTGACGCTCCTGCGCAACGACGCCGGCCAGCTGCCGCTGGACGACGACGCCCTGGCGGGGACGCGGCTGTACGTCGAGGTCTTCACCCGGACGAACGCGGCGAACCAGACGGCGGCACTGAAGAACGTCATCCGTGCGGCCGACCCCTCGGTGCAGATCGTCGACACCCCCGAGGAGGCCACCGACGCGCTGGTCCTCGTCCGCCCGAACAGCTACGAGCTGCCGGACGGCTCGGCGAAGTCGGTCGAGCTCGACGCCAACACCGGCGTGAACGTGGACCGGATCAAAAAGATCGAGGCCACGGTCCCGACCATCCTCGCCGTCAACGCCGTCCTGCCCTGGGTCATCGAGGAGATCGAGCCCGGCGCGGCGTCGGTCATCGCCACCTTCGACGTCAAGACCGAGGCGCTCTGGGGCGCCGTCCGCGGGGAGTTCAACCCCACGGGCCAGCTGCCGGTCACGCTGCCGGCGGACCAGGCCGCGGTCGAGGCGAACGCGTCCGACGTCCCCGGCTACGCCGAGACGTTCGACTACGCGTACACCAACGCCGCGGGTGACACCTACGAGTTCGGCTTCGGCCTGAGCTACGAGGAGTAGCCGGGCGCGTCGCCCGACGCCCCACCCGGTAGGTCAGAGGTCGCCGTGCTCGAATCGCCGAGCACGGCGACCTCTGCCGTGCGTGCCTCACGCTCGTGCCCCGACTTCAGCCGCTCCGGGGTCGGGCACCTGCTAACTTGACCGGACCTGTAGCTCAGCCGAATCGCGTCACCAGGCGACACCGCCGTCGCACCCACAGACGCCGTGCCCTCACCCGGCACGCACCTTCCGCCACTCACCGGAGATTCGAGCCATGGACCACCCCGAGACCGCAGGCAGCACCCGCGAGGAGCTCCCCGCGCACCAGCTCCTCCACGACTACGCGTACACGATCCGCACCAAGGAGGGCGAGCTCTACAACGACGACCTCGCCCCCGTCCCCGCCGGCCGGCGCCGCTGGGGGTGGTTCGAGATCTTCAACGTCTGGACCAACGACGTGCAGTCCCTCGCCGGCTACACGCTCGCCGCCAGTCTCTTCATCACCGCCGGCATCAGCGGCTGGTGGGTGTTCGCGGCGATCATCCTCGCCGGCTTCTTCATCATGCTGCTGGTCAACCTCTCCGGCCGGCCGAGCGTGCACTACGGCGTCCCCTACGCCGTCATCGCCCGCACCAGCATGGGGGTGTTCGGCGCGAGGTTCCCCGCGCTGCTGCGCGGCATCGTCGGCATGTTCTGGTACGGCGCGCAGACCTACTTCGCCTCGACCGCCGTCGCGCTCGCGATCAACGCCGTCCTGACCGACCCGCCCAGCGCCACCTTCCTCGGGATGAACGGCGTCGGCTGGATCTCCTACATCGTCGTCACGATCTTCCAGGTGGCCCTGTTCATGCGAGGCATGGACTGGATCGCGCGGTTCCTCAACTTCGCCGGGCCGGCCGTCTACGTGGTGATGATCCTGCTGCTGATCGCGATCTGGGCCCAGGCGGGCGGCGAGCTCCTCGGGGCGGTCGGCACGCTCTTCCAGGGTGAGAAGACCGGCGGTGCGGCGGTCCTCGCCTTCTTCGGCGTGGCCGGGACGATGATCGCCTACTTCGCCGCCGTCGTCGTCAACTTCGGCGACTTCGCCCGCTTCACGCGGTCCACGCGGCAGATGCGCCGCGGCAACCTCCTGGGCCTGCCGGTCAGCCTGACGCTCTTCACCTTCCTCTCGCTGTTCATCACGGCGGGGGCGTACATCGTGTACCAGGACGGGCAGGGCGACCCGCTGGTCAACCCCGCGGACATCGTCGGGCAGGTCGGCAACCCCTGGCTGACGATCATCGCGGCGATCACGTTCTTCCTCGCCACCGTCGGCATCAACCTCGTCGCCAACTTCATCCCGCCCGCCTACGACCTCGCGAACCTGCTGCCCTCGCGGATCTCGTTCCGCACCGGCGGCCTGATCACCGCGGCGATCGGCTTCGTCATCGGCGCCCTGTGGGTGGCCGCCATCGGTGAGATGGGCCTGCCGAAGTTCGTCGACACGCTCGGCGCCATCCTGGCGCCGCTGTACGGCATCCTCGTGTGCGACTACTACGTCCTGCGCAGGCGACGCCTCGACCTCCAGCACATGTACTCGACCTCTCCCGAGGGCATCTACTACTTCACCAACGGATGGAACACGCGGGCCCTGGCCGCCGGTGCGCTGGCCGCGGTCTTCTCCATGGCCGCGGTGTGGGTGCCTGCCCTGACCCAGCTCGGCGGTTTCGCGTGGGTCATCGGCGCCATCCTCGGCGCCCTCTTCCACTGGATCGCGATGCGGAACCACGTGATCGCCTCGACCGGCGAGGAGCACTGAGCCCCGGCCCGCCGGCACGCCCGACGGAGGCGGACCGGCCCGCTCCCTGGTGCGGGAGGGGGCCGCTTTGCCAAGAGCGGTGTGAATCGGGGCACTTATGACATACCCGACAAAGCCTTGACCAACGGCTCTCCAAACGTATGGTGGATGTCGAGCTAGTGTTCCCACGGCGGTTGCACGGCTAGGTGACGGCACCGCCGACTCGTTCTCTCCCCTGTGGATCTGAGATGGCTGCGGGCGCGCGCCTGGCCGCCCGCGGATCAGGTCCGAGGCGAAGGAGAACGAGTGGCGCGCGACCACGAAGTGACACCCAAGGAAGCGTCCGAGTCAACGATCGACCGCGGTCGGTTCGGCGTGACGGAGCGGCGGAAGCCCCGGATCGACGACGAGTACCGCGCGCCGATCTCCAGCGCCGAGCTCAGCAAGGGCCCCACCGAGCTCGCAGAGGACCGCGGCGCCCGGGTCAACTGGCGGGTCTTCATCGTCTCCGCCGTCGTGATCGTCGCCTTCTCGCTGTGGGCGATGCTCGCCCCGACCAGCGCCGCGAACGTCATGCGCGAGTTCGTCCTGGACATCGCGACGAACCTCGGCTGGTTCTATGTCGTCACCGTCGTGGCCGTGATCCTCTTCGTGCTCTGGGTCGCGTTCTCGAAAGAGGGCACGGTCCGCCTCGGCCCCGACCACTCCCGCCCCCAGTACAAGCTCTTCACCTGGGTCGCCATGCTGTTCGGCGCCGGCGTCGGCATCGACATGCTCTTCTACTCGGTGACCGGCCCGATCGCGCAGTACATGATGCCGCCGACCGGCGACCCTCAGTCGGCCCAGGCCGCCCAGGACGCCGTCGTCTGGACGATGTTCCACTACGGCATCTCCGGCTGGGCGATGTACTCCCTGTTGGGCATGGCGATGGGCTACTTCGCCTACCGGTGGGGCATGCCGCTGTCGATCCGCGCGGCCCTGTACCCGCTGCTCGGCAAGCGCGTGCGCGGCGCCGCCGGCGACGCCATCGACATCTTCGCCCTCATCGGCACCGTCTTCGGCGTCGCCACCTCCATGGGCATCGGCGTGGTCCTGCTCAACGTCGGCTTCTCCTACCTGTTCGGCCTGCCCCAGGGCCTGGGCCTGCAGATCGCGCTGGTGCTGGTCGCCGTCGTCATGACGGTCGCCGGCTGCCTCTCGGGCGTCGACAAGGGCATCCGCCTGGTCTCCGAGCTGAACATCTGGATCGCGGCCGCGATGATGCTCTACATCCTGGTCACCGGCCAGACGGCGTTCCTGCTCAACGCCCTCGTCACCAACATCGGCCGGTTCATCGGCACGCTGCCCGAGCGCACGCTGGAGACCTTCGCCTACGAGTCCGGCGGCGCCGACTGGATGGGCAGCTGGACGCTGTTCTTCTGGGCGTTCTGGCTGGCGTGGGGCCCGTTCGTCGGGCTGTTCCTCGCCCGCATCTCCCGCGGCCGCACGCTGCGCGAGTTCGTCATCGCCGCGATCACCGCCCCGGTGCTGTGCGACTTCGTCATCGTCTCGATCTTCGGCAACTCCGCCCTGTCGGTCGTCATGGACGGCAACTTCGAGTTCGCCCAGCTGGCCATCGACCAGCCCGAGCAGGGCTGGTACGCCCTCCTCGAGATGTTCCCCGGCGCGGCGTTCCTCATCGGCCTGGCGACCCTGTCCGGCATGCTTTTCTACCTCACCAGCGCCAACTCCGGCGCCATGGTGATGGCGAACTTCTCCTCCACGATCCCCGACCCCGCCGAGGACGGCGCCAAGTGGCTGCGCATCTTCTGGGCCGTGGTCACCGCGCTGCTCACGATCGCCATGCTGATCGCCGGCGGGGTCACCACCATGGAGTACGCCACGCTGATCTTCGCCTTCCCGGTGACGATCATCGCCTACCTGGTCATGGCCTCGTTCTGGAAGGTGCTCCGCATGGAGCGGGCCGAGCGCGAGGGCCAGATCATCCGCCGCCGCTCGGCGGCCGCCCACGGCGGGCAGGTGCCGGAGAAGACGTGGAAGCAGCGCCTCGCGCAGCTGCGGTCCTACCCGTCGAAGAAGTCCGTCGCCCAGTTCATGGCGCGGACGGTGCAGCCGGCGCTGACCGCCGTCGCCGCGGAGTTCCGCGAGCTCGGCTACGAGGCGACGCTGTCCACCGCCCCGAACGCCGAGACCGGCGTCGACGAGCACACGCTGGTGGTCAACATGGACGACCACCGCGACTTCCACTACCAGGTGGCCGCGGTCGAGGCCCCGGTGCCCCGCATCGGCGGCCGGCCCATGTCCAAGGGCGACGACATCTACTACAAGGTGGAGGTCTTCACCCAGACCGGCACCGAGGGCTACGACCTGATGGGCCTGACCCAGCAGCAGGTCATCAACGACGTCCTCGACCGGTACGAGGCGCACCTGTCCTTCCTGCGCTACTCCAGCGAGCACGACTACGCCTCGGTGCTGACGCCGGCGGTCCCGGCCGCCGTGCCGGCTGTCGCGGACGACGTGGTGCGAGTCGCCGACTGAGGAATTCGAGGTCGGGTCCGCGGCTCGGGGCCGCGGACCCGGCGCCGGTCAGGGCAGGCGGCGGACGCCCAGGGTGTCGGTCCCGTCGTCGTTCCAGTCGCCGACCAGGACGACATCGGTCGCACGCCCGTAGGCGAGCACCAGGTCCGCAGGGCCGCCCGAGAGCGAGTTCTTCACGTGGTAGACGTTCCCGCGCCGCACGGTCAGCGTGTCCTCGTGGTCGCCGTCCCAGTCCCCGACGATCACCTGGTCCTCGGCACGGCCGTACATGACGACCTGGTCGGCCACACCCGAGGAGAGGGTGTTCTTGACGTGGTAGACGCTCCCCCGGCGCACCGCCAGGGTGTCCACCCGGTCGGCGTCCCAGTCGCCCACGAGGACGGTGTCGTCGATGCGGCCGTAGACGACGACGGCATCCGCGACGCCGGTGCTCGTGTCGTTCTTGAGGTGATAGACGCTCCCACGGCGAACCGCCAGGGTGTCGATGCCGTCGCCGTCCCAGTCGCCGACGAGCACGGTGTCGTCGGCGCGGCCGTAGGCGAAGACGTGCTCGGCCTGCCCGCCGCCGAGCACGTTGTTGACGTAGTAGAGGTTTCCGCGGCGCACCATGATCGTGTCGACGCCGTCGCCGTCCCAGTCGCCGACGAGGACCCGGTCCGTGTGGCGCCCGTAGCTGAACACGTGGTTGGCCTTGGCCGACCAGGCGTCGTTGAGGAAGAACCCGAACTCGGGCTCCGGGGCCGGCGCGGTGGGTGCGGTCGGCTCGGTCGGCGTCGTGGGGGTGTCCGGCTCCTCCGGTTCGGGCGTCCCCTCGGCATTGACCTCCAGCACCCAGGTCAGGTCCTCCGGGAGGCCCTCGGTGTCCGAGGGCCACAAGTACCCCGGCTGCGGGGCCGCCCCGATGACGATCTCGAGGTTCGCGTCGTCGAGGACGATGTCGGTCACGCTGTAGATGCCGGGCCAGAGGTACTCCCAGTGCGCCTCGGGCACGAGTGAGAAGAAGTAGTAGCCGATGCCCTCGACGTCCGGGATAATGACGGTGTCCCCGTCCAGTCCCGGCTCGTCCGTGTAGACCGGTGGCTCCGGCCTGCCCGGCTCGCGGTTGTCCGGCTCCGTGGTCTCGGAGACGTTGAGCTGGTGCAGGGCGGCGGGCTCGTAGAGCCAGCCCTGTTCGTTGCGTGGCCACTCGTAGCCCAGCTCAGGCCTGATCTTGTACTCCACCTGGGGGTTCTCCAGGCTCGCGCCCAGGTCCAGGACGCTCACGGTGCCCGAGCCGGGGTCGAACTGCACCCAGTCGTCGCCGTCGCGGTAGAGGTAGCGCAGGCCTTCGACCACCGTGAAGGTGAAGGTGTCGTTCTCGAACCCGAGCTCGTCGTTGTAGACGGCGTAGCCGGGATCCTCCGTCGGGATCCCCTCACCGGTGAACCCCATGTTGAAGGACATGGCGGACTGCTCGTAGCGCAGGTAGAAGCCGTCCTCCGCCCTCGGGAAGATGTACACGTAGGGGTCGTTGGGGTCGCTGTTGTACTCCCAGGCATGGTGCGTGCCGGGCTCGATAGGGGTGAGGATGCCGGCCAGATCCACCAGGTACCTCACGCCGCGGACCTCAGGGAGGGTAAAGGTGTCGTCCACCCGACCGTCCGCGTCCACGTGCGTGGGCACGCGGAGGCTGTCAGCGAGGTACCGCGGATCGGACGAGAGTGTGAGGCTCTGCGGGAGCTGGCCGAGGTGGTAGCCGTCCTCGGCGTGGACCTCGATGTCGACCTGCGGTCGGCCGTCCCGCTTTCGCAGGTCAATCATTCTGTAGGTGCCGGGCAGACGGACAGCACCGTCGATGACGTAGTCGATGCCCTCGAGGTCGGCCAGGGTGAAGTAGTCCTCCGGCCCGTCGCCGGAGATCTGCGTGGGTCTGACCGCGGCGGGGGCCGTCCCGCCCGCCTGGACGGTGCCGGTGGTGAACCGCAGGTCCCACGGGCCGAACTTGTCGATGTCGACCGGGTAGTAGCCGGGCTGCACGCGAGTGGTCACCCGCACCGTCGCCCTGCCGGCGGCGTCGCGCGCGGCGGTGACCTCGTGCACGCCGGCCGCGGCGGTCTGCCCGTTGATCTCGAACGTGACTCCCCAGACGTCGTTGGGGATCGTGATCGTGTCCGCGGTCCCGGGGCCGTCCACCGGAACGGGGTCGACGACCTCGACGTACGTTCGGATGGCGCGGTCGTCGTGCACGTACGTCCACTCGGTCTGACCGCCGAGCGGGACATCCGTCGTCGGGTGCGCGCGGACGACGTAGGTGCCCGACACCTGCATGTCGGCGCTCGCCCAGCCCTCGAAGCTTTCGAGAGGCTCGCCGTCGATCGACCAGGAGACCCCGGGGGCCACCTCCAGGTCGACCCCGCCGATGACACGGATCGGCGGGCGCGCCACGAGGTCGCAGGATAGGACGTCGGCGACGTAGGCCGACGCGCCGCCGACGGTCTCGACACGTCCCGCGGTAACCGTCCCTGCCGCCGCCTGCAGGAGGAGGCCACTCAGCGCCGGGTCGGCGAGGATGCCCGCCGCACCGAGCGGGGAGGTGACCTGGCCGAGCTTGACGCACTGGTTCGGGCCGTAGACGTTGACGTTGAGCCTGCCGGCGTCGTCGCGGGCGTCCAGCAGAGCCCTGGTCTCGACACCCGGGTCGATCTGATCCGCCGCGGACGCCGGCGCGGCCAGGGTACCGGTGGCGACGGCGGCGAGGACCGCCACGGCCACGAGAGGGCTTCTCTTCATGTGCAGGTGTGGGCCGGTCCGCCGCCCGACTCCTTCCTAGCTACGGCCGGACGGAGTCAGGCCCTCGGGTCGGGAGGCGGTGGACGGCCGTGTCCCGGTGGCTGCGGGGATCCGCAGCTGTGTGCTACGGACGAATTGTGGCGTCAACCGACTGCCCGCGTCCTCGGTTCTGGACTGTGATCGGCGTCATCAGCAGATCAGTCCCTCGCCAAGGAAACACCCGGCTCCGGACGGGCCGATAGCCTTGCGTCCATGCCGGAGCTGCACTTCTTCGAACGTCGCGCGGATCCCCCACCCGCGAAGGTCAACGCCATCACGCTGACCGTCACGTTCACGACGCTCTGGATCCTCGCCACGGTGATCATCGGGGCGCTCACCTTCATGGGACGCGTCCCGGACAAGTACCTCGACGTCTGCTTCGCGGGCCTGGGGATGGGCGTCCTCGCCGTGTGCTGGGGCTACGTGCACGAGTACCGGGCGGCGCGGCGGGAGCGGCGGTAGCGGCGGGTTCCCTTCCGCCGCTGGTTATGTCGGCACCGCTGACGTCGGCACCGCTGACGTCGGCACCGCTGACGTCAGCACCGCTGAGGTCGGCATGCCGCCGCTGAGGTCGGCACGGTTGACGAATACGGGCGCCCGGATCTCATTGTGACGCTGAAGTCACACCGGACACACCTTTCACTCCGTTACCATCGGTAACGGCTCCCCGTCCGTATTCGCTCCGGCGTGTCGCACGTCTCATCCGGCGGGTGGGCCAGGCCTGTCCGCCGCTGGAAATGAGCACCATGACGCACCCCGCCGCCGCCCGAACCCTCGGCCTCCTGCTGGCCGCCGCCCTGACCGCGCTCCTCGCGCTCGTGGCGCCGCCCGCGCTGGCCGCCCCGGCCACTACCGAGCGGCTGGCGGGCGACGACCGGTACTCCACCGCCGCCGCGGTCTCGCGGGCCAACTACGCCCCCGGCGTCGGCACCGTGTACGTGGCCAACGGGCTGGACTACCCGGACGCGCTCGCCGGCGCGCCGCGCGCCGGGGCGGACGGCGCCCCCATCCTGCTGGTGCAGCAGGGTGCGGTCCCCGCCGTCGTGAAGACGGAGCTCGGCCGGCTCAGGCCCGGCCGCATCGTCATCCTCGGCGGCTCGGGCGTGGTGAGCGACGCCGTCGCCGCCGAGCTCGACGCCTACACGAGCGGGGCGGTCTCCCGGATCTCGGGCGCCAACCGCTACGCGACGGCGGCAGCAATCGCCTCCACCTTCGGCTCCGACGTCGACGTCGCCTACGTCGCCTCCGGGCTGACCTACCCCGACGCGCTGGCGGGCGCGCCGGTGGCCGGCTCCGGCAAGGACCCGGTGCTCCTCGTGCGCGGCGACCGCCTCGACTCCCCGGTGGCCGCGACGCTCCGACAGCTGCGACCCCAGTGGATCGTCATCCTCGGCGGCGCCGGGGCCGTGAGCGAGGGCATCGCCGCCGAGCTGCGCGGGTACACGGCCGGCTCGGTGACCCGGATCGGCGGGAGCGACCGGTTCTCCACCGCCGCCGCGATCTCGGCGGACGCCTACCCCGACGGCGCGGACGTGGTGTACCTGGCCAACGGCTACGACTTCCCCGACGCGCTCTCCGGCGCCCCGCTGGCCGGCCGCGAGCGCGGCCCGGTGCTGCTGGTCCGGCCGGGCAGCATCGATCCGACGGTGGCCCTGGAGCTGGCACGTCTCGGCGCGAGCCGCGTGGTCGCCCTGGGCGGGCCCGGCGTGGTCAGCGACGCTGTCCTGAACCTGGCGGCGGGCAAGGTGGAGGACCCGATCCTGGCCGACAAGCCGGTGACCACCGCGCCGGCGGCGACGGACGAGATCGCCAAGATCGCCGCGTCCTACCGGACCCCGGCCGCCAGCACGACCGGCACGAAGGCGATCACGTGGGCGCGCACCCAGCTCGGCAAGCCGTACGGCTGGGGCGAGGAGGGTCCCGAGGCCTACGACTGCTCCGGCCTGACGATGCGGGCGTTCGAGCAGGCGGGCCGGCAGCTCCCGCGTGTCACTCGCGACCAGTGGAAGGCCACCACCCGGGTGTCCCTCGACGACCTGCGCCCCGGGGACCTCCTGTTCTGGTCCAGCAACGGGCAGCCGGACGGCATCTACCACGTGGCGATCTACACCGGGAACGGCATGCGCCTGCACGCGCCGTCGACGGGCAAGTTCGTCGAGGAAGTCGCTGTCTACAACAACCGCCTCCTGCCCTTCGGCGGCCGGGTGATGTGACGACTGGCGGTGCGGCCGAGATCACCGCGCGCCGAAACCGTCGCCGGTTAACCTTTTTCTCAGACCGTTAACGCTCGGCCGCGCCACGCGCGGTTGAGGTAGCGGCCGGCAGTGGCATCAACCGGGGGGAACAACGCCATGTCTGCACCTGCGCTCACGCCCGCGCCCACCGCCTCTCCGGCCCGCCCGGCCGGCCGTCGGCTGGTCACGGTGCTGCTCGCCGCCGTCGTCGCCATGACGGTCTCGTTCGGGCTCGTCCCGACGGCGAGCGCCTCGGACGCCACCGTGGCCGACCGGATCTTCACGCTGCTGAACAAGGCCCGCGCCGACAACGGGCTCCCGCCGCTGAAGCGGGTCGTCGAGCTGGACTCGGTCGCGCAGGCGTGGAGCCAGCAGCAGGCCGCCGAGTCGAGGATGTACCACAACCCGTACTACTCCGAGCAGTACCCGAGCGGCTGGCGGTACGCGGCGGAGAACGTCGCCTACACGGGCGGGACGACCCCCTCGGGCGACAGGTTCCACGAGCTCTGGATGAACTCCCCCGGGCACCGCGCGAACATCCTCAACCCCAACTTCACCCACGTCGGGGTGGGCGTCGCCACCAAGGGCGACCGCACGTACGCGACTCAGAACTTCGCGCAGTACCCCACGTCGGTGACGCTCACCCCGACGCAGCCGACCCTGACCTCGGCGCCGACAACGCCCGTGGAGCGCTGGTCCGGCGCCGACCGGTACGCGGTCTCGGCGAAGGTCTCGGCGGCGAACTTCGACCCCGGCGTGCGGGTGGCGTACGTCGCCAACGGCCTGACCTCCGTGGACGCCCTCTCCGCGGCGCCGGTGGCGGGCATGAACGACGCGCCGGTGCTGCTTACGCGGCCGGGCTCGCTGCCGGCCGAGGTCGCGGCCGAGCTGAAGCGCCTCCGGCCGCAGCGGATCGTGATCCTGGGCGGGACCGGTGCGGTGAGCTCCGGCGTGCAGAGCCAGCTGCGCTCCTACTCGGGCACGGTCGACCGCTGGTCCGGCGCGGACCGCTACGAGGTGTCGGCCGCCGTCTCGCGGGCGAACTTCTCCGCGGGCGAGCCGGTGGTGTACGTGGCCAACGGGCAGACGTCGGTGGACGCCCTCTCCGCCGCGCCGGTGGCCGGCATGCAGGGCGCCCCGGTGCTGCTCACCCAGGCGGGCACGCTACCCGGCGCCGTCGCCCAGGAGCTGAAGCGGCTCGCGCCGCGCCGGATCGTCGTGCTGGGTGGGATTGGGGCGGTCAGCTCGGGGGTGGAGCGTCAGCTCGCGTCCTACGCGGGGTCGGTGAGCCGCTGGTCCGGCGCCGACCGGTACGCCGTCTCCGCGGCGGTGTCGAAGGGCACCTTCTCGGCCGGTGCGCCGGTGGTCTACGTGGCGAACGGCCTCACCTCGGTGGACGCGCTGTCCGCCGCGCCGGTGGCGGGGATGAACGGCGCTCCGGTGCTCCTCACCCAGCCGGGTGCGCTGCCCACGTCAGTGCTCGCCGAGCTGCGCCGGCTCGACCCGGGGCGCGTCGTCGTCCTCGGCGGGACGGGAGCCGTGGGCACCTCGGTCGAGAGCCAGCTCGCGCGCCTGGGCTGAATGGCACCGCCTCGGCGGTGGTGTGAGGCAGCCAGCAAAACTTCGTCGTTCGAGAGGGAACTAGACCGGGGCCCGAGGTGTTTTACTAGGTACCCCCGGGGGCACCGGCGCGGCTTTCCCCCAGACGCGTCGTCTGTCTCCGGGGGCCTTTTTATGTCCGACGGCTTTATGTCCGACGGCGCACGCGTGCACCCGTGCTGCGCGCCGATCTCGTAAGAGCGCCGCCCCGCCGCCGATCTCGCCCCGCCGCTGAGCACGCTCGGCGCGCCGCGCATGCCCTCCGCCGTCGGCACGCTCTGCACGAGTCCGCGCCGGACTTCCAGTACTTTCCGGACGAAAGCGCTCCGCCGTCGCCGCGGATCGGCCAGGATCGTCGGGACGCCTCCAGGAGCTGGTCACGCACGGCTAGCGTCACCAGAAACGGCCGACGCCACCGACCGACGGAGCACCGATGCAGACAGCCGCACGCCGAGGCACCGCCGCGGCCGTCACGTGCACCGTTCTGCTGGCCCTGCCGGTGCTCGTGCTTCTGCCCCTGCTGGTGTCCGTGATGGGGATAAGCACCGCGCCCGGCCTCGACATGGCGCCGATCGCCGCGGGTCTGCTCTGGCTGGTGCTCGCCGCCCTGCCGCTGATCGCCTGGTTCCGCCAGTCCTGGAAACTGGCCGTACCAGCCCTGGCGATCGCCGTCGTCGGGGTCGGGTACGGCCTCTGGATGTTTCTGGGAGGGCTCGAGCTGTCCCGCCAGGACTGCCGCCAGCTGTTCTGCGACCTCGGCATGTACATCGGCCCCATGATCGCGGGCTACTTCGTCGCGGTCGCCGTCGCTCTCGCGCTGCTGGTCCGCGCGCTGCGCCGGGTCCCGGCACGGCCCGCAGGGGTGTGACGCGCGCCTCCGAACAACTTGCGGCAACCGTCCTATTCGTCCCAGGGCCCGGAACGCCCCGGTAGCACGATGGAGGAAGCCCCCGCGGCGGCACATGCCCGGGGGCGTTCCTACGCCGTCGGGAGGTCGAAGCATGGAGTGGTTGCACATCCTGTGGGTTGTGCTGGGCATCGGACTGATGCTCCTGCTCAACATCAGGTGGAACGTCAACGCGATGCTCGCACTGCTGCTCGCAGCGCTGTTCATCGGCTTCCTCGAGGGCTTCCCGCCGCTCGACGTGCTCGCCACCATCCAGAGCGGGTTCGGCTCGACGCTCGGGTCGCTGGCGATCATCGTCGTCTTCGGCGCGGTCATCGGGAAACTCATGGTGGAGTCGGGAGCGGCGCACCAGATCGCAAAGACGCTGCTCGACAAGTTCGGCATCCGGTTCGTCAAGATCGCGATGGTCATCGCCGGCACCGTCTTCGGCCTGGCGATGTTCTACGAGGTCGCGTTCATCATCCTGGCACCGCTGATCATCTCGGTGGCCGTCGAGGCGAAGATGCCGTTCCTCAAGATCGCCATCCCGGCCGTTGCCGCGACGACGACGGCGCACTCCCTCTTCCCGCCCCAGCCCGGCCCCGTGGCGCTGGTTGACGCCTACGGCGCCGACACCGGCATGGTCTACATCCTCGGCCTGATCGTGGCGATCCCGACCGTGGCGATCACCGGCTGGGTGCTGCCCAAGTTCCTCGGGAACCTCGACCGGCCCATCCCCAAGCTCATGCAGGCCGAGAACCCCGTGCGCGAGGACGAGATGCCGTCCTTCGCGGTGTCCCTGTTCGTGCCGCTGATCCCCGCGTTCATCATGATCGGCGCGACGATCGCGAACGTCTGGCTCACCGAGGGCAGCACCGCCTACCAGTGGGTCAACTTCCTCGGGTCCTCCCCCGTGGCCGTGACCATCGCGATGCTGGCCGCGTTCTACTTCTTCGGCATCCGCCCCAAGCGTGGCGTCGAGTGGACCATGAACGGGTTCGCCAGCGCCGTGAAGGACATCGCGATGGTCGTCATGATCATCGGCGCCGGCGGTGCGCTGAAGCAGATCATCATCGACACCGGCATCGGCGACTACATCGGCTCGCTCATGACCGCGAGCTCGATCTCGCCGTACATCATGGCGTGGCTCATCACGGTGCTCATCCGCCTCGCGACCGGCCAGGGTGTGGTCTCCGCCATGACCGCCGCGGGCATCATCGCCGCCGCGCTCATGGACCCGGCCACCGGCGAGCTCGCGGGCGTGAACCCCGCGCTGCTCGTGATGGCGACCGCCGCCGGGTCGAACACCCTGACCCACGTCAACGACGCCTCGTTCTGGCTGTTCAAGGGCTACTTCGACCTGTCGGTGAAGGACACGCTCAAGACCTGGGGCCTGCTGCAGCTGTGCAACTCCCTGGTGGGCCTGGCGATGGTCATGCTGCTGTCGCTGTTCATCGGCTGAGTGCTCGTGGTGGTGGGCCGGCGCGCGTGTGTGCGCCGGCCCACGCGTCTTGTACGCGAGCAGCCCGGCCCACGCGTCTTGTACGCGAGCAGCCCGGGTCACGCGCTGGCCTAGGTCAAGCACGCGTATCAGGGCCGTCGAGTGCGACGTTCTCCACCCAGAGCGAGTCGCTCTAGGTGGAAGATGTCGCACTCGGCGACTGCAGGCTCGGCTCCGCGCGCGCTGCGGCGCTCCATGACCAGCTCCCTGCGTGGAAGCCTCGGCGCGGGGCGAGCATTCACCGCTTCGTCGGACGACGTCTCATCCACAGAGCTGGAGCTCACAAGGGAAGTGTCGCCGTGGAGGCGTCGACGCTTCCGCCATGCGGCGTCCTGATCCGGTCCCTCTCCCCCTCTCGCGCGGGCCCTTCCGCCGCGCAGACGCAACGACTCTGGTGAGCAACCGGGTCATCGACGGCCCGAGCTACCAGCGGCTGCTCAGCGGCGTGCACACGGTGGCCGGCCCGATCACGCACGAGGACCGCGTTCGCGCGACGCGCCTCGCCGTGCCCGCGGCGGTGCTGGCCGGGATCAGCGCGGTCTGGGTGCATGGCGGCGACGTCGCGTGGCCCGATGACCCAGTGGAGGTCATCCTGCCGCCCGACCGCCGAGTGCGAAGCCGCACGCATCTGCGTGTCCGCGGCGACGTGCTCCTTCCCGGCGAGATGATGCGCTCGCGGTTCGGCCCCGTGACCACGCCTGCGCGTACCGCCTTCGACGTCGGCAGGCACTCCGACCCGCTCCGCGCGGTGCCGCTCCTCGACGCGCTCGTCCGCGCCACCGGCGTGACGCGGCAGCAGGTGGAGGACGTCGCCGCCCAGCACCGCGGCGTGCGGCTGATCCGGGAGCTGCCGAAGATGCTCGACCTCGTCGACGCCGGCGCCGAGTCCGTGAGGGAGTCCCAGCTGCGGGTGGTGCTCGTCCAAGCTGGCCTCCCCCGCCCGGTGACCCAGTACACCGTTCTCACGAGCGACGGGATGTTCGTCGCCCGCGTCGACCTCGCCTGGCCGGAGCTGCGGGTGGTCGTGGAGTACGACGGCTCGTACCACGACGACCCGCGCCAGGTCGCCCGCGATCGCGCCCGCGTCAACGCGCTGCGCGCCGCCGGCTGGACCGTGCTCGTCGTGGACCGTCCACAGTTCGCGCGGCGCGACGATTTGGTCGCGATGGTCCGCAACGTCCTGGAGAGCGCGGCCAGCTGAGGTGCCGGGGCAGATCAGAAGGAGGTGCAGGGCAGGTCAGGTGCAGGGCAGGTGCCGGCGCAAGGGCAGGAGCCGGCGCAAGGGCAGAAGCCGGCGCAAGGGCAGAAGCCGGCGCAAGGGCAGAAGCCGGCGCAAGGGCAGAAGCCGGCGCAGGGGCAGAAGCCGGCGCAGGGGCAGGAGGCGGCGCAGGGGCAGGAGGCGGCGCAGGGGCAGGAGCCGGTGCAGGGGCAGGAGCCGGTGCAGCCGCTCGAGTCGGTGCGCGCGGCTGCGCAGCCGCTCAGCCGGTCGTCACCGCGCTCGCGACGGCGAACACCACGCCGAGCACCATCAACCCCGCCCCCACGAACGCGAAGACCTTCACCAGCGTCCAGGTGACCGTATCCCCCTCGACGAACCACCGCGTGGGCGTCTCCGGGTCGTACCGGACGCGCACCCGCTGCCCCACGTCGTAGCCGGCGTCGACCGTGCCGCGGACGAACGGCCCCCCGTAGAGGACCTTCCGCGTGTTCACGGCCGCCGGCATGCGCCGCTCGTACACCCGGCTGTCGACGACGTAGCGGACCACCGGGTAGAACATCTCCCCCGACCGGACGAACCCGACGACCTCGCCGTCGGTGGTCGCCGTGCACCGCTGTTCCTTCCTCGTGATGAGGAAAGACTTCACGGTCGCCGCCGCGACGACGAAGAGAACGCCGATGCCGACGAGGATCAGAGCCGCGATGTGCACGGCCCGTTTGTATCAGAGCGTCAGGCTGCCACCCGGTCCCTCGACGGTCAGGCGCAGATTCGGCTCACCGCGACCGACCTTCAGGTCCGTGCCGATCGCCTGCAGCACCGGCGTGATCTCCTCCGGCCGCGGGTGGGTGGCGACCAGCGCGGCCGGCCTCACCCGCGCCTTCGTGCTGACCGCCGGCGAGGTGGTGGTGCCCCAGTCGATGAGGAACGGCACCAGCCCGGACGGCTCCACGAGGTGGGCCGTCAGGCGCCACTCGAGCAGCGTGCCGTCGGTGGTGCGGCGAGCGCCGTCGTACGCCTCCCCGAGGTCCAGCCCGGCCTCGCGGGCCCGGGCGCGGGCCCCGTCGAGGTCACCGGGATGCGCTGCCCAGGTGACGACGGCGGTCTCACGGACGTCGTCGACCCCGAACGAGCGGGCGCCGGAGAACGTGGTGTTCTCGGGGTCGGCGCCGATGATCTCCAGGTAGGCGTCGCCCCCGAAGGAGACCAGGTAGTTGCGGGTGCCGAACGTGGGGTGCACACCGCCCGGCTCGGGCGCGACGCCGGTGGCCTCCTCGAACTTCTGCACGGCGGTGGCGAGGTCGGGCGTCGCGACGACGACGTGGTCGAGGTGGCGGGGCAGGACGGTGTCGGTCACGTGAGCTCTCCTCCGGGTGCGGGCGTGCGGCGTGGGCGCCGCGGGCACCCGCGGGTTCGCGGGCGTTCGGCACCGTAGCCGTGGTCGGTGGCGGGGCGTCGAGAGCTTTGGCCCGGTTCCGCGGAGCGAGACACGGACCTACGGCGGCGTCGCTACGGCCCGCACCGTGCCACCGGCAGAAGCCGGTGGTCGTTGGTCCGGATGCGCGGCGGACGCGACGACGACGCCCACGCCCCACACCACAGCGAGGGCTCCCCAGTTCGGTCCGAGGCTCGCGCCGACGTCGGGGTAGAGCAGCGAGAAACCGCCGAGGCCGACGGCGGCGAGCCCGGCGGTCCAGCCCGCGAGCCGCACCGACCCCAGGCCGGCGACCGCGGCCACCGTAAGCACCACGAGCGCGAGCGCCGCCGCCGCCTGCTGCGGCCAGTGGTCGACGCTGTTGGTCAGGTACGGGATGTGACCGGGCGACCGGGCCTCGGCGGTCAGGTGCCAGACGTACACCAGCCACGGCACGGCGCCCGCCGTGGCGAGGGCGAGCAGGGGCGCGCCTCGTCGCCAGCGGTCGGGCGTCGCCGGGTCCGCCGGTGACGTCGCGGCCGGCCGGTCCGCGGGCGCCGCCGTGGCTGGCCGAGGCGCCGGTGCTGGCATCACGGACGACCGAGCCTCCGGTGCTGGCACCGCGGACCACCGAGGCGCCGGCGGCACCGCAGCCGGCCGGCGGAGCAGCCACGCGAACACCCAGGCCGCCGCGACCGTGGCCGCCAGGAGGATCGCGCCATTGCGGGAACCGTCGGGGTAGTAGCTGCCGGAGGTGCGCATGAAGCCGCCCCACGGCAGGCCCACGAACACGATGACCGTGAGGACCGACCACACGGCGGTGAGCCGCCGAGGCTCACCTGTCCGGGGCCCGCCGCGGTGGGACCGACCGCCGCGGGGTTCACCGCGGCCGGGCTCGCCCCCGCCAGCAGGCTCGTCACGACGCGGCTCTCCGCGGGGCTCACCGTGCACGGGACGCCGCCCCCGGTACACCCACGCGACGATGCCGGCGGTGAGCAGCTGCGCCACGCCGAGGAGGACGACGGCGACGTCGAGCGCGAGCAACCCGGCCGGCGCGGTGCAGGCCGCGAGCAGCGCGACCTGCACGGCGACCGCCCGGGCCAGGTCGGGGCGGACCACCATCGCCAGCAGCGGCACCACCATGAGGCAGGTCATGGTGACGCCCCAGCCGGCCTCGAGCATCGCGTGCGCGCCGGCGAACAACGGGTGCGGGGACGGGAGGACCACCCACAGATCCGTCGTCGCGAACCCGACGGTGGACCAGGCGAGAGCTAGCACGAGGGCGGACGAGCGGGCCACCGTCGCCCGCTCGGTGGTGGAGGCGCGCGTGGCCGGGGTGGTCGGCGTCGTCGTCGGCACGGCCGGAGCGTAGCGAGCAGGCTGCCGGCCGCGGGTCGGATCGAGGAACCGAGCACAGCTCACCCTCGCGGGGCGGGCGACCGCCAGCGGCCTGCCGCTGCCGGACGGACGCCCGCCGCACCCAGCCCGCTAGCCCAGCCCGAGCACCGCGCCCATCGCCATGACCCCGGCGACGATGAGCACGATGCCGACGATGTCGAAGACGATCCCGGACCGGACCATCTTCATGATCGGCACCATTCCGGTGCCGTAGACGATCGCGTTCGGCGGCGTGGACACCGGGAGCATGAATCCGAAGGACGCCCCGAAGATCGCCGCGACGGCGGGGATGACCGGGTTCACGCCTGCGGCCTCGGCGAGCGGGATCACGATCGGCACCACCACTCCGACGCTGGCGGTGTTCGACGTCGTCTCGCTGATGATGACGGCGATGACGGTGGCGAGCAGCGTCAGGCCGAGGAGCGAGCTGACGCCGAGGAGGTCGCTCAGCGCGCCCCCCATCCGCTCGGCGAGCCCGGTCGACCCGAGCAGGCTCCCGAGGGTGATGCCGGCGCCGAAGAGCAGGATGGTGCCCCAGTCGATCTTCGCGGCGTCGTTCCAGCTGATGGTGAACTGCCGGCGCGAGAAGTCGATCGGCAGCAGGAACAGCAGACTCGCTGCGACGACGGCGACGGCGCCCTCGTTCATCCGCGCCAGCACGCTCTCGTAGAACTCCCCCTCACCGCCGGTGAAGAGGGCGACGACGCCGGGCGTCACCCACAGCACCACGGCGACGCCGAACGCGATGAGGGTGTTGCGCCCGCCGCGCCCCATCGGGCCCAGCTGCTCGCGCTCCAGGCGCACGTACTCCTCCACGCCGGAGATGCGCTTGGTCTCGGGCCGGTTGAGGGCGATGAGGATGAAGCACAGCGCGACGAACATCAGCAGCACGATCGGGAACGCGAGCACCATCCAGGTGAAGAACGGGATGGTCTCCCCCGTCGCCTCCTCGATCAGACCGCGCCCGATGAGGTTGGGCGGGCTCCCGACGGGGGTGAGCAGACCGCCGACGCTCGCGCCGTACGCGACCATGAGCATCAGGGCGGTGGCGAAGCGCAGCCGGCGCGGGTCGAGCTCCTTGCCGGACTCGGCCGACATCACGCCGGCGATGAACGTCACGATGCCGACGCCGATGGGCATCATCATCGCCGCGGTCGCGGTGTTGGAGACGAAGCCGCTGAGCAGGGCGGTGATCGCGCCGAACGCGATGATGATCCGCACCACCGAACTGCCGACGCCCGGCAGGCTGAGCACGCCGAAGGCGAACCGGCGGTCCAGGCCGTGCTTGCGCATGGACTCCGCGATGATGAACCCGCCGACGAAGACGAACAGCGTCGGGTTGCCGAACAGCGCGAACACCTCGGGCGCAGGCGCCACCGAGAAGATCACCACGAGCGAGATCGCCAGCATGGCCGTCACGGGGATCGGGATGGCCTCGGTGATCCAGTAGACGATCACGAAGACGAGGATGCCGGCGAGCCGCTGCGCGGGTTCGTCAAGGGTCCCGGTGGCGAGGTAGACGGCGATCCCGGCGAGCGGCCCGAGGAAGAGGCCGACAGTGCGGCGCAGCCGCTCGAGCCGCTGCTCGGTCGGACTGAGGATCTCCTGCACCTCGTCGAAGGTGCGGTACGTGCCGCCCCCACGCTCGGTGGAGCTGCCGGGCGCCACCGCGATGCGTTCGACGGTTGCGGTGGGTGACGGACCGCCGTCCGCGCCGCGGCCTGTGTCACCGCCCCCGTCAGCTCCGACGGCGTCCGGCAGCGTCCGTCCGCCCTGGTGCTCGCGCCCCTGCCTGCTGTGGCTGTCCGACATGCTCTCGCTCCTTTGCGACGGGCAGATCTTCGTGAGCGACATGATGCTCCACATCGGCTCGACCGCCACTCAGGATAGGGACGAGTGAGGCAGGAATCCATGCCTTGTTCTGGCCTATCTGCAGCGCGTCGGCGGCGAGCACCGCGTGCGCCGAGCACCTCGTGGACCGAGCACCGCGTGCGCCGAGCACCGCGTGGACCGAGCACCGCGTGGACCGAGCACCGCGTGCACCGAGCACCGCGTGCACCGAGCACCGCGTGCACCGAGCACCGCGTGCACCGAGCACCGCGTGCACCGAGCACCGCGTGGACCGAGCACCGCGTGGACCGAGCACCGCGTGGACCGAGCACCGGCGGCTCGTCGAGTGCGACGAATTCTGCGTTATTTCGACGCCATAAGGGCAATTTCGTCTCACTCGACGCAGACCCGCAACCCGCAGGCGCGGCGGCACACGCCTCGACGCAGGGCCGCCGCAGCCGCGGCGCAGGTGAGTACCGGCGCGCCCACAGCAACGGAAGGGGCGTGCCCCACTGCAACGCACGGCGGCGCGCACACCGGTTGCGGGACCGGTGGGCGCGCTGAGGCGTGGGCCGGATGGGTGGCCTACTCGATCCGCGCGATGGGCGCCCCCTGCCTGACGGCGTCGTCCTCGGCGACCAGCAGTCGCACGGTCCCGGCCGCCGGCGCCGTCACCTCGGCGTCGACCTTGTCCACCTGCACCTCGCCGAGCAGCTGCCCCTCGGTGACTTGCTCGCCGTCGGCCACGTACCAGGTGGCGAGCACACCTTCGGTGTCCGGCCTGGTCTCGTCGAGCGGCGGGAAGAGCACGTCGGTCATGCCAGCACCCGCCGGACAGCGGCCTCGATGCGCTCCTGGCGCGGCAGCACCGCGTACTCCAGGTCGTGCGCGTACGGGATGGGGATGTCCGGCATGGTCACCCGCTGCACCGGCGCCTTGAGCATGGACGGGTCCTCGTCCGTGATCGTCGCGGCCACCTCGCCCGAGACGCCGAAGGACAGGTAGTCCTCGTCGACCACCACGAGCCGGCCGGTCTTGCGCACCGACTCCAGGATCGCCGCGCGGTCCAGCGGCACGAGCGAGCGCAGGTCGAGGACCTCCGCGCTGACGCCCTCGCCGTCGAGTTTCTCGGCGACGTCGAGCGCGTGGTGGACGGACAGCGAGAGCGTCACGACGGACACGTCGGTCCCGGGCCGGACCACGTTCGCCTTCCCGATCGGTACGACGTGCTCGCCCTCGGGGACGACGTCGATGGAGCGGCGGTTCTTCGCCATCCAGGGCAGGCCCATGATGCCCTTGTGGAACATGTAGACCACGGGGCCGTCGTCGCGGATGGCGGCGGTCATCAGGCCCTTGGCGTCGGCCGGGTTGGACGGCACGACCACCTTCATCCCCGGCAGGTGCGCGAAGGTGCCCCACAGGCACTGGGAGTGCTGGCCGCCGTCGGAGTACCCGCCGCCGACCGCCGTCGTCAGCACCATCGGCACACGGACGTTCCCGCCGGAGAAGTAGTGGATCTTCGCCATGTGGTTGTAGATCTGGTCCAGGCACACGCCCATGAAGTCGGCGAACATGAGCTCGACGATCGGCCGCATGCCCTCGGTGGCGGCGCCGATGCCCAGGCCGATGAACGCCGTCTCGGAGATCGGGGTGTCGATGACCCGGTCCTTGCCGAACTTCTCGAGCAGCCCGGTGGTGGAGGAGAAGATGCCGCCGTACGCGCCGACGTCCTCCCCGAGGTAGATCACGGTCTCGTCGCGCTCCATCTCCTGCGCGATGGCCTCGACCATCGCCTTGGAGGTGTTGAGCCGGCGGGTCGCCGGCTGGGTGGGGGCTGTGGTGGTCATCGGTTCTCCTCGGCGAAGACGTACTTCATGACGTCGGCGACGTCGGGCACGGGGCTGTCCTTGGCGAAGGCGACGGCGGACTCGACCTTCTCGGAGGCCTCCTCCTTGATGCGGGACACCGCGCCGTCGTCGAGCACGCCGGCCTCGCGCAGGCGCGCCTCGTAGCGCGGGATCGGGTCCAGCTTGGGCAGGTCCGCCAGCCCGGGGCGATAGCCCTGGGCGTCGCCCTCGAAGTGGCCCCACATGCGCAGGGTGGCGACCTCGATCAGGCTCGGCCCCTCCCCCGCCCGGGCTCGCGCGACGGCTCGCCGGGCGGCGTCGTACACGGCGTCGACGTCGTTGTCCTCCACCCGCTCGCCGGGCATGCCGTAGCCGGCGGCGCGCTGGGCGTTGGAGGTGACGGCGGTCGAGGCGGTGCGGGCCACCGAGATGCCCCACTCGTTGTCCTCGACGACGAAGACCACGGGCAGCTTCCACAGCGCGGCGAGGTTGAGGGACTCGTGGAACGCGCCCTGGTTCGCGGCGCCCTCGCCGGTGACGGCGACGGCGATGCCGCCCGTCCCCCGGCGTTTGAAGGCGAACGCCATGCCCAGCGCGGGCGGGTACCCCTCGGCGATGATGCCGGAGCAGGAGAAGTGCGTGTCGGGGTCGAAGAGGTGCATGTGCCCGCCGCGGCCCCTGCCGAGTCCGGTCTCTCGGCCGAAGATCTCGGCGGTCATCTTCCTCAGGTCGACGCCGTGGGCGACGGCGAAGTGGTGCGGGCGGTGGGTGGCGGTGACGGCGTCGTCACGCGTCAGGTGCGCGCACACGCCGGCGGCGACGGGCTCCTGGCCGGCGGAGAGGTGCATCTCCCCCGGGACCAGGCCCTTGCCGATGTCGAAGCCGGGGCCCTTGTCCGCGTGGTACTCGCGGAGGATGGCCTCCTCGAAGGTGCGGGAGAGCACCATCGTCTCGTAGAGCCCGAGCCGGACCTCGTCCGGGAGCTCGGGCGCCGGCGAGCCGGCGTCGGTGCGTGCCGGTACGGGTGCCGGCTGGGTGATGTCTGTCGACATGGTTGCCTCCGTTGGCTCGATGTCCGTGCCTCTCACTCTGGTGGGGGCGCCGGACCGGGGCAACGGCCGTTATTTCAGATGGTGATAGCGGACGCGCCCGCACCCCTCAGGGGGTCGTCAAGATGCTGGTCGGAAGGCCTCGACAAGTGCTGCACCCGGGTGCAGACTCGCCCACACGCCGAGCGGTCGTCGGCGGCTCCGCAGGCGGGGCCTAGGCACCGCGACACTCGTTGGATCCCGTCCACGCGCGCTGGGGCGCTCGGAACAGGGGGGTGGCACCATGGCCACGCTGACCGGCAGGGACACTCGCTCGCACACCGAACTTCCGACGTTCGCCGTCCTGACCGACCAGGGCCGCGTCCGGCTCGTGCTGGCCGGGTCGATCGACCAGCTGTGCATGGCCGACCTGGAGGAGGCTGTCTCCGAGACGGTGCGCACCGGACTGCCCGTCGAGGTCGACACCCGGCACGTCACCTTCATGGACTCCGCCGGGATCGGCGCCCTGCGGACGCTCGCCATCACGTCGCCGCACGGTGTCACCTTCATCGAGCCCGCGGAGGTGGTGCGCTTCCTCCTGCACGTGACGCACCTGGACGCCACGGTGGAGATCGTCCGGAAGGGCTGAGGACCGCCCCGTCACTTCCCGCCCGCGAGGGCGACGAGGCGCGGGGCCTGCCGCGAGCGCTCGGGCATCGCGACGCCCGCCGCGAGCGCGTCCACCCGCTCTCCGATGACGTACCCCTCGGGCGTGCGGGCCAGGTACCCCTCGTGCACGAGGGTGCGCAACAGGTGGTACGTGGTGGCCAGCGGCAGGCCGACGGCGTGGGCGAGCCGCTTGGCGGGCACGGGCCCGCCGGCCGCGCCGACGGCGTCGAGCAGGTTCAGCGCCCGCACGACGGAATTGATCAGGGTGGGCTGCGCTGCCACGGCGGACCTCCTGCGTCCCAGGCTAGACGCGTCGGCCGGGGCCGGGTGGGCCTGAGGTCCCGAGGCGCGGGCGCTGATCGCGGGGCGGGCCGACCCCCTGCGCCGCCCGCCCCGCGCCCAGTCCCCCTCCCCTGGCCGCACGGCTCTCGCACGCGCCGCACGGTTTCGGGGCGGCGCTGCAGCCTGTTCGGTCCTCGCGGGTGACTGGTTGCACCAGCACACCACGGTCATCCCCGCGGGACACGGGCATTGACGGTGATGGGCGGGCGAAATCGTCCGGTCACCCCGGGTGCTAGCGGCGGCGTGATCCGTCCGAATCTCGGGGTGCCTGGCCTTTCTCCGCACCGACCCGGGCACTACCCGGAGGATGCGCGGCACCTGCGGTACGACCTCGGCGCCGCGGACGGCAGCAGCGACGGCGGGAACCTGTAGGCCGACGTCTCGCGGAACTGCCGAGCCTCACGAGTCGCACCATCCGGACACCGTCGGTATCTTGAGGTCGACTTCTCTCTCGGGGGACGACCATGGCGCTCGTTCGTGATCGGCACCGCGACGGTGGGAGAACCCGCCTCGCACGCTGGGTCACGCGCGGCCTCATGACGATCGGCGGCACCGGGATCGTCGTGCTCGCTACCGCCGGGTTCGCCTCGTCCGCCTCCGCCGACGACGGCGAGTCGCTGGCCGGCGAGGTGGTCGCCGGGGTCACCGGCACGGTCGGCGAGGCGACGGCGATCGCGCCCCCGGCAATCGGTGCCGCGACGCAGGAATTCGTCACCGAGGTGACCGCACCGATCTCGAGCGAGGCGGAGCCCGCCGTTCAGCGGGCGGTCGAGCCGCCACGCGACGTCGCCGCCCCGGTCGTGCTTGGAGCCGTCGAGCCCTCCGCTGCGGTCGTCGAGCCAGCCGTCCGCGACGTCGTCGCGCCCGCGGTCGTGGGCGTCGCCCCTGCTGTCGAGCAGGTGGTCGCCCCGGTGGCCGAGAACGTCGCCGCACCCGTGGTCGAGGAACTGACGCCGGTGACGAACGCGGTCACCGACGTCCTCGCTCCTGTGGTGAACGGCGTCGTCCGACCCGTCACCGACGCGCTGGAGCCCGTCAGCGGTCCGGTCACCGAGGTCTTGGTGCCCCTGCTGCCCGTCGCGGACAGCCCGGCCCCCGGCCTGAGCCAGAACCCTGAGGTCGACGACGTGCCGGCTGGCGTGAACCCCGGCGCGGGACCGTCGATCGACGCAGGACCTGCCCCCAGCCCGGTCTCATCAGCAGCTCCGCCGCCCGACCGGGCAGCCGGTGGGGCCGCCGATGCGAGCGAGGCCGGTCGAGCAGTCCGCGTCGCCACTGCGGCGCCGATCGCCGCGGGAAGCCAGGACGGTGCAGTTCCCGGAGCCGTTACCGACGGCTCCACGTCGCCCAGCCCGCCGTCTCGCGTTCCGGCACCACCCGGTTCCGCCGGCACCTCCCACGGGGCCGGCTCCGCCGACGCCGACCTGGCGCGCAGCCTCGACCTGCCCCCGAACGACCTGAGTCTCTCTCCCGCCGCGGCCCCGCCGTCGGCCTTCCTCGAGGTCCTGCTCGAGATCTCCGTAGCCCCTGACTGACGGGGGCATGGCGGCCCCTCGGCCGCCGTGCCGACAGGCGCGCCCACGCGCGCACCAACCCATCAGCCAGGAGGAAGTCCCATGCGTATCTACCTTCGCCGAGCGCTGCGCACAGCGCTCCTGACCGGCGGTCTCATGGTCGCCGGCACCGCCGCGGCACACGCCGCCACCGACGGCCTGGTCGGCGACATCGCCGACGACGTCACCGTCGTCGCCCCCGTCACCGCACCGGTGACCGTCGACGGCGTCGACGTCGGCGTGCTGGGCGACGCCACCACCGAGTCCGGCGGGGCCGCCCCCGCACCGGCCCCGCCCGAGGTCACCGTCACCGGCGCCTCCGCGGACGCCGAGCCCGACGACGGCGGCGCACTGGTCGGCGACGTCGCCGAGGACATCACCGTCGTCGCACCCGTCACCGCACCGGTGACCGTCGGCTGCACCTCCGTCGCCGTCGTCGGCGACGCCGACGCCGAGTGCGCCGGCTCCCGACCCGCCAGCGGGCAGGACGTGGCGGTCGCCGACGCCCCGGAGGACAGCTCCGAGGGCAGCGCACTGGTCGGGGACGTCCTCACCGACACCGACGTCGTCGCCCCCGTCACCGCACCGGTGACCGTCGACGGCGTGGCCGTCAGCGTCCTCGGCGACGCGAGCACCCAGTCCGACGGTGCCGCCCCCGCGGCCACCCCCGGCGACGTCACCGTCACGGACAGCACCGACAGCACCGACGGCGGTGCGCTGGCCGGGGACGTCCTCACCGACACCGACGTCGTCGCCCCGGTCACCGCACCGGTGACCGTCGACGGCGTGGCCGTCAGCGTCCTCGGCGACGCGAGCACCCAGTCTGACGGTGGCACCCCCGCGGCCACCCCCGGCGACGTCACCGTCACGGACAGCACCGACAGCACCGACGGCGGTGCGCTGGCCGGGGACGTCCTCACCGACACCGACGTCGTCGCCCCGGTCACCGCACCGGTGACCGTCGGCGGCGTCGCCGTCAGCGTCGGCGGCGACGCCGTCTCGGGTGACCTCTCGCCCGCCGAGCCGAGCACCCCGGCCGCTCCCACCGACCCGAGCGGCCAGGCTGCTCCGGGCGACCCGAGCGTCCCCGGTGAGCCGATCTCCCCGGACTCGCCCGCGGGCGCGCCGCTCACCCCAGCCGATCCCGACGGGTCGGGCGAGTCCGGCGTGCTGTCCTCCGGCGTCAGCGCCGGTGGCCGCTTCGGCGTCGGTGCGGTTCTCGGAGGCGGGATCGGTTCGGAGCCGCTCGGCTCCGTAGCAGCCGCTTCGGCGGCAGCCGCTTCGACAGCTGCCACCGCGGCAGCGTCGGTGCCGGCCGGCTCCGATCGCGACGCGCTCGCCGACACGGGGATCAGCACCACCGCCACTGGCGGTCTCGCGGTCCTGCTCCTCGCGGGCGGCGCGGCAGTGATCGGCCGCCGCACCCTCGCCGCCTGAGCTCCCGAGGGCTCTGATCGCCGTCGCGGCTCGTCGGTCCCACCTCCGGGGGGCCGGCGGGCCGCGGGCGCGGCCCGGCGGCGGCGAGCACCGACGATGCCTGCCGAGCCTGGCGACCGCCATCTCCGCCGAAGACTGCGTCCTGGTCGGTCGCCCTCGGCACAGATGGCGGTCCTCACGGGCGCGGCCCGGCGGCTACACGTCCCGCCAGCGCCCGCCCACGCGCTGGGTCAGTGCCGGCCCGCTCACCTCCGCCAGGCCACGTGCGGTCTCGTGCACCCGCGCGGCCACGAGGCGCGCCTCGCCGTCGTCGGCGGCGGTGAAGCGCACGGTGATCTGCGGCCGGCCGGCCACGATGCCCACGTCCTTCGCCTCGACGGTGGTGGTCTCAGCGGCCGCGCCGGCCGCCTCGGGCAGCAGCAGCTCGGGCGCGACGCCCGGGTGGAGGAGGCCGACGATCAGACGCACGCGGTACGAGGGCACCGAAGCATTCTTCAGTACGCGCCGCGCCCCTTGAAAACCTCGCGCACCGTCTTCAGGACGAGGATCAGGTCCCCGCTCAGCGACCAGTTCTCCACGTAGCTGAGGTCCAGCCGCACGCTCTCCTCCCACGAGAGGTCCGAGCGGCCCGACACCTGCCACAGCCCCGTGACGCCCGGCTTGATGAGCAGCCTGCGGTGGACGTGCCGCTCGTACTGCGCCACCTCGTGGGGCAGCGGCGGCCGCGGGCCCACCACGCTCATCCGGCCGCGCAGCACGTCCCAGAACTGGGGGAACTCGTCGAGGGAGTGCCGGCGCAGGAACTGGCCCACCCGGGTGATGCGGGGGTCGTCGGCGATCTTGAACAGCACGCCGTCGCCGAGCCCGCGGTCCATGAGGTCGGCGAGCCGGGCCTCGGCGTCGACCGCCATGGAGCGGAACTTGTGCATGTGGAACGGCCGGCCGTTCTGGCCCACCCGCTCCTGGCGGAAGAAGACCGGCCCGCCGTCGTCGACCTTGATCGCCAGAGCCACCGCGGCGTAGAGCGGGGCGAGCAGGATGAGGGCCGCGGACGCGAAGACCACATCCATGGTCCGCTTGACCACGTGCTCGGCCCCGGAGAACCTGGGCAGGTCGACGTGGACCACGGGCAGCCCGTCGACCGGGCTCTGGTGGATGCGCGGGCCCGCCACGTCGGTGAGCTGGGAGACGAGCAGCAGCTCGGCCGCCCCCTCCTCCAGCTCCCAGGCGAGCTCCTTGACCTCGTTCGACGGCATCCTGCCGGCGATCAGCACCGCACCGAGGCGGGGGTCGCGGGCGGCCAGCCGGAGCTCGTCCAGGGAGACGCGCGGCAGCTCGGGCACCGGCGGCGTGCCGGTCACCCCACCCAGCTCGGAGCCGGTGAGGGAGACCGCCACGGGCGCGTACCCGGCCTCGGGGTGCTTGAGCATCCGGTCGACGGCGCACGCCACCTCGTCGGCGTCCCCGACGACCACGGTGCCGGTCAGCGCCCGGCCCTGCTTGCGCACGCGGGACAGGCACTTGCGCCACGCGAGCCGGCCCGCGAGGACCAGCAGAAGGCCGACGGGGAGGGCGACGACGAAGACGCCCCGGGAGAGCTCGACCGGGCCCAGGTAGGAGACGATGGCGATCCCGCCGAACGCGGCCAGCGTGGCGACGAGGACCCGGCGGTACTCCTCCAGCCCCGCCCCGATCAGGCGCCGCTTGCGGGTGTCGAAGGCGCTCAGGCTGACGAACCAGACGACGGCGATCAGCACGCCGACGGCGTCGTACCCCAGCTCCAGCGGGCCCAGCTCGAGGTTGTTCGGGTTGCTGCCGAACCGGGTCAGTGCGGCCACCCGCAGCGCCACGACCACCAGCACGAGGTCGGTCAGCGCCAGCACGGCACGGTAGCGCCGGTCCCACGGCCCGCCGGGGTCGGGGGCCAGCGCCGGCCACATCCAGAGCCAGACCGCCCGGGTGCCGGCAGCCCGCGCCGCGCGCGTGCGCGGCTGGTCCAGCTCCGGCACCGCGCGGAGCATCCGGGCGGTGGTGGTCAGGACGCGGTCCATGGTCGCGTGCCCGGCGGGGCGCGGGGCCGCGAGCGGCCCGGGCCGTGATACACGCTTCAGCATCGCCGCTCCTGCCCCGGTGTCGTCGGTCGGGTGAGGAGCCCACTTCAGCAGCAATGGCCGCGTTCGGGACCGGCTCCCCCCGCTGAATGCGGGGTGATCCAATTCCCTCACCCCCGCCCCTGGTCAGGGTGATGGGGTAGCGCGGCCCGGACGGGTTAGGGACACGGGGTACCCCGCCCCATACCTTTCGGCACGACGGTCCGGCGCCCGTGTGGTGCGCAGCGGCGTACGCCCCGCGCCCGCCCGGCCCTCAGCGCAGGAAGGCCGCCGCCACCCCCGAGTCCACGGGCACGTGCAGGCCGGTCGTCTGGACCAGGTCCGGGCCGGTGAGCGCGAACACGGCGGCGGCCACGTGCTCGGGCAGCACCTCGCGCTTGAGCAGCGTGCGCTGGGCGTAGTACTTCCCCAGCTCGGCCTCCTCCACGCCGTAGACCTTCGCCCGCTGCGCGCCCCACCCGCCGGCGAAGATGCCCGAGCCGCGGACCACGCCGTCGGGGTTGATGCCGTTGACGCGGATGCCGTGCTCGCCCAGCTCGGCGGCGAGCAGCCGCACCTGGTGCGCCTGGTCGGCCTTGGTGGCGGAGTAGGCGATGTTGTTCGGCCCCGCGAACAGGGAGTTCTTGGACGCGATGTAGACGATGTCCCCGCCCATCTCCTGCGCGATCATCGCCCGGGCGGCCTCGCGCGAGACGAGGAAGGACCCGCGCGCCATGACGTCGTGCTGCAGGTCCCAGTCCGCCGCCGTGGTCTCCAGCAGCGGCTTGGAGATGGACAGGCCGGCGTTGTTCACCACGAGGTCGACCCCGCCGAAGGCGAGGCACGCGGCGTCGACGGCGGCCGCGACGTCGTCCTCGCGGGTCACGTCCGCCCGGACGGCGACGGCGACGTCGGGCCCGCCGAGGGCGTCCACCACCTCCTGGGCCTTGGCCTGGTCCAGGTCGGCGACGACGACGCACGCGCCCTCCGCGGCGAGCCGCTCCGCCGTCGCCCGCCCGATCCCCGACGCCGCCCCGGTGACCAGCGCGATCCGGGTGGCCAGCGGCTTGGCCGGGGGCATCCGGCGGAGCTTCGCCTCCTCCAGCGCCCAGTACTCGATGCGGAACTTCTCCGACTCGTCGATCGGGGCGTAGGTCGAGATGGCCTCCGCGCCCCGCATGACGTTGATCGCGTTGACGTAGAACTCCCCCGCCACGCGCGCGGTCTGCTTGTTCCTCCCGAAGGAGAACATGCCCACCCCGGGGACGAGCACGATCGCCGGGTCGGCGCCGCGCATGGGCGGGGAGTTCGGGCCGGCGTGCCGGTCGTAGTAGGCGGCGTAGTCGGCGCGGTAGGTCTCGTGCAGCTCGCGCAGCCGGGCGGTGGCGTCCTCGAGGGAGGCGGTGGCGGGCAGGTCGAGGACGAGCGGCCGGACCTTGGTGCGCAGGAAGTGGTCCGGGCACGAGGTCCCCAGCTCCGCCAGAGGGCCGAGCTTCTCGCGGGCGAGGAAGTCCAGGACGACGGCGGAGTCGGTGAAGTGCCCGACCTGCGGGGCGTCGGTGGACGCCAGGCCGCGGATCACCGGCGCGAGCCGGGCCGCCCGGGTGCGCCGCTCGTCGTCGGGCAGGGGGTCGAAGCCCGGGCGCACGGCGCCGAACGGATGACGGCCCTCGAGCTCGAGCGCGGCGGTGCGCCGGGTGATGAACTCCTCCGCGGTGCGGATGATCTCCAGGGAGCGGGCCTCGCACTCCTCCGAGGTGTCGCCCCAGGCGGTGACGCCGTGCCCGCCGAGCACGCACCCGATCGCCCGGGGGTTGGCCTCCTTGATCGCCGCGATGTCCAGCCCGAGCTGGAACCCGGGCCGTCGCCACGGCACCCACACCACGCGGTCGCCGAAGATCTCCCGGGTCAGGCGCTCGCCGTCGGCGGAGGTGGCGACGGCGATGCCCGAGTCGGGGTGGAGGTGGTCCACGTGCGGGGCGTCGACCAGGCCGTGCATGGCGGTGTCGATCGACGGCGCCGCGCCGCCGCGGCCGTGGAGGCAGTAGTCGAACGCGGCGACCATCTCGTCCTCGCGGTCCACGCCCGGGTACACCCCGACCAGGGCGCGCATCCGGTCCAGGCGCAGGACGGCCAGGCCCTTCCCGGTGAGGGTGCCGAGGTCGCCGCCGGAGCCCTTGACCCAGAGCAGCTCGACGTCCTGGCCGGTCACCGGGTCGGTGTCGGTGCCCTTGGCGGAGGTGTTGCCGCCGGCGTAGTTGGTGTTGCGCGGGTCGGCGCCCAGCCGGTTGGAGCGGGCGATCAGCTGCTCGGGTGCGGATGTCATGCGAACCTCTCTCAGATTTCCGGGTCCTCGCTCAGACGTCTCGCGAGAACGGGAGGGGGTCAGCCCCAGATGGCCTCGGACATGGGTCGCAGGGCGAGCTCGGTCAGGCGCATGCCGCGCGGGCGGGTCACCGCGTAGACGGCGAGGTCGGCGACGTCCTCGGCCGTCATCATGGCCTGCACCGTGGGGTCGTCGTGGCTGCGCCCGCGCCCGCCGCCGACGGCGAACTCGGTGTGCACCCCGCCGGGGCACAGCACGGTGACGCGGATGCCCTTCTCCCGCAGCTCGCCGTCGAGCGCCCGGCTCAGCCCCACCTGCCCGAACTTGGAGGCGCAGTAGACGGCCTCGCCGGGGAAGCCGCGCCGGCCCGCCTCGCTGGCGACCGTGACGAGGTCGCCCTGCACGCCGGCGTCGAGCATGCGCGGCACCGCGGAGCGGTAGAGGTGGATGGTGCCCAGCAGGTTGGTCTCGATCATCTCCACGGAGCGCTCGAGCGGGGTGTCGACGAAGTCGGCGTAGTGCCCGACCCCGGCGTTGGCGACGACGATGTCGGGCACGCCGAGCTCGCCGGCGACCCGGGCGACGGCGTCCTCGACCGCGTCGGCGGAGCGGACGTCGCACGCGATCCCGAGCGCGCCGGCGAGGCCGAGGTCGGCCCCGGCACGGGAGAGCAGGCCGAGCCGCACGCCCTGGGCGTGGAGCTGGGCGGCGAGGGCGGCGCCGATCCCGGAGCTGGCGCCGGTGATGACGGCGACCCGCCCCTCGAGCGGCGTGGTGGTCTCGGTGGTCATGGTGCTCCTATCGGACGGCGACGTCGCCGCAGAGGTGGACGTGGACGCCCAGGGCGTCGAACATGGCGGCCTTGGCCACCAGCGCCTTGTCGGCGGTGGCGGCGTCGGGGGCGTAGACGAGCTGGGCGTGGTTGGCCTTGTGGCGGGCCATGAACTGGTCGCGGGTGATGCCGCGCAGGACGACGTGGGCGATGGGCCACTCGGGGTTGGTCAGCCGCGAGCGCCGCTCGGTCTCCTCGGGCGGCAGCTCGACGACGCCGGCGCGGCCGAGGTCGACGTGCAGCTCCCCGCCCTCGATGTACACCCGCGACCAGACGATCTCGCCCGGCTTGGAGACGCCCTTGATCGTGGCGCCGCCCTGGGGGAAGAACACCGGGCTCTGCCGCCAGCCCTCGGCGTCGGCGTAGCCGCCGGCGAAGTGCGAGGGCGGGACGGACCCGGAGATCTCGTAGACCCAGACGAACTGCCCGTCGTGGTCCTCGCCCCAGCGCACGTCGTGCAGCGTGGTGGCGGGGTCGAGGCCCATCGCGGTCCAGACCCGGTTGGTGATGAGCGCGTCGACGGCCACGCCCTCGTCCACCTCGTTGAAGTGCGGCAGGGCCCGCCCCTCGTACAGCACCCGGGAGCCGTCCCGGCTCCGCACCGGGGGGCGCTCGACGTTGTTGAGCAGTCCCTCGACGAGGTCGGAGGCGGGGCAGACGTTCTTGAGTCCCTGCTGGTACTGGATGCCGACGGCGTCGAGGCCGAAGTCGTCGGAGAGGCGCAGGGCGGCGACGTACATCTTGTACTGCCACATCACCTGGTCCTCGGTGAGCTCGGTGTCCGGGTCGGTGCCGAACCGGAACGTCATGCCCGCGTCGGTGAGCCACTGCCCCACGGCCCGGGCCTCGTCGTCGGGCACGGTCTGCATCTGCGCGAAGAGCTCGGACTGGGAGAGCCGCTCCTTGTAGATGCCCAGCGGGTTGAGCAGCTCGTCGTCGATGATCGCGTTGTACATGCCCATGCAGCCCTCGTCGAAGACGCCGACGATCGCCTTCTCGGTGCGCAGCTGCTCGGCCAGGGCGCGGCCCAGCCGTGCCTCCTCGGAGTCCGGCAGCGTCAGGTCGCGCACGTGGGAGGTGTCGTGCTCGACGCTCCCGGTCTCCAGCCAGGTCCGCAGGGCGCCGAGGAACCACTCGTCGGTGCCGTCGACGGTCCACAGCGTCGAGTACGGCACCTGGGCCTTGGTCAGCGAGGCGTTGAGGTTGAGCAGCCCCACCAGGCCCGGCCAGTCGGGAGCGAAGTTCGCGACCGTGAGGATCGGCCCGCGGTGCGTGCGCAGCCCGGGCAGCACGTGGTGGGAGTACTGCCAGATCGTCGTCGCCACGATGACCGGCGCGTCCGGCGGGACGGCCCGGAAGGTCTCGATGCCCTGCCGCTGGCTGGTGACGAACCCGTGGCCCTTGACCGGGTCGACGTCGAAGGCACGGCGCAGCGTCCACCCCTCCCTCTCCACCGCGCCGCGCAGCAGGGACTCGAACGCCTCCTGCGTGGGCCACCCGGCCTTGTTCGCGGGCTCGCGCAGGTCGCCGCTCGTGGTCAGGTAGACCACCTTCTCCGGCGCCTCCGGCACGGCGGCCGGTGCCGGGAACTCGTACGTGGTGCTGGTCATGTCAGGTTCTCCTTCGGTGGGGCGGCGGGTCAGCCGTCGGCGCGCTGGACCCGGGCGAGGGCGTGCGAGATCTCCGCGGTCGCCGGGTAGGCGGCGCGGTAGAGGGCGTACAGCTCGTCGTAGCGGGTGGTCAGGTCGCGGTGGGGCGTGATGGTGGCGCGCGGGGGGTTCCAGGCGTCGATGTCGGCCTCGGCGACGGCGGCCGCGGCGAGGAACGCGGCGCCCAGGCTCGCCCCGACCGTGGTCCGGGGCAGCACCTGGTCCAGCCCGGTGACGTCGGAGACGATCTGCGGCCACAGGTCGCCCTGGGTGCCGCCGCCCGCGGCGACCACGCGGTCGATGCGGGCGCCCGCCTCGCGCATGACCTCCACGTTGTGCCGCACCGCCAGGGCGGTGGCCTCGAGCACGGCGCGGTAGAGGTCGCCGCGGGTGTGCGAGACCGTCAGGCCGAGGATGGCGCCGCGTGCGTCCGCGTCCTGCACGGGGGTGCGCTCGCCCGCGAAGTAGGGCAGGACCAGCAGCCCGCGGGCGCCGGGGCCCGACGAGCGGGCCTCCTCGACCAGCGCGCCGAAGTCCGGGGTGCCGGTGAGGTCGCGAAGCCAGGCCGTGATGGCGCCGGAGGTGGCCATGCCGCCGGCGAGGCAGTGGGTGCCGGGGAAGGCCCCGGCGGTGGACCACATCACCGGGTGGGTGACCACGGCCTCGGTGGTGCAGACGAGGAACATCGTGGTGCCGTACATGAGGAACAGGTCGCCCGGGCGCTGGGCGCCGACGCTGACCGCCTCGGTCCACGCGTCGATCGTCCCGGCCACCACCGGCACGCCGGCGGGGATGCCCGCGAGCGCCGTCGTCGTGCGGCCGGCCACGTCCCCGGGCCACAGCAGCCGCGGCAGCTCGAGGCCCGGGGCGCACACCTGCGCCCAGTCCTCGAGCCAGGCGGAGGCGTGCGGGTCGTACATCGGGGTGCACTGGCTGGCGGAGTGGTGGTCCAGGACGTACTCGCCGGTGAGGCGGCGCACCAGGTAGGACGCGGGCATGAGGAGCCGCCGCGCCCGGCGGTACCGCTCCGGCTCCTGGCGGGAGACCCAGAGGATCTTGGGCCCGCCGGCCTGGCTCGACAGGGCCGTGCCGGTGCGCGCGTAGATCTGCTCGGCCCCCAGCCGCTCCCCGAGCAGCGTGATCTCCTCGCCCGCGCGGGTGTCGACGCCGTAGAGGATGGCGGGCCGGACGGGCCGGTCCTCGGCGTCGACGAGCAGGACGCACGGCCCCATCCCCGAGACGCCGACGGCGATCACCTCGTGGGCGCCGTCGCCGGTCAGCTCCTCGGCCAGGGAGGCGAGCTCGTCCCACCAGACCTCGGCGTTCATCTCCACGTGGCCGGGGTGGGGCCGGTCCACCGGGTGCTCGCGGACCGCGGTGCGCAGGACCTGCCCGTCGAGTCCGACCAGGACGGCCTTGGTGCTGGAGGTCCCGATGTCGATCCCGAAGAGGGCGCTCTGTGCCACGGCTCCCCCTCAGGCCCCGGGCTCGCGCACGCCGAGCGTGAGCAGCAGGTTGGCGTACAGGCGCTGGTCGCCGGTGGCGACGACGGCGGCGAGGTCGGGCCCGCGGCAGGCCTCGTAGAACTCGAACCGGCCCAGCTCGCGCCACGCCACCGTCTCCCCCAGCTGCGCCCGGTACCCGTGGTGCGCGGGCACGGTCTCCCCGCCTCCGGGCGCCATCACCGCGGCCGCCTCGATCGGGACGGCGGCCCGGAGCACCTCGAGCACCTGGTCGACGTCGAGGAGCCCGGGGGCGAGGTTGAGGTGGATCCGCGGCACACCGGCGGCGGCGCCGGTGGAGTGCGGGTAGTTGCCGTCGGCGAGCAGCACCTGGGCGCCGTGGCCCGCGGAGGCGAGCGCGTGCACGAGGCCGGGGTGGGTGAGCGGTCCGAGTAGCACGGGGTTTCCTCCTGGTGGGTGGTGGTCAGCGGTGCCCGGCGTGCGGGGCGCGGGTCCGGGCGACGTCGTCCTCGAACACGCGCACCGCCTCGGTGGTCAGGGGTTCGTCGAGGAGCTGCTCCCACATCGCCGGCGCGATGGTGAAGCAGTCGACGCCCCCGGCGGCGAGGCGGGCGACGTCGGCCGGGGACCGCAGGGACGCCACGAGCAGCCGGGTCGACGAGCCGACCGCGTCGAGGATCCGCTGCATGGTGAGGACCTCGCCGACGCCGTCGCGGCCGTTGTCCGTCATCCGTCCGACGTAGGGCGCCACGAACGTCGCCCCGGCGGCGACGGCGGGGAGCACCTGCACGTGGTTGTAGACCGCGGTGACGAGCGTGACGACGCCGCCGTCCGCCAGCGCGCGGGTGGCGGCGATCCCGGCCGGGGTGACGGGGATCTTGATGCCGACGTCGCCGCACCGGTCCCGGATCTCGCGGGCGTTGCGGAGCAGGTCCTCGGTGGTCGCGCCCCAGGTCTGGACGAAGAGGGTGCGGGCGCCGGCGGCGCGCATGCGCTCGACGACGGCGGGCAGGCGGTCGGAGCCGACGCCTGCGCGGGCGAGGAGGGTGGGGTTGGTGGTCACGCCGGCGAAGAGGCCGGTGGCGAGCAGCGGCTCGACCTCGGCGAGGTCGGCGCTGTCGAGGAAGAGGTCGAGCATCGTCAGCCTCCGAGGCGGGTGGTGGGGACAGTCGGTCGGGCGAGGCCCGCCTCGAACCAGGGCAGCAGGGCGTCGCGGGCGGCCTCGAAGCGGTCGTGCAGGTCCTCGGCCGGCTGCGGGTCGCGCTCCGGCTCCAGGACGTCGGTGATCTCGCTCAGCGTGCGAGCGGCGGCGAAGTCCGGGAGGGCGCCGAGGCCCACGAGGCCGGTGACGGCCGCGCCGAGGCTGCCCGCCTCCGCGTCGACGCTGCGGCGCAGCACCGGCACGCCGAGGACGTCGGTGAGGACCTGCAGCCAGACGCCGGAGCGCGCGCCTCCGCCGATCACCTGGAGGCGGTCCACCCGCTGCCCGGCGGCCTGCAGCGCCGTGCGGCAGCTGCGCAGGTTGTGCGCGACGCCCTCGAGCACCGCCCGCGTGAGGTGGGCGCGGCCGTGGTGCGGGGCGAGCCCGACGAAGGCGCCGCGGGCGTGCGGGGTCCACAGCGGCGCGCGTTCGCCCATCAGGTGCGGCAGGAAGAACAACCCCTCCTCCGCTGCCCGCACGCCGGCGGCGTCGTCGAGCAGCCGCGCCACGTCGTCGCCGACGGCGGCCGCGAGCCAGGACAGCGCGGCGCCGGCGGCCTGCATCGTGGCGATCGGCACGAACCGCCCGGGGACGACGTGGGCGAAGGTCATGGTCCGGCGGGCCGGGTCCAGGGCCGGGCGGTCCGCGGCGAGCGCGATCCAGGCCGAGGAGCCCAGGCACAGGTACGGGTCGTCGTCGGGGCCGAGGGACCCGGCGCCCACCGAGGCGATCGGACCGTCCCCGCCCCCGAGCACCACCGGGGTGCCGGCGCGCAGGCCGGCGGCGGCGGCCGCGGCGGCGGTGAGGCCGCCCACCACGGTGGTCGAGGGGACGATCTCGGGCAGCAGGCGGGTGGGCAGCCCGGCGGCCTCGGCGAGCTCGGTCCACCACCGCCCCTCCTGCAGCAGGTACAGGTTCGTGCCGGAGGCGTCGGACGGGTCGGTGCGGACGGTGCCGGTGAGCCGGGCGACGACGTAGTCCTTGGCCTGCACGAGGTGCTCGGCGCGCGCGAACGCCGCCGGCTCCTCCTCGGCCACCCACAGCGCCTTGGCCAGCGTGTAGCTCTCGGAGAGGCGGTGCCCGGTGCGGGCGTAGACCTCGGCGGGGGCGACCAGCTCGGCGGCCCGCACGGCCTGGGCGGTGCTGCGCCGGTCCGCCCAGATCAGCGCCGGGCGCACCGGCTCGAGCTGCGCGTCGAGGAGGACCGCGCCCTGCATGTGGCCGGACACGACGACCCCGTCCACCTCGTCCGGTCCGCGGCCGGTCGCGGCGAGCAGGTCGCGGGTGGCGGCGGCGACGGCGCCGGTCCAGTCGTGCGGGTCCTGCTCCGCCTCCCCCGCCGGGCCGTGGACGGTCGGGTAGGGCACGGTGACGGAGCCGAGCAGCCGGCCGCCGGCGTCGTGGAGGGACGCCTTGTCCGCGCTGGTGCCCAGGTCGTGGGCGACGACGAGGCTCATGTCGCCCGTCCCGTGCTGGCCCGCACCACGAGCTGGGGTGCGACCCGGAGGTCGCGGGTCGGTCCGCCGTCGCACAGCTCCCGGGCGCAGCGCACCGCACCGGCGCCCAGTGCGGCGAAGTCCTGCCGGACCGTGGTCAGCGGCGGGTCGAAGAACCCGGCCCCGGGGACGTCGTCGAACCCGGTCACGACGACGTCCTCCGGCACCCGCGTCCCCGCCTCGCGCAGGGCCGCGAGGACCCCGAGGGCGAGGAGGTCGTTGGAGGCGACGACGGCGTCCGGCAGCGGCCCGGCGGCGATCCGCCGCCCGACGCGGTGACCGTCCTCGGCGTCCCAGGAGTTGGCGTCGACGACGGTGGCGACCATGCCCAGGGTGGGGGCCAGCCGCTCGAGGATCTCGGCGCGGGAGGTGGCGTCGGTCCAGCTCCGTGGCCCCGCGACGTGCGTGACGGTGCGGCAGCCGCGCTCGCGCAGGTGCTCCAGCACCGCGCGGACGCCCGACTCCTGGTCGATGGACACCGTCGCGACGCCGGGCAGGTCGTGCTGGCCGGAGAGGAGCAGGACCATGGGGATGCCGTCGTGGTGGGCGAGGAGCTCGGGGACGGTGGCGCCGTGCTGGGCGACCACGATCACGCACTCCGGCCGCTGGCTCGCGATGCGCGCCATGGCGCCCGCCACGCCGACCGCGTCGTCCGCCGCCACCCGGGTGATGGTGACCAGCAGCCCGGCGCGCCGGGCCGCCTCCTCGACGGCCAGCAGCGTCGAGGCGAGACCGTGGTAGACCGTGCCGACCACGAGGATGCCGAGGAGGTTCGTGCGGCGGGAGGCGAGGGAGCGGGCCTGGAGGTTGGGCCGGTAGCCGAGCTCGTCGACGAGGCGCAGCACCGTCGAGCGGGTGGACTCGCTCACCGCCGTCGACCCGTTGAGCACGCGGCTCACGGTCTGCAGCGACACGCCCGCCGCGCGGGCGACGTCGGCCATCACGATGTTCTTCGCTGTCATCCCCCCGGCACCTCTCTCCTCCGTCCGCGTCCGCCCGGTCATCGCCGATGCTGCCCGGTCATCGCCCGTACTGGGAGCGCAGCCCGACCAGCGTGGCGACGGCCTCCGCAGGCAGCTCGCGCTCGCCGCCGATCAGCCGCAGCAGGTACGTCACCTTGGCCGTGTACTCCAGCCGCTCCATCGCGAGGTAGGCGTCGGAGAGGTCGGCGCCCCAGGTCAGGGCGCCGTGCTGCTCGAGCAGGCACCCGTGGTGCGTGGGCACGAAGGGCACCACCACCTCGCCGAGCGCGTCCGTGGACGGCGTGGCGTACGGCGCGAGCGGGATCTCGGGCATGTGGATGACCGACTCCGGCAGCATCTTCAGCGTCAGCGCCTCGCCCTTGACGGCGAAGACGGTGCCGTACATCGGGTGGGCGTGGACGACGGCCCTCACACCGGGGTCAGCCTCGTAGACCTTCAGGTGCATCCGGACCTCGGTCGAGGGACGGAAGGGCGCGGTCATCTCGAGCACCTGCCCGTCGGCGTCGACCTTGGCGATCTTCTCCGGCGTGAGGGAGCCCTTCGACACCGACGCCGGGGTGCACAGGATCTCGCCGGTCGACAGCCGGACGCTGATGTTGCCGTCGTTCGCGGCGACCATCTGCCGCTGCCACAGGTTGCGGCCCACGTCGCAGATCTGCTCGCGCAGGTCCTTCTCCTCGGTTGACATCTCTCGTGAGGTCCTTCCGGTCGTCAGCGGGCGGCGAGGTCGGCGAGCCGGCGCAGGGCCGGGTCGACGTCGCCGGGGTCGATGAGGGTGGGCGGGGCGGAGGCGGCGAGGGCGCGGGCGCCGTCGTCGCGGCCGGCGAGGTGGCCGAGGGTTTCCAGCTGCGCCAGCACCGAGCCGGCGGCGGAGGCCTCGACGGGCCCGACCAGCACCGGGATGCGGCAGGCGGCCGCGGTCATCTCCGAGAGCAGGGTGTTGCGCGCGCCGCCGCCGACCACCACGAGATGGCCCGGCCGGGTCCCGGTGAGGCGGGCGAGCTGCTCGACGGAGCGGGCGTACGCCGCGGCGAGCGACTCCAGGACGGCCCGGACCAGCTGCGCCCGGTCGGCCGGGGCGGCGCCGAGCCGGCGGAGGTGCTCGGCGACCCGGTCGGCCATGGGGCCGGGGCGGGCGAGGTCGGGGTGGGCGGGGTCGAGGACGACGCCGAGGGAGTCCGCCGCGCGCGCCTCCGCCACGAGCTCGGCCGGCTCGGCGCGGAGCCCCTGGGCCAGCCACTGGCGCTGGCACTCCTGGAGGATCCACAGCCCGGTGAGGTTCTTCAGCAGGCGGACGCCGCCGTCGGTGCGGACCTCGTTGGTGAACCCGGCCTCGAGGGCGGCGGGGTCGAGCAGCGCCTCGTCCCGCTCGACGCCGACGAGGGACCAGCTCCCGGAGGAGAGGAAGGCGCGGTCGCCGTCGCCGGGCGGCAGGGCGTGCACCGCGCACGCCGTGTCGTGGCTGCCGGCGCGCAGCAGCGGGGTCCGGGGGTCGTCGGCGAGGGTGCCGACGGCGGTGCGCTCGTCGCTCAGCGGGCCGAACCAGGCGGGGTCGAGGCCGAGCAGGTCCATCACCTCGGTGGACCAGTCCCTGGCGCCCGGCGCGCACAGCCCGGAGGTGGAGCAGATGGCCCGGCTCCACCCGCGCTCGCCGCCCAGGCGGTGGGCGACGTAGTCGGGGAGCATGAGGACGGCGTCGACCTCCTCCCGCAGGGCGGGGTCGTCGCGCAGGCCGGCGACCAGCTGGTGCGTGGTGTTGATCGGGTCGGGCCGCACCCCGGTCAGCCGCCACAGCAGCAGGTCGGGCGCGCGTCCGGCGAGCTGGGCAGGGACGTCCGCGGTGCGCGGGTCCCGGTAGGCGCGCACGGGTGCGGCGAGGGTCCCGTCCGCCCGCAGCAGGGCGTGGTCGACGCCCCAGCCGTCGACCGAGACGGCGTCGAGGGGGCCGTGCCGGGCGGCGCGGGCCAGACCGTGGCGCACCTCGGCGAGGATGGCCTCGACGTCCCACCACAGCGCGCCGTCGGCCTCCTGGACCTGGACGGCGAACCGGTGCACCTCGTCCAGGCGCACCGCGGCGCCGTCGTACCGGCCGGCCACCACGCGGCCCGAGCTGGACCCGAGGTCCACCGCCGCGACGGTCGTGGTCGCTGCCATCTGGGCTCCTCCCTCCTCCCGCTGGTGGGCGGGCGCGCGCGTGGCCGGCCGGACCGGTCGGCCGGTCCGGGCGTGGTGCCGGGATCGATCTGGTGCGGAGTCGCCGGTCCGGGCGTGGTGCCAGGATCGACCTGGTGCGGCGTCGCCGGCCCGGGCCCCGGGCCGGCGACCGCCTGGCTCACTCGTAGAGGGCGCGAGCGATCTCCTCGTCCTCCATGTTGGTCTCGTCGTACCAGTAGAAGCCGGTGTCGACGGTCTCCTCGACCTCCTCGCCGTTGACCGCCTTCACGGCCGTCTCGACGGTCTGGTAGCCGATCTGGTACGGGTCCTGGGTGATGGCGCCGTCCATGGTGCCGTCCTTGATGGCCTCGATCTGGCCCTTGCCGGAGTCGAACCCGACGACCGCCATGTCCTCGGCGCGGCCCAGCTCGCGCACGCCGTTGACGACGCCGATGGCGGAGCCCTCGTTGCAGCCGTAGATCCCGGCGAGGTCGGGGTTGGCCTGGAGGATCGCCTTGGTGATGTCGGTGGAACGGAGCTGGTCGCCGCCGCCGTACTGGATGTCGACGATGGTGAGGCCGCCGTCCTCCTCGATGGCCTCGACGAAGCCGTCACGGCGCTGGATGCCGGTCAGCGAGGTCTGGTCGTGGCAGATCACGGCGACGTCCCCGCTGCCGCCGGTGAGCTCGATCATGTGCTTCGCGGCCTCGGCGGCCGCGGCCTTGTTGTCGGTCGCGACGGTCGAGACGGGGATGTCGGACTCCACGCCCGAGTCGAACGCCACCACCGGGATGCCCTGGGAGTCGATCTGGGTGAGCAGCGGGATCGAGGCCTCGGAGTCGAGGGCGGCGAAGCCGACGGCGTCGGGGTTGCCCGAGAGCGCCGTCTGCAGCTGCTGGAGCTGCTGCTCGACGTCGGCCTCCGTGTCCGGCCCGTCGAAGGTGACCCGCACGCCGAGCTCGTCGGCGGCGTCCTCCGCGCCCTGCCGCACGGCCTGCCAGAACTGGTGCTGGAAGCCCTTGGAGATCAGCGCCACGTACATCTCGTCGCCGCCGCCGGCCGCGGTCCCGCCGCCTCCGGCGGTCGCCCCGCCCCCGCCCCCGCCCCCGTCTCCGCCGTCGGAACACGCGCCGAGGGCCAGGGCGAGGGACGAGAGCACGATCGTGGTGGCCAGTGTGGTCTTGCGCATCGGGTACTCCTTCGTACGTGACGGGTGGGACGTTCAGCTGCTACACGCGGGACTCGCGGCGCCGGCGCACGTTGTCGGCGAAGACGGCGACGAGAATGACGACACCCACGGCGACCTTCTGCCACTCCTGCGGGATCGCCATGATCTGCAGGCCGTTGTTCAGGGTGGCCATGAGGATGGCGCCGATGATCGTGCCGAGGACGGAGGCCCGGCCGCCGGAGAGGGAGGTGCCGCCGATGACGACGGCGGCGATCGCCTCGAGCTCGTAGCCCAGGCCGAGGGCCGGCTGGGCCGAGTTGAGGCGGGCCGCCATGACGACGCCGCCGATGCCGGTGAAGACGCCGGCCAGGACGTAGATCCTGATGAGCCACGAGCGCGTGTTGATGCCCGACATGCGCGTGGCCTCCTCGTTGGAGCCGATGGAGAGCGCATAGCGGCCGATCAGGGACTTGTTGAGCAGGACCCCCGCGATGACGGCGAGCGCGAGGAAGATCAGCACCGCGTTGGGCACGTTGGGGATCAGCGTGCCGAGGGCGATCTGCCCGAAGCCGGGCACCGAGGTGAAGTACAGCGGCGTCGCCCCGGAGATGACCAGGGAGAGGCCGGCCGCGGCCATCATCATCGCCAGCGTCGCGATGAAGGGCGGGATGCCGAGCACCGCGACGTTGAGGCCGTTGATCAGGCCGAGGAAGGCGCCGAACAGGATGCCGAGCAGGACGGCCAGCGGCATGGGCAGGCCCAGGAACGCCTCCGTGGCGAACACCGCTGTCATGACGGAGCACAGCGTCATGGCGGTGCCGACCGAGAGGTCGATGCCGCCGGTGGCGATGATGAACGTGGCCCCGAGCGCGAGGATCCCGGTCACCGACGCCGCCAGCAGGATGCCGAAGACGTTGGAGGTGCTGAGGAAGTTCGGGCTCGCGACGGCGAAGAAGGCGAAGAGGGCGATGAGCGCGCCGAAGGCGAGGAACTGCTGGATGCTGACGGAGCGCCGTCGGGCGATCGGCGTCTCGGGCGCCGCCGCCTCCGGCCGGGCGGCCGGAACCGCGGCGCTCACGACGCCGCTCCCATCGTCTCCGTGCGGAATAGGGTGGCCAACTCCATGATCCTTTCCTGCGTGACTTCGTTCCTGTCGAGAGTCCCGGTGATCCGGCCCTCGCACATGACCGCGACGCGGTCGGCGAGGCGCAGCACCTCGGGAAGCTCGGACGAGATGACGATGACCGACTTGCCCTGCCTGACGAGCTCGTGGAGCAGGGTGTAGATCTCGTCCTTGGCACCGACGTCGATGCCTCGGGTGGGTTCGTCGACGATCAGGACGTCGCAGTCACGGGTGAGCCACTTGCCGATGATCGCCTTCTGCTGGTTGCCGCCCGAGAGGTTGCGGGCGAGCTGGTGCACCGACGGGGTCTTGATCCGCAGCGCCTTGACCTGCTTCTCGGCCTCCGCGGTGATGCCGCGCTCGCGCACGAACCCGAGGCCGGAGCTGAACCTTCGTAGGGAGGAGAGTCCGATGTTCGCGCGGACCGACTGGTCGAGCAGGAGCCCGTAGCGCTTGCGGTCCTCGGAGAGGTAGCCGACGCCGAGCGCGACCGCGTCGGCGGGCGTGCGGATGGTGACCGGCCGGCCGTTGATCCTGATGGACCCCGAGGTCGTGGGGTCGGCGCCGACGACGGCCCGGGCGACCTCGGTGCGGCCGGCTCCCATGAGCCCGGCGAAACCGAGGATCTCCCCGCGGTGGAGCGTGAAGCTGATGTCCCGGAGCAGGTGCCGGGTGTTCAGGCCCTCCACCTCGAGCACCGGCTCGCCGGTCACCCGTTCGGGAGGCCGGACGTCGGTGGAGATCTTGCGTCCCACCATCATCGCGATGATCTGCGAGATCTCCGTCTCCGCCGTCGTCACGGTGCCGACGTAGGTGCCGTCGCGGATGACGGAGACCCGGTCGGTGATCTCCCGGATCTCGGGCATCCGGTGCGAGATGTAGATGACGCCGGTGCTGGGCGAGACGAAGTCGCGGATGAGCCGGAACAGCGTCTCGATCTCGGAGTCGGTCAGGGCCGCGGTGGGCTCGTCCATGATCAGGATGCGGGCGTCGAAGGAGAGCGCCTTGGCGATCTCGACCATCTGCTGCTGGGCCACCGTGAGGTCCCGGATGCGGCGGGCGGGATCGATGTCGATCTTCAGGCTGCGCAGCAGGGCGCGGGCGTCGCGCTCCTGCCGGCGGTCGTCGATGACCTGGCCGAGGAACCGGCGCGGCTCGCGGCCCATGTAGATGTTCTGGGCGACGGTCTGGTCCGGGACGAGCTGGAACTCCTGGTGGATGATCGCCAGCCCGGCCGCCTGCGCCTCGTGCGGGTTCGTCACCGTCGACGGCTTCCCGTCGAGCAGCACCTCTCCCCCGGGGTCGGGCTCGTAGATGCCGGTGAGGATCTTCATGAGGGTGGACTTGCCGGCCCCGTTCTCGCCGCAGACGCCGAGGACCTCTCCGGCGCGCAGCTCGAGCGAGACGTTGTTCAGCGCCTTGACGCCGGGGAAGGACTTCGAGACGGACCGCACCTGGAGCAGCGGGGTTCCTTCGGTGTTCGGGGACTGCACTGGACCTATCACCTGCTTCGTCGCGAGGCGGGATGTGAGCGCTCACATAAGGTAACAGCGTGTTCTACGTCACACAAGAGCCCGAGGCGCAGCTACCCGAAATGCCCCCGAACCGAGACATCTCGGCTCACCGTCACGTCTCCCGCACGACGTTGCTCATGTGGCCGCTCCCAGCGACCACATCGGCAGCCTCGTTCCGGACAGCTCCCCGGTCAGGGCCGGAACTCCTGCGGCGGGTGGGTGGCCACGACCAGCGCGCGCAGCGCCTCGAGGTCCCCGCTGACGAACCCGAGCGCCCTGGCCTGGACCAGGGCGTTGCCCATCGCCGTCGCCTCGACGGGCCCGGCGAGCACGGGCAGCCCGGAGCTCGCCGCGGTGAGCCGGCACAGCACGGCGTTGCGGGCACCGCCACCGACGAGGTGGATGGTGCGCACGCGCCGCCCGGTCAGCTCGGCCGCCCGGTGCACGGTGCGGGCGAACGCGTCGGCCAGGCTCGCCAGGATCGTGCGCACCACCGCCGCCCGGGTGGCGGGCGGCTCCACGCCGTGCGCGCGGCACCACCCGGTGATGCGCGCCGGCATGTCGCCCGGCGGCAGGAACCCCGGGTCGTCGACGTCGATGATCGGCACGGGGTCAGCGACCTGACCGGCGGCGCGGACGAGCCCGGGCAGGTCGACCTCCCCGCCGTCGGCCTCCCAGGTCCGCACCGACTCGCTGAGCAGCCACAGGCCCATGACGTTGTGCAGGTACCGGACCCGGCCGTCCACGCCGCGCTCGTTGGTGAACCCGGCCGCCCGTCCGGCGTCGGAGAGCTCGGGGTGCTCCAGCTCGACGCCGACCAGCCCCCAGGTGCCGCAGCTGATGTAGGCGACGTCGGCGTCGGTGGCGGGCACGGCGACGACGGCGGAGGCGGTGTCGTGCGACCCCACCGTCGTGACCCGAAGCCGGGCGGCCCCCTCCCCGAGCTGCGCGGCGACGTGCGGGAGGAGCGGACCGGCGTCGGCACCCGGGTCCACCAGGGGCTGCAGGACCCGACCGGGGATGCCGAGCCGCCGCGCCAGGCCGGTGCTCCACTCCCCCGTGCGCGCGTCGAGCAGGCCGGTGGTGGAGGCGTTGGTGCGCTCGGCGGCCGCCGTGCCGGTGAGCCAGTACGTGAGCAGGTCCGGCACGAGCAGGAACCGGTCGGCGGCGTCGAGGACGCCGTCGAGCCGGTCGACGACGAGCTGGAAGACCGTGTTGAACGGCAGGTGCTGCAGGCCGTTGACGGCGAAGAGCTCTGCGGGCGGGACGACGGCGTGCACGGCGGCCACGCCCCGCGCCGTGCGCTCGTCGCGGTAGTGGAACGGCACCCCCAGCATGCGCGTGCCGCGCAGGAGGGCGTAGTCCACCGCCCAGCTGTCGATGCCGGCGCTCGCGACGTCGCCGGCCCGCACGGCCTCCGCCAGCCCGGCGAGGGTGCGGGCGTACAGGCCCAGGACGTCCCAGTGCAGGCCGTCGATGGTGCGCACCGGGGTGTTGGGGAAGCGGGCCGCCTCCGTGACGGCGAGCTCGCGCGCGGAGACGTGCGCCAGCATCACCCGGCCGCTGGTGGCGCCGAGGTCGACGGCGGCGACCGTGCCGCCGCCGGTCACCGGCCTCACGCCCCCCAGCCGGCCTGGACGCCGCCGACCCGCTCGGCCGCGACCCGCTCGCCGTAGCCGGACCGGGCGTACGCGGCGACGGGGTCGGGGTCGAGCCCCTGGCCGGTGCGCAGCTCGGCCAGCAGCGGCCGGACGTCGGTGTTGTAGGCGTCCATGAGGACGGCGTTGGCGCGGAGGACGTCGCCCGCGGTCTGCGCCGCGCGCAGGGCGTCACGGTCGACGAGGAGCGCCTTCGCCGTCGCCTCCTGGACGTTCATGACCGAACGGATCTGTGCGGGGATCTTCGGCTCGATGTTGTGGCACTGGTCGAGCATGAAGTTGACCCCCGAGCCCGGCCGGAGGGCGTCGGCGGCGACGATCTCGTTCATGATCCGGAAGAGCTGGAACGGGTCCGCGGCGCCGACCATGAGGTCGTCGTCGGCGTAGAAGCGGGAGTTGAAGTCGAAGGCGCCCAGGCGCCCGACCCGCAGGAGCTGGGCGACGATGAACTCGATGTTCGTGCCGGGCGCGTGGTGGCCGGTGTCGAGGACGACCATGGCCCGCTCGCCCAGCGCCAGGCAGTGCAGCAGGGACGTGCCCCAGTCCGGGATGTCGGTGGCGTAGAACGCCGGCTCGAAGAACTTGTACTCGAGGATCAGCCGGTGCTCGGGGCCGAGCGCGGCGTAGATCTCCGCCAGCCCCTCCGCGAGCCGTTCCTGCCGGGCGCGCAGGTCGTCCTGGCCGGGGTAGTTCAGGCCGTCGGCCAGCCAGACCTTGAGGTCCTGGGAGCCGGTCTCGCGCATGATCTCGATGCAGCGCAGGTGGTGGTCGAGAGCCTTGCGCCGCACCCGTGGGTCGGGGTTGCACAGGGATCCGAGCATGTAGTCGTCGTCCTGGAAGACGTTGGAGTTGATCGCGCCGATGCTCACGCCGAGCTCGGCGGCGTGGCGGCGCAGGTCGGCGTAGTCGTCCACGAGGTCCCACGGGATGTGCAGGGACACCCGCGGGGCGACGCCGGTGTACCGGTGGACCTGGGCGGCGTCGGCGAGCTTCTCGTACGGGTCGCGCGGGACTCCCGGCTGGCCGAACACCTTGAACCGCGTGCCGGAGTTGGCGAACGCCCAGGACGGCAGCTCGATCGTCTGCGCGGCGAGCGCCGGCAGGGGGTCGGGGACGGTCATGATTCTCCTTCGGGGGCTGCGGGACCGGAGGCGGCGCCCGCGCCGGCGTTCGGTTCGAGGGCGGCGAGCTGGTCCTGCAGGTGGAAGACCTCCTGCAGGGGCACGAAGCTCTCGTCGGGCCGGGCTGGCCCCGCGGTGACGAAGTACCGGGACATCTCCGCCTGCCACCGCGCGTTGACCTCGGTGGCGGCCATGGCGGCCTGGGCCGCCGGAAAGTCCTCGGTCTCGAGATAGCCGACGAGCGTGCCGTCGTCGGCCAGGAAGAGCGAGTAGTTGCCCCAGCCCGCCGCGTCGAGCGCCCGGAGCATCTCCGGCCAGACGGCCGCGTGGCGCTCCCGGTACTCGGCGGCGAGCTCGGGCCGGACGCGCGCGAGGAAGCAGATCCGCTCCACGCCTCTCTCCTCTCTCGGCGGAGCCGCCCGGCGGACCGGCCGGCCGCTCGTCGGCGCGACGAGATCGAGGTTCTGGTTCGGAATGGCTTCTCGGCCAACCGATTCCTCGATCTCGTCCGACCGTTGGTGAGTTCGTGACTTCTCGGCGATCAGGTGACTCCCGGTCGAGCAGGTGACTCCCGGTCGAACAGGTGACATCTCGGCGAGGAGACGACGGCTCACCGGGGGTGGGCGGCCGTCAGAAGTCGAAGTCGTCGATGTTGTCGGCGTTGAACCGGGTCGGCGGGCCGAGGGTGATCACGCCGTCGGCACCGATCTCGTACTCGCCCAGGTCCCCGGCCTCGAAGGTCTCGCCCTCCTCGCCGGTGATGATGCCCGAGGCCATCGCGGCGCCGGTGTAGGCGGCGAGCTGCCCCAGGGCGCCCGGGTCCCACAGGGCGAACTCGGTGACCGTGCCGTCCTTGACGAACTCCCGCATCTGGTTGGGGGTGCCGAGCCCGGTCAGGGCCACCTTCCCCTTGTAGTCCGACCCCTGCAGGTACCGCGCGGCGGCGGCGATGCCGACCGTCGTCGGCGAGATGATCGCCTCGACGTCCGGGTTGGCCTGCAGCAGCCCCTGGGTCTCGGAGAAGGACTTCTCGTCCTCGTCGTCGCCGTACACGGTCGCGACCAGCTCGATGTCCGCGTAGTCGGGGTTGTTCGCCAGCTCGTCCTCGATCACCTGGATCCAGGCGTTCTGGTTCGTCGCGTTGGCGGTGGCCGAGAGGATCGCGACCTGCCCGGAGCCGTCGATCTGCTCGGACGCCATCTCGATGAGGGTCTTGCCCACCTCCTCGCCGTCGACCTGGGAGACGAAGACGTCGCGGCAGGAGGGGTCGACGTCGGAGTCGAAGGTGACGACGGCGGTGTCGCCGGACATGGCCTGCTCCAGCGCCGAGCACAGGGCGTTGGGGTCGTTGGCGGAGAGCAGGATCGCGTCGACGGCCTGCTGGGTGAGCGTGTTGATGTAACTGACCTGGGAGGACGCCGAGGCGTCCGAGGGGCCGGTGTACTCGTAGGTGCCGCCGAGCTCCTCGACCACCTTCTGCGCGCCCTCGCTGGACGTCTCGAAGTAGGGGTTGTTGACCTGCTTGGGCAGCATCGTGATGGCGAGGCCCTCCTCGTACTCGGTGGCCCCGCCCCCGCCGCCGGTCGCGCCGCCGGTGGCGGCACCGCCGCCCCCGCCGGTCGGTTCCTCGTCGGCGGAGTCCTGGGTGGTGCCCCCGCACGCGGCGAGGGTGAGCGCGATTCCTAGCGCGAGGGCCGCGGAGGCCGTCCGTGAGCGTCGTTGCTGGCGGAGATTCATGGTGGGTCCTTATCTGCCGTGCCGCCGGCGGCGGCGTGGTGGTGAAGGTCGCGGGGCCGCGTCTAGGGGCCGGCGGGCACCTCCTCCCCGGCCGGCTCGGCGGCGGCCGCGCGGGCCCGCCGTCGCCGGGCGGCGTGCAGCCGCACCGCCGCGGTGACGTTGGGGATGAGCACGGAGACGATGAGGAGGAGGCCGGTGACCACGGTGAGCGCCTCGGTGGAGACCCGCTCGAGCCGCAGCGCGTTCTGCACCGAGCCGAGGAGGACGACGCCGGCGAGGACGCCGGGCAGGGTGCCGCGCCCGCCGAAGATGGACACGCCGCCGAGGAGGACGGCGGCCACGACCGTCAGCTCGAGCCCGACGGCGTTGTCGCCCCGCGCGCTGGAGTAGCGCAGCGTCCAGTACACCCCGGTCAGGCCGGCGACGGCGCCGGAGGTGACGTAGAGCCAGAAGCGCGTCCACCCCACCCGGATGCCGGCGTAGCGGGCGGCGGTCTCGTTGGCGCCGATCGCGAAGACGGACCGGCCGACCGGCGTGGCGTGGAGGACGACGCCGAAGATCACCGTGAGGAGCAGCAGGGGCAGCAGGACGTTGGGCACGACGCCGTCCCCCACGCTGCCGATCACCCAGCCGGTGAAGCTGCGGGGGAAGTCTGCGACGGCGGTGTCCCCCAGCAGCACGAACGCCAGGCCGCGGTAGAGGGCGAGCGTGCCGATGGTGACCGCGAGCGCGGGCAGCCCCAGCACGGTGATGAACAAGCCGTTGACCGCGCCGAGCACGGCGCCGACGACCACGACGAGCGGGACGATCGTCTCCAGCGGCAGCCCGCCGTTCCACATCACGCCCATCGCGGCGCTGGTCAGGCCGACCACGCTCGCCACCGACAGGTCGATCTGCCCGGTGACGATGATGAGGGTCGAGGGCAGGGCGAGCAGCAGGATCGGCGCGAGGTCCAGCACGAGGAAGCCGAAGTTGCGGGCGGTGCCGAAGTGCTCGACGCCGAGCGAGGCGACGATCAGGAAGACCACGGTCACAGCGATGACGGCGCTGTCCCAGCCGAGGGTCGGCCGGAACGCCAGCCGCTCCTCGCGCCCGACGTCGGGCGAGTTCTTCAGGTCAACGGACACGGGAGGAGCTCCTCCTCAGCGAGGCGGCCAGGCGGAGGGAGACGAGACGGTCGAGCCCGATCGCCCCGATGATCAGCGCACCGACGATCGCCCGCTGCCAGAACTGGTCGATCCCGAGGGCGGGCAGGGCGTTGTTGATCACGGTGAGGATGAGGCCGCCCAGGGCGGCGCCGAACACGGTGCCCGACCCGCCGAAGATGGCGACCCCGCCGACGACGGCGGCCGCGACGACGTCGAGCTCGAGCCCGCTGCCGGCCGAGGCGTCGACCGTGCCGAAGCGGGCCGCGTAGAGCACGCCGCCGAGCCCGGCCATCGCCCCGGCCGCGACGTAGGCCCACATCAGGCGCCGCATGATCGGGATGCCGGCGAGCGCGGCCGCCTCGGGGTTGGAGCCGATGGCGTAGAGGTCGCGGCCGGCGCGGTACCGGCCGAGGTAGACCCCGGTGACCACGAGGACGAGCAGGGCGATGAGCATCAGGTACGGGATGCCGAGGATCCGGCCGGTGCCCAGGCCGAGGAACCCGCGCGGCATGTCGCCCGCGCTGATGCGCGAGCCCCCCGCCCAGAAGTACACGAGCCCGCGGAAGACGTAGAGGGTGCCGAGCGTCGCCACCAGCGGCGGCACCTTGCCGAGCGAGATCAGCGCCCCGTTCACGAGCCCGCAGGCCGCCCCGATGGCGATCCCGACGGCGGCGCCCGCCACGACCGGCAGCCCCGGGTTCGAGCTGAGCACGGTGGCGGTGCCGAAGGCGGAGAGGCCGAGCACGGAGCCCATGGACAGGTCGATGCCCTTGGTGAGGATGACCAGCGTCATGCCGGTCGCCAGCAGCACCGTCAGCGCCGCCGCGAGCAGGAGGTCGCGCAGGCCCTGCGGGGAGAGGAACCGCGGGTTGGCGACGGCGGTCGCGACGACGAGCACGACGAGCACCAGCACCAGCCCGGCGGCGCGGAACTGGCGGCTGAAGCTCAGGAGCCTCGAGACGGCCGCGCCGGTGGTGACCGGCTCGGCGGGCCGCGACTGCACCGAGGTCATGCGGTCACCTCCTGCCGGGTCGCGGCGCGGATCACGGACTCCTCGGTGGCCTCGGCCCGCGGGAGGTCCGCGGTCAGCCGGCCCTCGCGCATCACCAGGACGCGGTCGGCCATGCCGAGGACCTCCGGGAGCTCGGAGGAGACCATGAGGACCGCGACGCCGCGGGCCGCGAGGTCGGACATGAACCGGTGGACCTCGGCCTTGGTGCCGACGTCGATCCCGCGGGTCGGCTCGTCGACGATGAGCACGCGCGGCTCGGTGCCGAGCCACCTCGCCAGGACGACCTTCTGCTGGTTCCCGCCGGAGAGGGTGGCCACGGCGTCGGAGAGCCGCCCGTACTTGGTGCGCAGCAGGCCGGTCCAGCGCTGCGCCTCCGCCCGCTCCGCCCGCCCGGTCAGCAGCCCGAGCCGCGCGAGCTGCCGGGTGCGGTTGAGGGTGGCGTTGCGGGTGACGGACATGTCCATGACCAGGCCCTGCTGACGGCGGTCCTCCGGCACGAGCGCGACGCCGGCGGCCATCGCCGCCCGGGGGCTGCGTGGGGGCAGCACCCGGCCGTCCACGCGTACCGTCCCGCCCTCGCGCGGGTCGACGCCGAAGATGGACTGCACCACCTCGGTGCGCCCGGCCCCGACGAGCCCGGCCAGGGCCACGATCTCCCCCGCGCGCACGGTCAGGCTGACGTCGGAGAAGACCCCCGGCCGGCTGATGCCCTCGACCTCGAGGACCACCTCCCCCGGGTCGACGTCCTTCTTCGGGAACATGGCGGAGAGCTCCCGGCCGACCATCCGGCGCACCATCTCGTCGACGGTGATGTCCTCGACGAGGTGGGAGGAGACGAAGGCGCCGTCGCGCAGGATCGTCACCCGCCGGCACAGGGACTCGATCTCGTCGAAGCGGTGGGAGATGAACAGGACGGCCGCGCCGTCGTCGCGCAGCGCCCGCACCACCGTGAAGAGCCGCTCCACCTCGACGCCGGAGAGTGCCGCCGTCGGCTCGTCCATGACCAGGATCCGGGCCCCGCGGGAGATCGCCTTGGCGATCTCGACGATCTGCTGGTCGGCGATCGACAGCCCCTGCGCCGGCCGCTCCGGCGCGATCGGCACGGCGAGCCGGGTGAACAGCGCGGCGGCGTCGCGGTGCATCTGGCGCCGGTCGATGCGGCCGAGGCGGCCGAGCGGCTGCCGGCCGATGTAGATGTTCTCCGCCACGCTCAGGTCCGGGAAGAGCGTGGGCTCCTGGTAGATCACGGCGATGCCGGCGGCCATGGCGTCGGCGGTGGAGGAGAGCTCGACCGGCTCGCCGTCGAGGAGCACCCGGCCCGCGTCGGGCCGGTGGACGCCCGCGAGGACCTTGATCAGCGTGGACTTCCCGGCGCCGTTCTCGCCGACGAGCCCGTGCACCTCGCCGGCGTACATCTCCAGGTGCGCGCCGCGCAGCGCCCGGACGGCGCCGAAGGACTTCGAGACGTCCTCCAGCGCGATGACCGGCCGGCGGGGTGGTGGAACGGCTTCGGGCTCTTCGGACACCGTCGTCCTCCGATGAATCGTTTCAAGTTGCGGCAGAACCTACCGCCGTCGCCGGGCACGGTCAACGGCTCCGCGGTCACGATCTAGTCGCCGCTTTACCGACGGCGCACGGCGCCTGCCTCGGTCCCTGAATCGTTTCACCGGCGCGGGGGCGAGCGGCTACACTCGGCCCGTCCAGCGGCGGTCCGGGAGGGACGATGGCGCGCACCCGCGCAGGAACGGCCCGACGGGCGAGCATCACCGACGTCGCCCGGCTCGCCGGGGTGTCCGCCGGCACCGTCTCCAACGTGCTCAACCACCCCTCGCAGGTTTCCGACCGGACGCGGACCAAGGTGCTCGACGCCATCGAGCAGCTCTCCTTCGTGCGCAACGCCTCCGCGCGGCAGCTGCGCGAGGGCACCTCCCGCACCGTGGGGGCGATCGTGCTCGACATCGCCAACCCCTTCTTCACCGCCACCGCCCGCGGCATCGAGGACCGCCTGGCCCAGGACGACCTGGTGCTCATGCTCGCGAGCTCGGACGAGGACCCGGAGCGTGAGAGCCGCTTCGTGCGCCAGTTCGTCGAGCACGGCGTCCGCGGCCTTCTCGTCACGCCGTCGCGCGGTACGCTCGAGACGGTGGCGCGCGTCCGTGAGCGCGGCACCGACGTGGTTCTCCTCGACCACACCAGCCCCTTCCCCGACGTCGCGTCCGTGGCGGTCGACGACGTGCGCGGCGCCGCCCTCGCCACGGCGCACCTGCTCGAGCGCGGGCACGAGCGCATCGCCTTCCTCAACGGCCCCCTCTCGCTGCGCCAGTGCGCGGACCGGCGCCAGGGGGTGCTCGCCGCCGTCGTCGAGGCCGGCCTGGACCCCGGCAGGGTGGTCGTCGAGGTGACGCTGCCCTCCCTCAACGCGGACAGCGGCAGCCGGGCGATGGCCGAGCTGCTCGCCCGGCCCGGGCCGCCGCCCACCGCGACGTTCTGCGTCAACGACTTCACCGCCCTGGGCGCGATGCGCCACCTGCGCGAGGCCTCGATCGCGGTCCCGGAGCAGATGGCCGTGGTGGGCTACGACGACGTCGACTTCGCCCCCGAGCTCGCCGTCCCCCTGACCTCGGTGCGCCAGCCCAGCCACGAGATCGGGTGGCGGGCGGCGGACCTCCTGCTCGGCGACGGCGAGCCCGAGCAGGTCCTCTTCCAGCCCGCCCTGGTGGTCCGGGCGTCCTCGGGCGCGTGAACCCCTAACACCCCTACCCCCGGCGGGTGCGGAAGGGGGGCAGACGGGGTTGTGACGCCTTCGGTGCGGCCCTACCGTCGGGAGGACCGGCCCTCGCCCGTTCGCGAAGGAGCGAAGAGTGGAGACCACCGAACCGCGCCCGCGAGCCCGCACCGGTCTGCTCGCGGCCGGCGTCGCCGCGCTCGCCGCGCTGCTCGCCGGTACCGGGCTCCCCGCGGCGGCCGTGGGCGAGGCGGACGAGGCGCGGTACGTCGTCGTCCTCGACGGCGCGGCCGGGGACCCGGCGGCCGAGGCCGAGGCGCACGGGACCGAGGCCACCCAGACCTTCGACGCGGCGGTGGACGGCTTCACCGCCACCATGAGCGCCGCGGAGGCCGAGCGCCTCGCGGCCGACCCCGCGGTCGCCTTCGTCACCGAGGACCGCGTGCTCGCCGCCGTCGCGCCCGTGGAGGAGGCCGCCACCTCCGCCTCCCAGCTCATCGGCAACCAGGTCCGGCGGGTCGACGGGCCGGCGTCCTCGACCCAGGCGGGCGACGGCGCCGGCGACGTCGGGGTCAACATCGCGATCGTCGACTCCGGCATCGACCGGGCCCACCCCGACCTCAACGTGCGCGGCGGCGTGGACTGCTCGGGCGGCCGGCCCGTCTCCCCCGGCGCCGCGCTGAGCGACACCACGGGCCACGGCACGGCGGTGGCCGGGGTGGCCGCCGCGCGGGACAACGGCTTCGGCGTCGTCGGCACCGCGCCGGGCGCCCCGCTGTGGTCGGTGAAGGTCACCGACGCCGGCGGCAGCATCACCATCGCGAGCCTGGTGTGCGCCGTCGACTGGATCACCGGCACCCGCACGGACGCCGACCCGGGCAACGACATCGCCGTCGCGAACATCTCCATCGCGGGCGGGGGCACGGACGACGGCCGGTGCGGAAGCACCTCGGAGGACGCCCTCCACGCCGCGATCTGCGGCTCGGTCCGCGCCGGGGTCAGCTACGTCGTCGCCGCCGGCAACGGGGCGCAGGACCTGGCCCGGGCCATCCCCGCCGGCTACGACCAGGTCCTCGCCGTGACGGCCGCCACGGACACCGACGGCCGGCCGGGCGGGGCGGGCCCCGACGCGTGCCCGCCGTCGCCCCTGGCGATCACCGACGACGCCGTCGCCTCCTTCTCGAACTGGGCCACCAGCGCCGCGGACCGGGCCCGGACCGTCGCGGCGCCGGGCGCCTGCATCACCACGACGGCGCCCGGCGGCCTGTACTCGGCGGCCCGCCACGGGACCAGCTTCGCCAGCCCGGTCACCGCGGGCGCCGTGGCGCTGTGCCTGCAGAGCGGCCGGTGCCCGGACAACGACGGCCGCGAGAGCGTCACGCGGTTCCGGGAGCTGGTCGAGAGCCACAACCGGCAGCACAAAGACCACGGCTACCAGGGCGACCCGTTCCGGCCCGTCGAGGGCCGGCACTACGGCTACCTCATCACCACCTCGCTGTTCTGAGGGGCGGCGCGTTCCGCGGGGCGCCCCCCTCAGGGAATCAGGCCCGCCCGGCGGCGGGTCGTGCGGTTCGCGTGCACCGACCAGCGCGGCACCCATCGCGCCAGCGCGGCGGCGGCCGCGCCGCCGAGCGCCCCGGTCACCCAGATGCCGGCGGCCAGCGAGCCGAGCGCCGCGCCCGCGGACGCGATGAGCGGCCCGAGCGCACCGCCGGAGTCCTGCAGCACCCGCCACATCCCGAGGAACTGGGCCCGGCCCGACGCCGGCGCGACGTCGGAGCCGAGGGTCATCAGGATGCCCGAGCTCATCCCGTTGCCCAGCCCCATGAGACCGGCGACGACGGACATGCTCACCACCGAGTCCGTGAACGGCAGAGCGAGCGTGGCGGCGCCCATGACGATCATCGACGGCACACCGATCCACAGCCGGCCCAGACGGTCCATGACCTTGCCGGCCGGGTAGAAGAGCAGCATGTCCACCGCGCCGGCGATGCCGAAGATCAGCGAGGTGGTGGCCGGGTCGAGGTCGAGGTGCTCCCCCCACAGCGGGATGACCGTCTGGCGGGCGCCGCGCACGGCGCCGACCAGCAGCACCGCGGCGCCGAGCGTGGTGAAGACCCGCCGGTGCTCACGCAGCACCTGGCCCATCGTCGGGCCGGGCCCGGCCGCCAGGCGTGCGGTCCGCCGCGCGGCCGCCCGGGCCCGCAGCGACCCGGCCGCGGGCCGCTCCCCCGGCGCCGTGTCCGGGACGAGCACCAGCGTGAGGGTCGCGGCCGCGGCCGTCACCACGCCGAGCAGGTAGGCGTTGCGGACGTCGCCGCCGTGGATGACGAGCGCACCGACGAACGGCCCGAGGAACTGCCCGATCCGGTGCACGCCGGCCAGGGTGGAGAGCACTCGGGCGCGCCGCAGTGGCGGGGTGATCTCCGTCAGGTACGAGTGCCGCGCCAGGTTGAACACCGCCGAGGCGGCCCCGGTGGCGAGCACCGCAACGGCCAGGGTGACCAGGCCGGGCGCGAACGCCGCCCCGGCGAACGCCACCGCGGCGACGGCGCCGGCGAGGATCATCGCGTACCGGTCGCCGATCCGGGCCGCGAGGGAGCCGGCGGGGAGGTCGGCGATGATCTGGCCGACGGGCAGCAGCGCGGCGAGCACGCCGGCGAGCGCGAGGTCGGCACCCAGCCCGACCGCGGTCGGGGCGATGATCGGGAGCATCGCCCCGAGGCCGATCTCGAACACCAGGGAGGGCACGAACGCACCCAGCACCACGGTGCGGAGGGGGAACATCGGGGCGTCGTACGGGTCGGTGGGACGCGCGGCGCGGGGGTGATCTTCAGGCATGGTGCCGCCATCATCCCGTGCGGGCGGAGGAGCCACCGAACCGGGTCGCCGAGCGGTCGTCGACGGCGGTCGGACCCGCAGACCACCCGCCTGCGGGCGACCTAGCAGAACGCGAACGAGATTTCTCGACGGCTGACGCCCGAATGTCGGTGATTGTTGTTATTTTCACAGGGTGACCGAAACTGACGACGTGCGGACGGCGGTCGTCATCGAGGACGACGCCGACATCCGGTTCCTGCTCGAGGCGACCCTCGGCCAGGCCGGCTTCGTCGTGCACTCCGCCGGGAGCGGCACCGCGGGCGTCGAGCTGATCCGCGCCCACCGGCCTCTGGTCACCACGCTGGACATCTCGCTGCCGGACATCGACGGCTTCGAGGTCGCCCGCCGCATCCGCATGTTCTCCAGCACCTACCTCGTCATGCTCACCGGCCGCGCCGAGGAGATCGACACCCTCCTGGGCCTGGACGCCGGGGCCGACGACTACGTCACCAAGCCCTTTCGCCCCCGAGAGCTGCGGGCGCGGATCGAGGCGATGCTGCGCCGCCCGCGCACCCTCGCCGCCCCGTCCGCGACCTCGCCGGCCGTCGCCGAGTCACCCGCGGCCGCCGGACCGTCGGCTGCCGCGCAGGGGGCGGGTTCGCCGTCGTCGCCGACGAGGGAGGCCGGGACGGGAGACGGCACGGCACCGGTCCGGACCCCGAACCGGGTGATCGAGCACCGCGGCCTGCGCATGGACGTCGATGCCCGGATCGTCGAGCTCGACGGCGCGCCCGTGCACCTCACCCGGAGCGAGTTCGACCTGCTGGCCGCGCTGCTGAGCGCACCCAACCGGGTGGTGTCGAAGAACGAGCTGGTGCGCCGGCTGTGGGGCGACGACTACTCCACCGGGGCGGAGGTGGCGGGCGCCGACCGCCGCACCGTGGAGGTGCACGTGGCGAACCTGCGGCGCAAGCTCGGCGAGGACGCGTCCTCGCCGCGGTTCATCGAGACCGTGCGCGGTGTCGGGTACCGGCTGACTCCAGCTCGCTGACCGCCGCCCGGATCGCCGCCACGGCGGGCTCGACGCGGCACTCGAGGGGCGGCATGCCCGAGCGCGCGCCCTCGAGGTCGCCGCTGCGGGCGGACTCGGCGACGTCGTGGGCCGCGTCGGCGAGCTCCTGCGCGCCGACCATCCAGCTGGCCGTGTACAGGCTCACGGCCGCGGTGTAGGTCCCGGCGGTGTCGTCGGAGACCAGCGCGTCGCGGAGCCGGTGCATGCGGCCGTCGAGCGCGGCGAGATAGAGGTCTGCGAAGTCCCGCGCCACGTCCGTGCCGAGATCGGCCGCCATGTCATGGAGCGTGTGCAAGGGCGTCATCGCGCCTCCTCTCCCGTAACAGGAAGCACACACCTTCACGTGCGCGCAGGGCAGTTGCGAGCAGGCTGAAGCGTGGGTGACCGGCTGCCTCACCCCGGGAGGCGGTACACCGCGCGAGAGGGTGGGCCCGGGATGCTGAGTGTGGCCGTGAGCTCGGTGCGGGTCACCCTCGCGGCGGCCGAGAGGTCACCCAGCGTGCGGGCGGCCGGCCAGCCCAGGCCGTGCCGGGCCGCCGCGGCGAACCCGCGCGCGAGCCGGGCGACGACGACGGCGCCGACCATCCCCGAGGTGGAGCTCAGGCTCAGCGCGGCCGCGTAGCCGTCCTCGATGTCGCCGTCGCGCACGGCGCGGTGCAGGCGGTCGACGCGTGCCGGGAGCTCCGCGAGGTACCGGCCGGCGAAGTCCCTGGCGGCGTCGGGCCCGAGGTCGGACTCGAGCGCGCGCAGCGCCACGGGATCGAGGATGGCACTCACGGATGAACCTCCTCCTCGGCCCGGTCCGTGACCGGGTGCTCGTCCTGCTCTGTCGGGTCCGCCGTCGGCTCCTCGTCCGGGGCGGTTCGCCGCTTCGGACGGCGGGCGTCCCGTGCCGCAGTTACCAACTGTATGGCGGCGTAGCCGAAGAGGACGACGGCGACGACGACGATGCCCGTGCTCTTCTGGTTCCCGTCGAGCATGGTCGCGACGTAGCCGGCGTACGGCACGTGGTACCGGACCTCGCCGCGCAGCTGGGTGGCGGTGAGCTCCCACGGGTCCGCCGCGCCGTTCGCGTCACCCTGCGTGGTGAACGAGACGGAGCCGTCGGTGCCGACGGAGCGGCTGACGATGCGGTGGGTGACCAGCGTCTGGTCGTCCGGGTAGGGCATGAACGTGACGACGTCGCCGATCTGGAGCGACTGGGCGTCCTCGTCGCCCTCGACCGGCGCGACGACCACCTGGCTCCCGGTGGGGATGGTGGGCTCCATCGAGCCGGTGAGGATGGTCAGCGGGACCCACCCCAGGACGCGCGGGACCACGACGATCGCGAGCGCGAGCGCCGCGAGGAGACCGAGGATCAGCCAGAGCAGCGCGGTGCGCGCGCGTCGCAGCGGGGTGGTCATGTCAGCCCCCGTTCTGGGTTCCGGCGGCACAGGAAGTGAGGGTGACGACCTGGCTCAGCTGCGGTTCCTCGCCCTCGTAGACAGCGCGGATCGAGTACCGCCAAATGCCGTTCTGGGTGTCGACGGTTGCGCTGTAGACCATGACGCCATTCGACGAAGTGATGGTCTCGACGATCGTCTCCTTGTTGCCTGCACCGTTGTGCTCGACGACCTCCCAGCGCGTTGGTGCCGGATCGTTCGAGGTCCAGGAGATGGTGATGACGCCGTCGACGGAGGTGAGGGCGCACGCCAGCGACGGGAAGATGGGCACCGCGGGCAAGACGCCGGCGAACGAGATCTCCTGCACAGCCTCAGAGGACCACCCCTGGCCCGGTGTGGCCTGCGTCAGCTTCCAGGTCACCTTGGGCTGACCTGTCAGGGCCTGCGCCGCGGCGATCGGCAGGCTGATGTGTGCGGTGACCATGACGCCGTCGTCAGAATCGTCGACCTGCCAGGGCTGGGCCGAGAGGTCGAGTCGTTCGCCGTTCTCACCCTTGCGGACCTCGACCACGGGCTGCGAGCCGTCCGGCGAGGAGAGACCCTCGACGTTCAGCGTGAGGCCCGCCGCCAAGGCGTCGCCCTCGACGTGCAGCCGGGAGGTCACATCGACGATCACCGTGCTGCCGGACGTGGTCACCGAGGTGCTGAGCTTCTCGACCCTGAGCTCTCCGCTGGTGATCGTCGCTCCGGGAATCTCCAGCTCGTCGTACCAGCCCGCCACACTGCCGCCGCCCGAGCTGAGCAGCGCCAGACCGACCGCGACGGCGGCGGTGGCGCTGAACAGTCGGGGCGTCTTCATGTGGTCGAGACCTTCGTCGCTGGAGGAACAGATCGCTCTCCTCGGAACCGCAGGGGGTGGCTCCGAGGAGAGCGCTCGGCGGACCGAGAAGGGGGGCCTCCTCGGGGCTGGGGGGTGCCCCGAGGAGGCATGCTCCGCGGAGTCGGGGGACGGCTCCGCGGAGGCTTTGTTCCGCGGTGCCGCAGGGACGGCTCCGAGGAAGCAGAAGTGGTGCTAGGCGGTCGCGTCAGGGACGACCTGGTCGATCTCCAGGGTCGAGTTGCGGAGTTCAAGGACCGCCCTCTGCCACGAGTTGTCGGCGCTGTGAGAGAGCGCTACGACCATCTCGACCGTGTAGGTCCCCCCCTTCGTCAGCTCTACGGTCGCCGCGCCATTGTCGTTCGAGGCCAGGTTGGCGTCGTTCGCATCCTTGACGGAGACGGTCGTGCTCAACGCGCTCGAGTCCGTGGGCGTGCCGGAGATCGGCGGCGGCGCCACCGAGAAGTTGGCGCTCAAACCGTCTCCCTCGAGGGCGATATCGACGTCCGTCGTGTACGTGATCTTCGCTCCGGGGGCGATCCGATACGCGTCCGTGAGCACGTTGCCCGCCGAATCGGTCCACACACCGTTCCCAACGTTCACGATGTCCAGCTGACCGGCAACGATGGTCTTGGCGCTCGCGATGGGCGCCTCGTCCGACCAGGCGGCGAACGTGCCACCGCCGCCAGCCAGCAGGGCGACGCCCACGCCGGTGGCGACGAGCGCCTTGGTGAGCCTGGAGCGGGAGCGCGGGGTCTCGGCGTTGCTACTCATGAATGGAGAGTCCTTGTCGACGTGATTCGGAATGTCGGCACGGGGTCGTCCGTGCCTGCCGAGATGGAGACTCCACGGCCAACCTCAATCCACGGTCCAGGGCACCTTCACGTCACCTCAAGAAAAGCGAAAGATCCGCGCTCGCCCGGTCGGCCGCTCATTCCGGTGTCGAACCCCGTTCGCTCGTCTACGTTGAGCAGCGGACGAGGGATACAGCCCGGAGGATGCCCATGGACGCGGCTGCCCTTGCCCGTCGCACGACCTACTGGGCCCTGGACCGGGCCCACGGCCGGCCCGTCGCCGAGGCCGTCGACGAGATCCACGCCGCCCTGGACGACCCCCACGACCCAGAGGTCCGCCGCCTGCTCGACACAAGGCTCGCCGCGCTCCTCTTGCACGCCGTCGAACGCGTTCCGTTCTACCGCGGCAGCGACCCGACGGATCTCACGACCTTCCCCGTCGTCACCAAGCTGACGTTCCGCGAGCACGGGCCGGCGATGCGCTCGCGTGGTTTCGCGGCCGCGGCGCTGCAGCCGCACGTGACGTCCGGCTCCACCGGCACCCCCTTCGAGGCGGTGTGGGATCAGGGCAAGGCCCTGCGCAACCGCGCGGACACCATCGCCATGGCCACCCGGGCGGGCTACCGGCTGGGCATGCCGCTGATCTACTTCCGCATCTGGGGCGGCGCCTACCGGAAGGGACCCGTCCAGCGCGCGCGGGAGGGTCTGACCCCGGTCGACGTCCGCTCGCTCGACGACGGTCGCGCGCGCGAGGTGCTCGACGCCGTCCGGCGACGCCGCCACCCCGTCACGCTGCTCGGCTACACCTCCGCGCTCGAGCTGCTGTGCCACGTCCTCGACGCCGGTCACCCCGGGGTCGCGGACCGCGTCGCCGCCGTCGTCGCCGTGGGAGAGGCGCCCACCGACTACCTGCGCCGTGCGGCCGAGCGGCACTTCGGCACGCCCCTGGTGGCCCGCTACTCCAACAGCGAGAACGGCCTGGTCGCGCAGGAGGAGCCGGGCAGCACGGGGTACCGCGTGAACCGGGCGAGCTACCTCGTGGAGGTGCTGCGGCACGACTCGGACCGGCCCGCCGGCGCCGGCGAGGAAGGCCGGATCGTCCTCACCGACCTGTTCAACCGCGCGATGCCGTTCATCCGCTACGACACGGGTGACCGCGGGACCCTCGCCGTCGACGGCGGGGGCAGGGCCGACGACGCCGTCCTGGCCTCGATCGCGGGCCGGTCCATGGCCACCGTGTACGACACCCGCGGCCGCAGCCTGAACCCGATGGGTTTCATGGAGCTCAGCCGCTTCACCGACGTCCGCCAGTTCCAGGTGGCCCAGACCGGGCCCGGCCGGTACACGCTGCGGCTCAACGCCTCGCCCGACGCCGGACGTGACACGCAGATCCGGGCGCAGCTGCTCGACGCGCTCGGGGCGGACGCCGACCTCGTGATCACCTACGTCGAGGAGGTCCCGCTGCTGGCCTCGGGAAAGCGGCAGGTGGTCGTCAACGAGTGGCAGTCGGCGCACTGACGTCGCCGTCGGCCTGGGCCGGCACCACCCGGTTCCCGCCCTCGGCGATCGCGCCGCGGGAGACCTTCCGCGACACGTCGCAGAGCCCGTCGAGGTCGTAGCCGTGCGTGCGCGCGGTCGTGATACCGATGCTCACGGCCAGCCGCAGCCGGCTGCCGGGCACCTCCAGCGGGGACTCGAGGATCTCCTTGCGGACCTCGGTGGCCCACGCCGCGGCCTCCTCCGCCGTCCACCCGGGCAGCAGCACCTGGAACGCCCGGCCGTCCATCGCGTCGCGGCCCATGAGCGCCCGCTTCGGCAGCAGCACCTGCACGGCCTCCCCGCAGACCACGAGCGCCCGGTCGGCGTGCTCGCGCCCGAACGCCACGGCGATCTCGTCGATCCCCTCCGGCGTCACCGCGGCGAGGGCCACCGGCACGTTCCCCTCCTCGTGCGCGCGCAGCAGGGCCGTCGCGCGCGGCACGAAGGAGACGCCGGTGCGCGCCCCCGTCATCGGGTCGAAGTTGCGCGCCTCGTCCTGCCGGGCGCGGGCCTGGGTCCCGCGCAGCACCACCATGGAGAACGCGGCCCCGGTGATCAGCAGGACCACGAAAAGGGTGGTCACCTCCGTGCCCGCGTAGGTGCGGAAGAGGAGCGACTGCGGCCCCGCCGTCAGGAACACCACGAGCCGGAAGGCGTAGAACGCCCCCGCGGCGAGCAGCACCGTCCCGAGCAGCACGGCCGCGCGGATGCGCCTGGCCGAGGCGGACCGCAGGAGGGCTACGCCGCCCGCGAGCGCGCCGAGCGCGGTGCCCGCCAGCATGACGGCCCCGCCGGCCCAGGCCCCGCCGTCGGGCCCGGCGACGACGACGGCCAACCCGGCGAGCGCCCCCGCCCCGGCCGAGACCTGGACGAGCGACCGGCGTCCCTGCAGGGCCCGGATCCCGTTCCACATGGCGCACGTGGTCAGGACGCTGCCGATGTTGCCGACCGCGTTCGCCCACCACAGCTCCGGGACGACGGCGGAGGCGAGGTAGGACAGGCCGGTCGTGAGGGCCGCGGCGAAGGCGAGGGACCACAGCCGGTCCACCTCGTCGCCCTCCCGGTACCTGGCCTCGACGATGAACAGCACCGAGGTCACGGTGATGACGAGGGAGGAGACGACCAGCAGCGTCGTCATGTCGAGGTTCATCGCCGCTCCCGGGGCAGGTAGACGTCCATGGTGGTCCCCTTCCCGGTGGCGCTGGTCAGCTCGATCCGGCCGCCGTGCGCCTCGACGAGCTGCCGGGAGATGTGCAGCCCGAGCCCCGTCCCGGGCACGTTGCCGCTCCGCACGGACGAGGCCCGGTAGAACCGGTCGAAGATGTGCTCCTGGTCGTCCGCCGAGATCCCGATGCCGGTGTCCCGCACGGACAGGTGGGCCTCGTCGCCCTCGACGCCGAGCGTCAGCGTCACGGTCCCGCCGCGCTCGGTGTACTTGATGGCGTTGGACACCAGGTTGTCGGTCACCTGGTTCAGCCTGATCCGGTCGCCGTGCACCACGCACGGCTCGGTGGCCAGGTTCTCGAGCACCACGCCGCGGCTCGCGGCGCGGGGGCTCTGGCTCTGCACCGCCTCGGCCACCACCTCCCGCAGGTCCACCGACACCGCCGTCAGAGCGATCTCCCCGGCCCGGGTCTGGGCGGCCGTGAGGAGGTCGCCGATGAGGCGCTGGAGCCGTTCGGTGTTCCTCTGCACCACCCGGAGGTGGGCCCGGGCGCTCTCGGGCACGCCGGGCTGCTCGAGGGCGAGCTCGAGGTAGCCCAGGATCGAGGTCAACGGGGTGCGCAGCTCGTGGGAGACCGAGGAGACGAAGTCCTCACGCTGGGCGAGCGCGCTCGTCTCGGCGGTGAGGTCCTGGTAGGCGACGACGGCGCCCGCCCAGTTCCCGTCCTCGTCCAGGAGCGGGGCGGCCGAGACCCGGAACGCCCGGCGGCTGCCGTCCGTCTCCTCCCAGATCGTCAGCTCGCGGTCGATGGTCTCCCCGCGGCTGGCCCGCACGAGCGGGGAGCCGTCGTGCCCGAGCGGGGTGACGCCGTCGGCGCGGTAGCCGTCGATGCCGGCGTGCACGTCGACCGGGTCGCCCACGCGGTACCGGCCGGCGATGACCCGGGCGTGGGCGCGGTTGATGTGGGTCACCCGCCCGTGCGCGTCCATGGCGACGACGCCGACGTCGATCGTGTTGAGGATCCCGCCGAGCAGGAGCTGCTGGGCGCGCGCGTCCCGGAGGGTCTCCTCGATCAGGGCGCTCTGCCGGCCCAGCAGGGTCCTGCGGGCGGTCGAGCGCTTCTCGGAGAGGTGCAGGTAGATCCCGGCCGCGGTGAGGACGGCCGGGCCGAGCACCTGACGGTTGAGGTCGGTGATCGCCGCCTCCGCCGCGGTGAGGAGCTCCGGGCCCCACGCGGCCGCCGTGCCGAGGCCGATGCTGATCACCACGCCGGTCCGGCCGAACCGCGTGGCCATCCAGAGCGCCGGGAGCAGCACGAGGACGTAGGACTCGAAGCCGGCGGCCTCCGCGAACGCGACGGCGCAGATGTCCATGACCGGGACGACGACGGTGCTCCAGCGGGGCAGCCGGCTCCACGGCAGGAGGAGGGACAGGGCCGTGGCGACGACGGTGAGGACGACGGCGGCGAAGAACCGGTCGTCACCGAGCAGCGCGTTGTCGAAGATCGCGACGGCGAGGATGATCGCGAGGGTCACCGCCGCGAACGGCAGCTGGCGGACGAAGATGCTCAGGTGGTCGCCCTGGGTGCGAGGCGCGGGCGCCCGCGCACTCAGCACCCCCGCGGCCCCCATGGGCCGAGGCTATACGGACGGCTTTCCCCGTGTGACCGGAACGGGCTCGGGGCCTCGGCGCTCCGGGCGCGCGCGGCCGCGACCGTCAGGTGCCCGGGTGAAGTCCCGCGACGGTCGGCTTCCGGGCGCCCGGGACGCCGCGGCCGTCAGCTTCCGGGGTCCGCGAGGCGGACGAGCCCGCGGGTGCGCCGGCGGGACGCGGACCGGTGCACGGCGGGGGGCCGCAGCCGCGGCGTGCGCACGTAGTCGAACACCGTGTACTCGCCGTCGGTGTGCAGCTGGTGGGTGCGCCGCACGCGCAGCGAGGCGTTGGGCGAGATGCCGGTGACCGGCTCCTCGACGAACGTGGTCGGGGTCAGCTCGACGATGCGGTTCACCGCCGCCCCCTCGCCGTAGGTGCCGAACCCGTGACGTTGGTTGACCCGGTACACCTCCCCGCCGTCGAGCACGATGCCGCCGTTGCGGGCGCGCCGGGGGTCCATGACGAGCGGGTTGCCCGCGTGCGGGTGCCACGTCTGCGCCAGCGGGGAGTCGGCGTGGAAGGCGAAGAGCTCGGCGGAGTAGTCGCCGGTGCCCGGCGGCGCGATGGAGGTCAGCAGCCACCAGCGCCCGCCGAACGGGAAGATCATGGTGTCGACGGCGTCGACGTCGCGCATCGCCACGCGGACCAGCTCCCACCCGAGCGGGAACCGGGTGCACCGGTAGATCCGGATCGAGCGGTCCTTCGCGCTCTCGGGCACCAGGTACAGCTCTCCTGCGTGCTCGAAGAGGTACGGGAAGGAGAGGTGGAACGGCTCCGCGAGCGCCACCCCCACCTCGCGGCTGCGGCCCTCGGCGATCTCGTGCACGAAGATCCGGCCCCTGCCGACCCCGCGCTGGTAGTCCTCGGTGAAGAGGTAGTGCCGACCGTCCCGGGCCACCACGAACGGGTCGGCGTAGAAGTGGCCGCGCCGGCGGGGCAGCTCCGTGGCGTGGGCGGTGCCGGCCTCCCGCCACGGCGCGCGCACCCAGGCGACGTTCCACCGCGGGCGCCCCAGCGCCTTGTCGACGAGCTTCGGGGTCACCGTGCCGGCCACCCTGGCGGCGTACCGCAGGGTGTCGGCGGTGGTCGCCGGCGCGGGGGCGGCCCACCCCTCCCCCGGCTCCGGGCGGGCGGGCCGCAGCCGCGGCTCGGCCGCCGGGGCTCCCGGGCGCGCGAGCTCCTTCAGGAGCAGCTGCAGGTGGTGGTAGGAGCGCCGCATGACGATCGCGTGGTTGAGCTCGGCGAACAGCCCCGTCCAGGTGCGCCCGCGGCGGACCACGACGCTCCCGCCGTCGGCGGTGAGCCGGTGGATCGAGTAAACCGTCGAGGCACGCCCGTGAAGCACCTCCCAGAACCCGGGCGGCCCGAGCGGGTCCACCTCGTGCTGCACCGCCAGGGTGCCGAGTCGCGGGACCTCCAGGACAGGCCCACGCATCCGGGTGCCGTTGGCGACCAGCACGTCCAGCCCGAGGGACCTCACGGTCCGGGCGGCCGCGTCGTCGAACGCGAGGACGCCGTCCGGCGCCGTCCGGGCCGCCAGGGTCACCCTCGGCATCAGCTCGCCGAGGTCCACGGTCCTGCCGTGGTCGCGGAAGCCGCGCAGGCGTCGCAGCACGGCCGACTCGAGCACGCTCAGCGCGCGCAGCGTCAGCGGCAGGCCGGCGCGCGTGCCGGGGCCGCCGGCGGGGGCGCGGGCGAGGATCAGGTGGGTGACCTCGACGTCGTCCTGCCGGGCGGCCCAGTCGATGAAGTCCTTGGTGTAGGCGGTGACGTGCGGGCTCGTGCAGATCAGCCCCACCCGGACGGGTCTGTCCCCCACAGGCCCTCCCCAGGGGTCAGGCGCCCCACGGCGCGGGTCGTCGGCTCTCGCCCGGGCGGGTGCCGTTGCTCGCGGCCGGCCGGCCGACGTCGGGCGCCGCTCCGTCCACGTCACGGTCCGGCGACCGGTCCGGGGCGGACAGCTCCTCGGCGGACATGAACTCGGCGTCGGCGTCGGCCCACCACTCGTCGTCGGGGTCGCCGGGGGTGGCCGCGGTGTCCGCGACGGCGGGCGGCACCTCGCCCCCGGCCGTCGGGCCGGGCACGGCGGAGGAGGGAGGGACGACGGCGGGCGCGTTCCGGGCCCCGCGCCGGGACGGCCCGGCGTCACCGAGGACCGGCACGGCGTCGCTGCCGGCGAGCGCGGGGTCGATCGCGCCCCACCCGGCCCCCGCCCCGCCCCGGGCGGCCGCGCCGTCCTCGACGTACTCCTCGTACCGGCGGGTGTCCTCCTTACCGACCTCGGCCCGGTTGAGCACCAGGCCGAGCACCCGTGCGCCGACGTGGTCGAGGCGGTCGAGCGCCTCGCGCAGCTCGGTCTTGCGGTGCCTGCCGGTGGCCACCACCATCAGCGTGCCGCCGGCCAGGGTGCTCAGGACGGTGGCGTCGGTGACCGCGAGAACGGGCGGGCTGTCGACGATGACCACGTCGTAGCGCCCCGCCGCCTCGGCGAGCAGGTCGGCCATGGGCACCGAGGAGAGCAGCTCGCTGGGGTTGGGGGGCACCTGCCCGGCGGGCAGGACGTCGAGCGGCCGGTCGCCCCAGCGCTGGGCGAGGTCCTCGAGACCGGCCTGGCCGATGAGCAGGGTGGACAGCCCGGCGCGCCCCTCGAGGCCGAGGGTGCGCGCGACGGCGGGGCGGCGCATGTCGGCGTCGACGAGGAGGACGGAGGTGCCGGTGTCCGCGAGCGCGACGGCGAGGTTGACCGCCGTGGTGGTCTTGCCCTCCCCGGCGGTGGCGGAGGTGACGACGATCGTGCGAGTCGAGCCGGTGGCGGTCAGGAAGTGCAGGTTGGTGCGCAGCCCGCGCACGGCCTCGGCGCGCTGGCCGTTCGGGTCGGTCTGCATGAACACCGGCGCCTCGCCCTCCTCCGCCCGGCCGAGCCGGGCCAGGACGGTGGCGTCGGTGACGTCGGCGAGGTCGCGCTCGCCGCGCACCCTCGTGTCGCGTGCCTCGCGCAGGGCGGCGACGCCGACGCCGACGAGGAGCCCCAGCACCACGCCGAGGACGAGGTTGACGGGCGGGTTCGGCACGGACGGCTCGGTGGGCACCGCGCCGGGGGTGTGGATGGTCGCGCGCACCGCCTCGGCGCCGTCCTCGGCCGCGGGGAAGAGGCCGTCGGCGGCGTCGGAGAGCTCGCCGGCGACGGCGTTGACGAGCTCGGCGGCGCCCTCGGCGGTCGGTGAGATGGCGGCGATCTGCAGGATCGCCGTGCCCTCCGGGACCGTGATGCTCAGCGACTCCGCCAGCTCGGGGGGTGTGGTGGACAGGTGGAGGTCCTCGATGACCGGCTCGAGCACCAGCGGGGAGGTGGCGATGTCCGCCAGCGAGCTCATCTGGCTCGCGGCGAACGTCGTGCCCTCGTTCAGCTCGGTGATCGACTGGCCGGAGCGGGCGGAGAAGAACATCTTCGCCGTCGCGGTGTACCGGGCCGGCATGAGGGCGGTGACGACCACGGCGAGCAGCACCGCCACCGCAAGGGTGACGAGCACGCTCGTCCACCGCTTGCGCAGCACGCGCAGGATTCCGTTCAGCTCCATCGCAGACCCCTTCGGGCGGGACTCGAGTGTGGCAGACCACGCCCGTGCGGGGTGGCGGGACGGTGAGGTTCTTCGGGGCCGGGCGTGGCCGGGTCGTACATCGCCAGGACCAGCCCGAGGACGGCCCACATCGGGCGGGCGTTCTCCAGGCTGAGCGTGAAGGCCTGCACCAGCAGGCACAGGACGGAGAAGAGCAGGTAGGGTGCGCCCGCGTCGCCGGCGCGAGCCGCGCGCAGCGTGCGCACGACCACCAGGGCGGGCACGAGCATGAAGACGAGCAGCCCGACGGTGCCGGTCTGGGCGAGGAAGCCGAGGTAGGTGTTGTGCGGCACCGTGTCCATCTGCGGCCCCAGCATCTGCTGGGCCACCGGGATGTACTGCCCGGCGCCCACGCCCAGGACCGGGCTGGACGCCCACTGCTGCACGGCCACGGACCACAGCTCGAAGCGGGCGTCGGGGGCGGCGCCGTCGTCGGGGGTGAAGACGCTCGTGGCGCGCTGGAGGACGTCCCCGACCCACTCGTCCGGCAGGACCAGGACCGCGAGCACCCCGAGCAGGGCGGTGACCGCGGCGAGGCGACGGAAGGCGACGCCCGCCCGGGTGCCGAGGGTGAGCAGGACTGTGACGACGGCGGCCAGCGCCATCGCGGCGAGCGCGGCGCGCGAGCCGGAGAGCAGGACCGCCACCACGATGACGACGACGCTGACGGACCACGGCCGCCCGGTGCGCAGGCGGTGGGCGGCGATGACGACGCCGAGGGAGAGCAGCAGGTAGACGCTGAACGCGTTCGGGTCCTCGAAGGTGCCGGAGGCGCGCCAGAAGTAGGACAGGCCTAGGTCGAGGCCGACCGCGTACAGCGCGCTGGCGCCGATGCCGATCAGGGCGCTCGCGGTGGCCGTGGCGGCCCAGACGTCCAGGATGCGGTGGTCCCCGGCCCGCAGGCGCGGCGCCGCGGCGGCGTAGAGCAGCAGCAGGTACCCGCACGCGAGAGCGATCTTGGCCGCGGCGACCACCCCGCCGAGGAAGTCCGCGCCGCCGTCGAGCACCGGCCCGACGAGCGAGGCCCACAGCACCAGCTGCAGGGCGAGCGCGTAGCCGAGCAGCAGGGGCCAGGTGGGCCGGGCCGCGCCGTCGGCCGCCCGGCCGCGGCGCCACTCCGGCACGACCGCGGCGAGCAGCAGCAGCGCGAGCACCGCGTCGGCCAGCGAGAGGTTCACCAGCGACCCCTGCCCGGGCGGGTAGAAGTGGACCGGCAGCGCGATCACGGTCAGCTCCACCAGCGACAGCCGCAGGTGGACGGCGACCACGGCGGCGGCCACGGCGCTGAGCGCGACGGCCGCACCGGTCAGCGCCACGGACCCGCCCGCCGCGGCCGAGGGCACGGCGGCGAAGCACAGCGCGAGGACCAGCACCGGCAGCGTCGTGCCGCGGTGCGCCCCCCGCCCGGCCGCCGTCACCCTCATGCACCGCCCGCCGCGGGCTCGACGAGCGCGCCGGTCCGGCGGATCGACTCGAACTTGGCCCCGACCACCCCGGTCTCGTAGCGCAGCAGCGCCGGGTCCGGGTGCAGGCCGAGGGCGGAGGCGAGCAGGTAGGTGGGCGCGTCCGCCCCCGCGACGTGCATGAACGGGTAGCCGCCCCCGAAGCGCGGGTTGACGTCGATCACCCACAGCACGCCCTCCCGGTCGCGGATCAGGTCCATGTCCACGACGCCGACCGGGCGCAGCGCGGCCCCGAGGCGGGCGACGACGGGCGCGAACGGCGCCGGGTCCACGGTCACCGCCTTGTCCGTCTCGCCCGAGCGCATGCGCACCTTCCGGCGCGCGAGCGCACCGCGGAGCACCCCGGCGGGGTGGCCGAGGCCGAAGACCCCGTCGACCCCGAACTCCTGGCCGATCAGCCGCCGCTGGACGACGACGGCGTCGCGGGCCCGCAGCACGGGGCGGCCGTGGATGTCGGTCGCCGAGCCGGAGGCCTCGTCCACCGCGGCGGCCAGGCCGTCGCGGTCCGTCAGCCGCAGCCCGGAGGACCCGGAGCCGAAGCGGTGCTTCACGACGTACTGGGTGCCCGGCGCGCCGTCGTCGGCCACGAGGGTCTCCCACCGTGAGCCGAGCACCGTGCGCGGCACCGCGACACCGGCGCGGCCGAGCAGCCGCGACATGAGGTACTTGTCCGTCGCCTGCTCCTGGCCGGCGCGGGGCAGGCCGAGGACGGCGCACCCCGTGGCCCGCAGCTCGTCGGCCAGGCCCTCGGAGAGGACCTGGAGCTCGTAGTCGTTGACCGAGAGGAACAGGGCCGGGCGGTCGCGCCGGAAGAGCTCCAGCATCGCCGGGGCGTACGCGGCGTCGCTGTAGGCCGGCATGGCCACGCCGCGGTCGGCGAAGCCGAAGCTGGCGCTGGTGGGATCGTTCTCGGTGGCCACGACCTCGCCGTCGAGCCCCAGCCGCGCGAACGCGTCCCGGAACCACTCGATCAGGTACAGCCGGCGGCCCGCCGACCCGATGACCACCGTCACGGGTCCGCCGCCGGCCCCGGCGGTCACGGCGCACCTGCCGCACGCAGGGGCCGGGTGCCCGCGGGGGTGCGGCCGACGGACAGCCGAGCCGCCGGCCTCCCCGCCTGCGCCCGGCGCTGGAGGAATGCCCGGACGGTGTCCGCCACCCGGGCCCAGCCGGCCACGTCCAGGGCGGAGCCGGAGGGCAGGGTGACGCCGCGGGCGAAGAGCCGCTCCGCCGTCGCCCCGCCGTAGACGGTGCTGCGGGCGAAGACGGGCTGGCGGTGCAGCGGCTTCCACATCGGACGGGCCTCGATGTCCGCACGGGCGAGGGCGGCGATGAGGTCCGCCGGCGTCCACCCGGCCACCGCGGCGTCCACGAGCACCGTGGTCAGCCAGAAGTTGTCGCGGGTGAGGCGCCCGTGCGGGCCGCTCCGGCGCAGCGCCGCCACGTCGATCTCGGAGCCGTCGGGGGCGCCGAGGACCTCCACGCCCGGGGTGCCGGCGAAGAGCTCGCGGTAGAGCATCCTCAGGGCGCGGCGCCGCTCGATCATCTCGTCGAGCCGGGCGAGCTGGGCCCGTCCGAGCGCGGCGAGCAGGTTCGAGAGCCGGTAGTTGTAGCCGATCTCGGTGTGCTCGTAGTGCGCCACGGGCTGGCGGGCCTGGGTGGCGAGGTACCGGGCGCGGGCGGCCACGGCGCCGTCGTCGGTGACGAGGGCCCCGCCGCCGGAGGTGGTCATGATCTTGTTGCCGTTGAAGGAGATCGCCGCCGCGCGGCCGAAGGACCCGGCCGGCCGGCCCCGGCGCACGGCGCCGAAGGACTCGGCGGCGTCGGAGACCAGCGGGATGCCCGACTCGGCGGCCACGGTCAGCAGCTCCTCGTAGGCGGCGACCTTCCCGAGCAGGTCCACCGGCAGCACCGCGCCGATGCGCCGGCGGCGCCGGCGCTGGTCGGTGATCGCGAGGTCGAGGAGGCCGGGGTCCATGTTCCCGCTCTCGTCGCTGTCGACGAAGACGGGCTCCGCCCCGCAGTAGCGCACCGCGCTCGCCGTCGCGACGAACGTCAGCGTCGAGGTGAGGACGACGTCCCCGGGCCCGACGCCGACCCCCAGGAGCGCCAGGTGCAGCGCGGCCGTGCCGCTGGACAGGGCAACGGCGTGACGCCGGCCGGTCCGGGCGGCCACCTCGGCCTCGAAGGCGTCCACCTCGGGGCCGAGCGGGGCGACCCACCCGGAGGCCAGGGCCCGCTGCACCGCCTGCGCCTCGGCCGGGCCGCAGTCGGGCGGGGACAGGAAGATGTGCTCGCTCATCGGTCGTTCCCTTCCTTCGGCAGCTGGCGCCGGAGGTACTGGTCGTGCCCGGCCCACAGCTCCGGGCGGGAGAAGTGCGTGCGCGCCCAGCGGCGGCCCGCGGCCCCCATGCGCCGGGCCAGCGCCGTGTCGTGGTGCAGGGCCCGCAGCGCCCGGGCCAGCTCGGCGGCGTCCCCGGGCGGGACGAGCAGCCCGGTCTCGCCGTCGGCGATGCTGTCCACCGCGCCGGTGGCCGTGGTGGTGACCACGGGGATCTCCATCGCCGCCGCCTCCAGGCACACGTTGGGCATGCCCTCGCGCAGGGTGGGCAGGCACAGCACGTCCATGAGCCGGTAGTACGGGCGCGGGTCCGCGACGCGGCCGGCGCGGTGCACGTGGTGCACCGTGAACGGGTCGTAGCCGGCCACGTCCTCCTCCCCGACGACGAGCAGGCACGCCCGCACGCCATCCTCCGCCAGGATCCGCATCGCCTCGTCGAGGGTGCCGAGCCCCTTGTCCGGGGTGATCCGGCCGACGTACCCGACGACGAACCTGTCCGGCTCGAGGCGGGCGGCCCGGGCGGCCTGGCGCACCTCGGACAGGCGCACCAGCGAGGGGTCGAAGTGCTGGGTGTCCACGCCGGAGGAGCTGCCGCGGCCGATGAGGTCCACCGGGCGCCGGCCGGCGAGGCCGGCGCCGGCGAACTCGGCGGACAGGCTCGGGCTGACCGAGAGGACCCGGGTGGCCGCGCGGGCGGTGGCCCGCTCGGTCAGGGTGAGCACCCGCCGCAGCAGGCCGGTGGTGGTCTCCAGGCGCAGGCCCCACAGGTGGTAGACGCGCACCGGCACGCCGGTGAGCCGGGCGGCGACGAGCCCGAGCAGCGCGGCCTTCGGGGTGGCGGCGAGCACCGCGTCGGGGCGCAGGCGGCGCAGCAGCCGCACCCACGCCGCCAGCGCACGGGCGTCCTCGAGGGGGCTGGGGTCGCGCCGCATCGGGACCGCGTGCACGCCGCCGACGACGTCCCCGAGCGCGTCGAGGTCCGGGCCCGGGCCCGTGACGACGTGCACGTCCCAGCCCGCGCGCTGCAGGTGCTGCGGGAATCCCCGCATGAGCGGGAGGGAGCCGGCGCTGGTCACCGTCAGGACCAGGCGGGGGGACGACGGCGGCGCGGGCGCGCGGCCGGGGACGAGATCGGGCGAGCGGCGGGCGGCGACCCGGCGGCCGAGCCGGCCCGGGCGCCTGACCGGCTCCAGGGTCCTAGACATGGGCGCTCCCCGTGAAGTCGGGCATGATCGCCGACGCCTCCGGGGCGGTCCCGGACCGGGACAGCACGACGGCGACGGTGCGGGCGAGGATGCGCAGGTCCACCAGCAGCGAGCGCGTCTCGACGTAGCGCACGTCGAGCTCGAGACGCTCGTCCCAGCTCAGGGCGTTGCGGCCGCTGACCTGGGCCAGGCCGGTGACGCCCGGCCGGACCTCGTGCCGGCGGGCCTGCCGCGGCGAGTAGAGCGGGAGGTAGTGGGTGCGCAGCGGGCGCGGGCCGACGAGGCTCATGTCCCCGCGGAGGACGTTCCACAGCGTCGGCAGCTCGTCCAGGCTGGTGGCGCGCAGGGCCGCGCCGAACGGGGTGAGGCGCGACGCGTCGTCGTCCCCGGGCCCCTCGCCCGCGTCGCGCATGCTGCGGAACTTCACCAGGGTGAAGATCTCGCCGTCGCGGCCGGGCCGGTCCTGCCGGAACAGGACCGGGCTGCCGAGGTCGCGCCGCACGAGGACGGCGACGACCGCCATGACGGGCGCGGCGGCCGCGAGCGCGACGGCGGCGACGCCGACGTCCAGGGCCCGCTTGACGCCGTCGTACGCGCGCGCGGCGCGGGCGCCGGGCACGGCGTGGTCACCGGGCACGGCCCGTGCGACGGGCCAGAGCCGGGCCGTCCGCGGGTCACGCGCTGAGCGGGACTTCAGCATGACGCTCCTCCGCGGGCTCGGGCGCGAGACGCAGCAGGGACAGGTCGCCGCGGGCGGTGGAGAGGTGGGCCGGGTCGATGGACGGCACGTCGACCACCTCGATGGCCGGGTGCTCGGAGCGGCTGTGGTGCTCCACCGGGGAGAAGAGGTCCTCGTGGAGCTTCTCCCCCGGCCGCATGCCGGTGAAGACGATCTTCACGTCCCGCCCGGACTGGGCGATCATGCGGCGGGCGACGTCGACGATCCTGACCGGCTCCCCCATGTCGAGCACGAGCACCTCGCCGTCGTGGCCGATGGCGGCGGCCTGGATCACCAGCTCGCACGCCTCCGGGATGGTCATGAAGTACCGGGTGACCGCGGGGTCGGTGACCGTGACTGGACCGCCCCGGGCGATCTGCTCGCGGAAGGTGTGCAGGACGGACCCGCGCGAGCCGAGCACGTTGCCGAAGCGCACCGAGACGAAGGTTCCCTCGTGGTGCTCGGCGAACCACGCGGTCAGACGCTCGGCGAGGCGCTTGGTCATCCCCAGCACGCTCTTGGCGTCCGCAGCCTTGTCGGTCGAGATGTTGACGAAGCGCTCGACGCCGAACTCCGCGGCCAGCCGCAGCACGTTGCGCGTGCCGAGCACGTTGGTCTTCCAGCCCTCGTCGGGGTACTGCTCGAGCATCGGCAGGTGCTTCAGCGCCGCCGCGTGGAAGACCACCTCGGGGCGGTGGGTCGCGAAGACCGTGCGCAGGGCCTCCTCGTCACGGATGTCGCAGAGCACGACGTCGGGGGTGTCGAGCAGGGCGTGGCCGTAGATCGACAGCTGCACCCCGTGCAGCCCCGACTCGTCGCGGTCGAGCATGATCAGGCTGGCCGGGCCGAACAGGTGCACCTGCCGGGCGAGCTCGGAGCCGATGGAGCCGCCGGCGCCCGTGATCAGCACCCGCCGCCCGGCCAGGTGGTCGGCAATCCGCTCGACGTCGGTGTCGACCTGGCGCCGGCCGAGCAGGTCGGCGATGTCGAGGTCACGGACGTCCCCCAGCTGGACCGGCCGCGCGATCATCTCGCGCAGCGGCGGCAGCGTGAGGAACTTCAGGCCGGCCGCGCTCACCTCGTCGGAGACCCGGCGCACCAGCTCGGCGCCGGCGGACGGGATGGCCAGGATGACGATGGTGGCGCCGGCCTCGCGGGCCCTCTCCACGAGCTGGGTCCCGGTGCCGATCACCCGGCAGCCGTGGATGACGAGGTGCCGCTTGAGGCGGTCGTCGTCGACCAGCCCGACCACGTGGTACCCCACGGACCTGTCCTCGGCGATGAGCCGCACGAGCTGCGAGCCGGCGTCGCCGGCACCGTAGACCACGACCCGCTCGCACGACGGCGCGGGAGGCCGCTCGCGGTCGTGGCGCGCCCGGTAGGCCCCGCGCCCGAGCACCATGGACAGCAGCGCGAGCGGCGGGCAGAGCACCGAGACCGCCACGGCGACCGACTCCAGGCCGTGGACGGAGAGAGAGAAGATCGCGAGCGCGAGGCCCACCAGCCCGGTGGCCACCGCCAGCCCAACGTTCTCGTCGAACGTGGCGAACCGGTACCGGCCCAGGTAGAGCTTGAGCGCCAGACCGACGAGGACCTGCAGCACGCACGCGGCGAGCACGTAGCTCCCCACGACCACCCACTGGTGCGCGGAGAGGTGCCAGTTGGCGACGCCGGTGACCATGCCGGCCGCGATGACCCAGCTGGCGGCGTCCCAGGCCAGCCGGGGAAGTCGGGTACTGAGGAAAGTCGGCATGAGGACGTCCTTCGAGATCGGCAGGGCTCTCGCCCGGTCGGTCCCCCCGACGTCTTTCATTCAAGACCGGCCCATGGGGAAGCTCCACCGGCTTCGCGGATGATCGGAGGTGGCCCCCATCGCGTCACTGTCACCCTGAGGGGGTGAGGGGGATCAGGCAGCACCGGGGACGGGGGTGACCGGCCGGGGGGCGGGGTGCGCAGTCGTACCGGACCTCAGGTGGTTCCCGCGCCGGTCTCCCCTGCGCCTCACCCTGTTGCGCGGGCTCTCACCCCGTGTGCGTCACCAGCCGTCGGTGCACCAGGAGCCAGAACGGCACACGGGTAGACCAGGCCCTTCGCCGCGAGCACACCGCCTCCGAGATGCAGGTCGGTGCGAACGACGTTCAGGCGAGAAACGGGCGCCGGACCGACCAGAGCCGCAACCTCGTTCGGTGACGCGAGTCAGCGCCCGCGCGTGCCGCGCAGGCCGATCCACATCCAGATCGCCCCGAAGGTCATGGTCGCCGCGGCGTAGCCCCAGATCGCGCCGCTCAGGCCGCCGAGGATCCAGCCGAGCACCGGCCCCAGGACGGCGAGGACGGTCTCCATCAGGCGGCCCGACCACAGCGCGGCCCGGCCGGTGTGGAAGCGCACGACCATGTAGTAGAACTCCCCGATCACGTTGCCGGCCACGTACAGGCCGGCGGGGACGGCCCAGGGGCCGATCTCCGCGATGACGCCGAGCGGCAGCGGGACGACCTCGATCCACGCCAGCGCGAGGGCGGCGGCCGTGCCGAAGAAGGCGGCTCCGCCCAGCACGGCTCCGACGAGCGGGACGGAGTGCAGGCGGGAGCGGGTCATGCCCGCGATGACCGGGCGCAGCGGCGAGAGCACCAGGCGCGCCGGCGCGGAGACGTTGGACACCGCCCGGTACAGGCCGAACTGGTGCAGGCTCATCGGGAGGAAGAGCAGGTACGGGGTGCCGATCGAGCCGATGTTCATCATCGTGGCGTCGGCGATCAGCGTCTTGATGGCGTGGTGGTGCTCCACCATCCACCTCTTGACCCCGGCCGGGTGGCCGATCACTGGGCGGACGACGCCCAGCGTGCCCCCGGCCGCGCCCCCCGCCCACGCGAGGAGCAGGCTCAGGAGTCCGTGCTGGTCGGTGAGGTAGCCCGCCGCCCACCCGGCAAGGAACCCGACCACGACCATGACGTCGCCGGCCAGCACGCGCCGCCACCGGTCGGAGTGGGCCTGGAAGAACCGGCCGCCGTCGTAGTAGACCATCAGGGCGGCGCCGGCCCCGGCGACCAGCGTGACGGCCGGGTCGAGCGTGGTCAGCTCGGCCACCACGGCGACGGCGGCCCCGCACAGCAGCGCCACCCAGGCCAGAGAGCTGCCGTACTCCGACCAGCGCGCGAGCGTGCCGCCGGTGCGGGCGGTGACGATCCAGGCGTCGCAGACCGTCGAGAAGACGACGGAGATCCCCAGCACGTAGGTCAGGTACAGCGCGGAGAAGTGCCCGTAGTCGGCGGCCTCGAGGGTGGCGAGCCCCACCAGCTGCGGCAGGAGTGAGCCGACGGCGTGCACGCCCGTGGACACCACCACGCGAGTGCGGGACATCCGGCCACCTCGAATCGCCGCCCTGGCTCCCGATGGCCACGGCCCGCCGAACGCTACACGGCACGCCGTCGGCCACGGCGGCGAACGGCCGATCGATCGACCCGGCTCCGCCGTCGGACAAATGCTCCCGCGCCCGGCGGCCCCGCTGCTACCGTGAGCGCCACGGCTGGGGGGTCCTCCAGAGAGGTACCGATGAGCGCATCCGCCCTCGTCCGGCGGCACGCCTTCTGGGCGCTCGACCGTGCCCGGGGAGGCACCCTCGCCAGGTCCGTCGCCGACGTCGACGCCTTGTTCGCCGCGCCGCACAGCCCGGCCGCCCGTGCCGCCCGCCGGGACCGGCTCGCCCGGCTCCTCCACCACGCCACCCGGGCCACCCGGTTCCACGCCGGTCACGACCCCGCCGACCTCGCCTCGTTCCCCGTGGTCGACAAGGGGACGTACCGCGAGCACGGCGCCGCCATGCGCTCCGCCGGCTGCACCGACCGCCAGCTCCACCGGCACCGCACCTCCGGCTCGACGGGCACCCCGTTCGAGGCGGTCTGGGACGACGTCAAGGCGCGGCGCAACCAGGCCGACGCGATCGCCCTGGCCCGCCGTGCGGGGTACGAGCTGGGGATGCCGCTGGTGTACCTGCGTACGTGGCAGGGCCAGTACGGCGGGGGCGGCCTGCAGAAGTGGGCCCGGGCGGTGGTGCCGGTGGAGGTCCTCGGCCTGGACGAGGCGCGGGCGCGCGCGGTGCTCGCCGGGATCCGGCGACGGGGCCGCCCGGTGGCGCTGCTGGGCTACGGCTCGGCGCTGGCGGAGCTTTGCCGGGCGCTGGACGCCGGCGCACCGCCGGTCGAGGGGCTGGTCTCCGCCGTCGTCGCCGTCGGGGAGGCCCCCACCGAGTACCTGCGGGCCGCCGTCCCGCGCCACCTCGGGCGCCCGCTCGTCGCCCGCTACTCCAACACCGAGAACGGCCTGATCGCGCAGGAGGACGGGTCGGTGGCGTACCACGTCAACGTGGCGAGCTACGTCGTCGAGGTGCTGCGGCGCGACCGCGACGAGCCGGCCGCCCCCGGGGAGACCGGACGGATCGTGGTCACGGACCTGTTCAACCGCGCCATGCCCTTCATCCGCTACGACACCGGGGACCTCGGCAGCCTCGCCGTCGACGACGGCGGCCGGGCGGACGACGCGGTCCTCGCCAGCGTCGCGGGCCGGGTGCTCGACGTCGTCACCGACACCCGCGGCCGCCCCGTGAACCCCATGGGGACGCCGGAGCTGGAGGACTACGCCGACGTCCGGCAGTTCCAGCTCGCCCAGACCGGTCCCGGCCGCTACGAGGTCCGCCTCAACGCAGCGCCCGACGGCGGGCGCGACGCCCGGATCCGCCAGGAGTTCCTCGGGGTGCTGGGGCGCGACGCGGACGTGCGGGTCGTCCACGTCGACGGGGTCCCGCTGCTCGACTCCGGCAAGCGCCAGATGATCGTGAACGAGTGGCGCGCCGCGCGGCGGGGGTGAGCGGTGAGGGCTTGCCCCGGCGGGAACGGGCACGGACCATGGGACCCATGGCCGGCCGGTGGAGCGGTGCTGTCCTGGCGCTCGCCGGGATCGCGGTGGTGGCGATGAACGTCGCGCTGCCGGGCCTGACCCCGCCCTCCGAGGTGGGTCCCGTCGTCGAGCGCTCCGCCGCGGAGCCCCGGCCGGCCGCGGCCGGCCCCCGCCTGGTGAAGTACGGCCAGGACATCCCCAGCCCCGAGCAGGTGGCCGCCGCCGCGGGCCGCTACGACGCGCTGCCCTTCGACGGCATCGTGATGCGGACCCCCGAGTCCGCCGACATCTTCTCGCCCCGGCGCGTCGAGCACGGCGCGCTGCTGCGGCAGGTCTCCGCGCTGCCGGCCGGCCTGCGGATGCAGGACAACTGGGTGCGCATCACCCTGCACGACGAGCTCGACTGGTCCGACGACGCGCTGTGGCGCACAGTCGCCGCGAACGCGGGCACGATGGCCCGGGCGCTGCGAGAGAGCGGCCGGCCCTACGCCGGTATCTGGTTCGACAACGAGTGGTACGGCGAGGGCGGCTCCCCGTGGGACTACGGGACCAGCACCCGGGCGTGGACGCCGTCGGACGACGACGGCGCCACGCCGGGCCTCGCGCCGGAGGAGGCGACGGCGCTCACGCGCAGCCGCGGCGCGCAGGTCATGGCCGCCATGACCGGCGGCTGGCCCGACCTGAAGGTCATGGTGCTGTTCGGGCCCTGGGTCTCCGAGCCGTCGACGTACGAGGCGCTGACCGACGCCGGTCTGCCCTACAACGACATCTCCTGGGTCAACGAGCTCTCCGGGCCGTTCTTCTCGGGCATGGTCGACCGGCGCGGCCAGGCGACCGTGATCGACGGCGGCGAGTACTACGGCGCGCGCAGCCGCGACGAGTACGCCACGTTCGCCGACTGGCAGCGGCGCGGGTTCCTGCTCGCCGGCAGCCGGTCGGTGCGGGCGGCCGAGGCGCAGGACTACCGGAGCGGCGTCGCCTCGGCGCTGGCCGTGTACGACCGCGACCAGCAGGACGACTACCACGTGCTCGACGCCGACACCCTGGGCGACCTCACGCAGGACGCGCTGGCCGAGGCTACCGACTACGTGTGGCTCTACACCGAGGAGCACGAGTGGGGCGCCTCGCGGTCCATGAAGCCCGAGGTGCCGCAGGAGTACGTCGACGCGATCGCGGCCGCCCGTCGGCGGTGACCCACCGCGTTCCGGACGCGCACGGCCTCTGATCCGGCCCGCACGCACGCCCGGTCCCGCTACGGTGAGATCCCGCGAGCAGGAGTCTGGATGAACATCTCCACGGGCGCCCGGAACCGAGCGTTCTGGGCCGTCGACCGGCTGAAGGGCTCCCCGGTGCGCCGTTCGCTCCGGGACATCGAGGCGATCCTGGCCGCGCCCCGTTCCGCCTCCGTCCAGGCGTTCCTCGACCGCCGGCTGCGCCGCCTGCTGGCGCACGCGGCGGCGACGGTCCCGCAACTCGCCGGCTGCGACCCGGACCGCCTGAGCAGCTTCCCGGTGGTCCACAAGGCGATGATGCGCGACGGCGGGGCGGACTTCCGCTCCCGGCCCTACCTCCACGCGCACCTGTCGGAGACCGCCACGAGCGGGTCCACGGGCGCGCCGTTCCGGGTCCTGCGCGACGACGTCAAGGTGCGCCGCAACGTCGTCGACGCTCTGGCGCTGGCCCGTGCGGCGGGCTACGACGTCGGGATGCCGATGTTCTACCTCCGCCGCGAGCACCCGTCGTCGCGGCTGCGTGAGTGGGCGGAGAACCTCGTGGACATCGACGTCGGGGACATGCGCGAGGGGGCCGCGCCCCGGGAGGTCGCGCGGATCCGCGGCACGCGCGGGCCGGTGGCGCTCATCGGGTACGCCTCCGGGCTGGAGGCGCTGTGCCGCGAGATCGAGTCGCAGGGGTCGCCGCTGGAGCACGTGGCGTGCGTCATCAGCCTGGCCGAGAGCCCGAGCGAGTACCTCTACCGCTCCAGCCCGCGGTTCTTCGGCCAGGAGCTGACCGCCCGCTACTCGGACGTCGAGCTCGGGCTCCTCGCCCAGCAACGCCCCGGTGAGCGCCCGTACCGGATCAACGTGGCCAGCCACCACGTCGAGATCCTCGCCCTCGACGGCGACGGACCCGCGGCTCCCGGCGAGATCGGCCGGATCGTGGTCACGGACCTGTTCAACCGCGCCATGCCGTTCGTCCGGTACGACACCGGGGACCTCGGCCGGTTCGCCGTGCTCCCCGACGGCACGCCGGACACCACCGTCCTCGAGGAGATCACCGGGCGGATCAACGACCAGATTTACGACACCGCCGACCGCCTGGTCTCGGTGCTCGGCATCGTCCGCGACTGGGGGGCCTACCGCGGGATCGAGGAGTGGCAGCTCGTCCAGACGGGCTCCGGCACCTATCTCTTCAGGCAGAAGGCGACGGTCGACGCCGAGCGGGACCGCGCCCTCGCCGAGGAGTTCCGGTCCTACCTCGGGCGGGACGCCCGCATCGAGATGCGATACGTGGACGGCATCCCGCTGCTGCGCTCGGGCAAGCGGCGCGCGTTCGCCAACGAGTGGGACCGGGGCACGCCCGCTGCGGGTCCGGGGCGGGCCGGCGCGGCACCGGCGCAGTTCGCGACCGCCTGACGCCTACTCCCCCGCGGCCTCCGCGAGCACCTCCTCCAGCGCCCCGGGGTCGAGCAGCACCGCCTCGACGTCGTGGCGCGCCGCCCAGCGGCCGGCCGCGTGGGCGAGCGCGCGCGCCAGGCCCGCGGTCGTCGTCGCCCACGCCGAGCCGGCGGTGGCCCACCAGTTCACGTCGACGCCGTCGACGGTGAGCTGCTCGCACTCGAACCAGGTGGCGGGCGCGCCGGGGAGCACGGCCAGCACCTCGGCGGGCGTGGCGACGGCCCGGGCGTCCGCCGCGTCGGGCACCACGCCGCCGGCGGCGTCGAGGTCGAGCAGGTCGGCCACCTTCCCGACGAGGTGCGACGGTGCCGGGAGGACGGCGCGCACCTGCGCCCACACGGGCGCCGCGACCACCACCTGCTCCGCCGGCACCATCTGCGCGGAGCCCTCCACGAGCGCGGGCACCGCGTCCGGCGGGGCGAGGCGCACGCCGTCGGCCGCCGCGCGGGCCAGCGCCCGCCACAGGGCGAGCGCATCGGGCATGGCGAGGGCGCCGTCGTCGGGCCACTGGTCGAGGTAGGCGTCCCACGCGCCGGCGTCGAGGTCGGCGAGGTCGCGCACGGCCCCGACGGCGGCCAGGACGGCGTCGTCGAGCGCCTCCGTGCCGTCCGGGGCCGGCGGGAGGAAGGGCGTGGCGCCGGCGCCGCGGGGGTGGGCGAACGGGGCGCCGAGCTCCTCGCGCAGCCACCAGGCGGTGTAGGACGGCGCGGTGCCCGTCCCGCCCGCGGACGCGCGGACCTCGGTGAGCAGCGCGGCCCGGGCGTCCCGGTCCTCCGCGAGGCGCGCGAGAGCGCGCGGCCAGGCCTCGTCAGCGACGGCGTCGAGGTCCGCGACGGCCGTGACGTCCCCGACGAACGCGCCGGCGCCGAGCACCTCGGCGAGGTGCGCGAGGTAGTCGCCCCAGCCGTCCAGTCGGACGTCGTCCTCCCCAGGCTCGGCGACGACGTCACGCACCACGGTCGTGACCAGGTCGGTGCGCACGCCGACGGCCCGCAGGGTCGCCGCGCCCCACCGGTCGACGACGTCCGCGCGGACCGGGACCAGGGCGTCGAGGACGCCGGCGGCCCAGGACCCGGGGACGACGAGGTCGTCGGCGGGGTGCTGCTCGCCGTCCTCGCCGGGCAGCGGGAGGTCGGCCAGCCAGCCGGGCAGCTCGGCGTCCTCGCCGCGGTCGGCGACGGCGGCCTGCGCGAGGGCGAGGACCGCGGCGACGGCGGCGGGCACGGGCGCACCGTCCTCGACGTCCTCGGCGGCGGCCCGCACCTCCGGCTGCTCCAGCAGGGTGACCGCGTCCGCCTCGGTCGCCCCGAGCGTCGCCAGCACCGGGTGCGCGGCCGACGGATGGACGATCCGCAGCCCGGGGAGGTCGATCGGGAGCCCGCCGAGCCCGGCGGTGGGCAGCAGCAGGCCGCGGGCGCCCCGCGCGGTGCGGCCGTCGTGCAGCGGGACCGGGAGGCCGGCGAGCGCCTCGCGGTGGGCCGCGGCGTAGGGCGCGAGCGCGGCGTAGACGTCACGCCACCGCCCCGGCGGGTGACCGCCGGTGGGAAGGGAGTCGACGACGTCGGCGAGGTCGCGCAGGGCGACCCCGAGCACGCGCGCGGCGGCGGTGTGCTCGGGCGGGACGTGCACCAGGCCGCCCACCATCGGGGCGAGCGCCGCGAGGAGGTGCTCGTCCTGCCCGGCCGGGCCGAGGAGCGCCTGCGCGGCGCCGGCCCTTAGCAGGTTCTCGGTGCCGGTCTCGCGCAGGAGCGGCGTGCGCCGCAGCCCCTCGAGCGCGGCCTCGTGGAGGGCGGCGTCGAGGGCCCCGGCGGGCAGGCCGGTCGGCACGAGGGAGAGCACGTGCGGGCGGCCGAGCGGGTGCCGGCCGCGGGCGCCGGCCAGGAGGTCGGCCAGGCTGCCGTAGTGGGCACCGGCCAGCTGCACGAGCCTGTCGGTCAGCGGGCCGGGTGCGACGTGCCGGCGCGAGGGGTCCAGCGGGAAGCTCCCGATCAGCACGGCGGGCACGGTGCAGGGCTCGTCGGTGGGGGTCGGGGCGTGCACGGTGCCGAGCCCCGTCGCGCCGGCGGAGGCGTGCCCGCCCTGGGCGGCGTCGCCGGGCGTGCCCGGCGTGCCGGGTCGCGGCACCGCCCAGGTGACGAACCAGCCGGTGCGCTCGCGCTCCTCGACGGGGCGGCCCGCGAGCAGCGCGGGGTCCAGGCCGCCGGACGCGTGCGCCGAGTACCAGCGGTCCCGGACGTCGGCGAGGCGCCGCGGCGGGGCGTCGTCCGTCTCGACGACGATCTCGCCCAGCGAGGGGAGGGCGAGGAGGACGACGTCGTCGAGCTCGGCGAGGGAGGCGCGCACCGCGTCCGTCTCGCGGGGACCGCGCAGCCGGAGGGTGACGGCGGTCGTGCAGCCGGCCGGCACGGCGGGCGCGCCGGCCGGGAAGGGCAGGCGCAGGGCGGGCAGGTCGCCGTGCCGGCGCGCCACCTCGGCGGCCAGCGCGGGGTGGTCCGCGGCGGCCTGGGCGAGCAGCGCGGCGGTCCGGGCGAGGGAGAAGGTCACGCCGGCCACGCCGTCGGCCGTCCGCGTGGCGACCGTGATCTCGTCGCTGACCGACCGCACGGCCGCGAACCCGACGCCGAAGCGGCCGACCTGACCGCCCGAGCGCTTCGCCGAGGCACGCATCGAGGCCAGCGCCGCCACGCCGTCGGCCGTGAGCGGCGCGCCGGTGTTGGCGGCGAGCAGCTCGGCGCCGTCGGGCGTGGCGGTCAGCCGGAGGAGCAGCCGGCCGCGCAGGCCGGCCGCCGCGGCGGCGTCGGCGGCGTTCTGGGCCAGCTCCACGACCACGCGGTCGCGGTAGTAGCCGCGGGCGTGGTCCTCCTCGAGGTTCGCGTCCTGGCGCAGGCGCGAGGGGTCACGGCGCCACGTGGTGAGGGCGGCGTCCCGCAGGCCGGCGGTGCCGAAGAAGTCGGCGCCGACCGGTGCGCTCATGCCTCGTCCGGCGACCCGTCGGTGGTGGGCTCGGTGGTGCCGGCCTCGGACCCGGCCGCGCCGTCGTCCACGGACGCGACCACCTCGGGGGCGACGGGGTGGGTGGCGAGGACCTCGAGGTCGCGCTCGTCGATGACGGGCTCGGAGGACTGCCACAGGGACACCGGCTCGGGGCCGTGGGTCTCGGAGTGGGCGCCGCAGCCGTGGTCCACGGAGACGACACGACCGTCGTCGGGCGACCACTCGTTCGCGCAGACGCCGAAGACGGTGCGCGGGCTGCCGGCCAGCTTCATGAAGAACCCGCAGGTCGAGCACGGCGCGGCGGCCGCCTTGGCGGAGGGTGCGAACGGGCCGCGGTCCCCCTCGTACCAGCGGGTCAGCGCCTGGGCGCGTCCCTCGGCGGACAGGACGCGGGGACGTCCGAGCCCGAGCTCGAAGATCGCGAGCTCGTCGGCGTCCTCGCCGGTGGCCTCGTAGCCCTGCTCGAGGCGCTCGTCGTCCTCCACGAAGGGCAGGACGTCGCCGGGGCCGACGTCGCCGGGGCGAAGCCGCTCCGACCACGGCACCCAGTCGGGGGCGAGGAGCGCGCCGTCGCCGGGAAGGAGCTCGACCTCGCACACGGTGGCGCTACGGCCGCGCGGGGGCCGGGCGACCGTGACGGCCCAGTGCCAGCCGCGGTAGCCGGGCACGAGCGACTCGAAGACGTGGGTCAGCAGCCGGTCACCCTCGACGACCACGCCGCGGTGCTCGCCGACCTGCCCCGGGAGCGCGACCTCCTCGGCGGCCGCGCGTGCGAGGTCGACAGCACCCGCGAGCACCGCTTCCTTCACAGGGGCGGTGGTCACGCGAGGGTTCTTCGTGGCTGCTGGCACGGGCTCAGTCTACGGTCTGGGCACCCGCACGCCGTCGGGCCCCACAGGCCTGGGTCTCTCAGGCGTCGAACTGGTCGGCGACCACGCGCAGCACCTGGGCCAGCTTCTTCCCGTTCTCCGGGTAGCGGCCGCGGTGCAGGCTGTTGGAGGCCCGGTCCAGCGCCTTGATGAGGTCCTCCACGATGGGCACCATGTCCTCCGCCGGGCGCCGGTGCGCCTTGGCCACCGACGGCGGCTCCTCGAGGATGGTGACCGACAGCGCGGACGGGCCGCGGCGGCCGTCGGCCACCCCGAAGTCCACCTTGGTGCCGGGCTTGGGGGTCACCCCGTGCGGGAGGGCGGAGGCGTGCAGGAAGACCTCACCGCCGTCGTCCTCCGCGATGAAGCCGAAACCCTTGTCGGCGTCGTACCACTTGACCTTGCCGGTAGGCACGGGACTGACCCCTTTGTTGTTCACGTGACGAAGGCGCCGACCGTGCCGGCGCCACTTCCTGGCCCCAAGGATACCGGCGTCCGGCGGTGGCACGACGCCGATTCGCCCGTGGGCGGAAGGTAGCCGCTCCCGGTGACGGGCGGGGAGATCTCCCCATGTCCCGGGTTGGCACCGGCGCGTCGCCGTCAGGCAGGCTGCCCGAACCGCCCCTCTCCCCGGCGGCCACCTCATCCAGGAGACGATTGATGACCGCGACGCCGCCGATGCTGCGCCAGCAGGAGGCCGTTGCCGCCGTGAGCCGGTGGGCCGTGGGCCAGGTGGCACCGGGCTGGGACACCCTCGAGGTGCACCTGACGGCGCGCGGACAGCGGTGGGACGTCGGGCTCCTGACCGGGCGGGGTGGTGCAGAGCTCGGCCGCTGGGTGGTGCCGGTCGAGCCGGGCAGCCCGCTCGAGGCGGACGCGACGGCGATGCGGGAGAGCGCCTACCGCCACCCGATGGGCACGTGGTTCTCCGCCGTCGTCACGCTGACCCCGGCCGGCTGGCCCGAACCGCGGATGCGCCTCGACACCACCTTCAACTACGACGACGAACCCACTTACCTCCTCGCCGACCAGCCGCGCGTCGGCGCCGCGGACCTGCTCGAGGACTGGGTCCGGTTCCCGCGCACCCGCGGCGCCACGCCCGCGTGGGCGCGCGAGCGCGCCGCGGACGCCGGCGTGAGCCTGCCGTTCGCGCCGCAGCCGGCGCGCCCGTCCACCGACGCGCCGCCGATCGTGCCGGCGTCGGCCGCGGACCTGCTCCCGCGAGCGTCGGCGATCGCCCCGGCGGAGCGCATCGCGGCGGTGGCGCCGTCCCCCGGCTCACCCACCTCTCCGTCCGCGGCCTCCCCCGCCGCGATGCCGCCGTCGTCGGTCGCGCCCGCCGCGGCCTCGCCGTCCCCCGGCTCACCCACCTCCGCGTCCACGGCCTCCCCGGCCGCGATGCCGCCATCGTCGATCTCGCCCGCCTCACCGTCCGCGGCCTCGCCCGCGGCGGTGCCGCCGTCGTCGGTCGCGCCCGCCGACGCCCCCGGTCGGGGCCTCACGGAGCGGCCGGCCGAGCTCGCCCTCCTCTTCGACCGCGACGGCATCCCGCTCTCCGGCGGCCGCCGGCCGCAGCAGCGCCGGGGGACCGTGGATGGCCGCGCGACCTGGCGCGACCTCCTGGCCAGCGCCGGCTCGCCGCTGGCCTTCGTCGACGGCACTGGCACGTGGGTGGCCGTGCGCCGGGCGCCCGGGGGCGAGGACGTCGTGGTCGGCGTCGTGACGCAGACGACGGCCGGCGGCGCCCCGGACGTCCAGGTCACCACCGACGTCGAGCCGTGGCGCCTGGCCGACGGCGACGCCGCGCTCACGGTCCACTACGTCAGCGTGGCCGCGCCGCCGGAGGAGGTGCTCGCGGCAGCGCGCGAGGGCAGGGTGCTCTCCCCCGGCGGACGCCGGGGCACGCCGCCGGACAACGCTCCGCTGCGCGCGGCGCTCGACGAGCACGCCCGGCGGGGGGACGGCCGGTCGCTCCGCGAGGTTCTGCGTCAGGCGTTCGGCGGGCTGCTCGTGCTGGACGCCACGGGTTCCCGGCTCGACGCCTCGCCGCCGCAGGTCGTCGTCGGCTCCGTCACCGCGCCCGACGGTACGCGCGGCCTGCCCGTGTTCACCCGCAACGCCGAGGTCCAGCAGTACCGCGGCGACACCCCGGAGGGCATCTTCACGCTCGTCCAGGCCGCGGCCGCGACGCTCGAGGGCGCGGCCGCCGACCCGGCCGTGAGGTTCGTCGTCGTCGATCCCGCCGGGGCGGCCGCGGTGCTTCCTGCCGACCTGATCCGCAAGGCTCTCGCCGACGGGCACAACGGGGCGGTCAAGGACCTGCTCACGACGACGGCGACGCGCGAGCCCGCGGGGACACCCTCGATGCAGGCGCTCTTCGACGCGCTGCGCGCCGACGAGGGGTTCCTGTTCGTCGCCGAGCGCGAGCTCGACGGTCGCGTGCAGCCGGTGTGGCTCGACGAGCCCGACGGCCGGACGCTGCTGGTCTTCACCTCCCCCCTCGAGGCCGCCGCCTACGACGACGAGGCGCCGATGGCGTCCGGCGCGGGGTACCGGCGCCTGCCCGTGGGCTGGATCCTGGAGTTCCTCGTGCAGAGCCGCGGTGACGCGCTGCGCATCAACCCGGCCGGACCGTCGGTGGACCTGAGCGTCGCCCAGGTCCGGCACCTGCTGGCCAACCCGGTGACGGACTGAGGTAGCCGGGCCGCCGTCCCCCGGCGCGAGGTCTCGGTCACCCCAACCGTCGCGGTGTGCCGGCCTCCACCACCCCGACCCGCCGCGGTCTACCGGCCTCGGCCACCCCAACCCGCCGCCTAAGTGCTCCTGAGCAGATGAAGTGAGCCTCGATCGACTTCATCTGCCCGAACGCACTTGACGGTGTGCGCCTCGACGCCGCCCTCCGGCCCACATGCTCCCCGGGGCCGGCCCGCGAGAGGAGCCGCGCTGCCGCCGGGCAGGGTCGCCGGCTCGCCCCCGACGATGACGAGCACCACGGTCCCCAGCCGTACGGCTCTGTGCACACCGACTCGTCGCGTCCACAGGTCGGCGACCCGGAAGGTCCAGGCGCCCGCCGAGCAGGACACGCTGTGGTGATGCCACCCTCGATACCGTCGCCCCGCCCGTTGCCCACCGTGGTGCTGTCTCGGGAGATCGGCTACGGCACCGCCCGTTCAGCCCATCGTGCCGGCGAGCTCGTCCGGGTCCGTCCCGGCGCCTATGTGCACGGGGACCTCCCTGCTTCCGCCTGGGCCCACCAGGAGGCTCTCGCACTCGCCCGCTGCGTCGCCGTTACCCGCCAGCTGCCGAGCCGGACGGTCCTCAGCCACGAGTCCGCCGCACTGGTCCACGGGGCGTGGGTCGGACGTACCGACGGGATCACCCACCTGGCAGTCAGCTCGCCGCCTCACAAGCCGGACGTCGCCGACATCGAGCGCCACCACTCGCCCGACCTGACCGACGACGAGATCACCGTCGTCAACGGGTTGCGGGTCACCACGCTGGAACGGACCGCCCTCGACTGCGCCCGGACGCTCCGCCCTCGCCGTGCACTCGCGATCGTGGACAGCATCCTCCGGATGCTCGCGCGGCCGAACCGCTTCGAGCGCGAGCGTTCGGACGCCGAGATGTCTGCCGCCCGGGAGGGCCTCCGTGCGCGTCTGGCCGAGCTCGGAAGGGCCAAGGGCGTCGTTCGTGCCCGTGCGGTCGTGGAGCACGCGGACGGCTTCTCCGAGTCGCCGGGTGAGACCGACCTGCGGTGGATCGCGGTCTCCCGCGGGCTCCCCCGGCCCGTCCTTCAGCTCCGCGTCGCCACGGAGGAGGGCGTCTTCTTCACCGACATGGGTTGGGAGTTCGACGGAAGATCCCCATCAGCCGGGGCGCCACGCGGAGTCGCGGCAGAGTTCGACGGCGCAGGCAAGTACTCGGAGACGTCCGGTCTGGGTGCGCTGCTCGCCGAGAAGCAACGCGAGGACGCCATCAGGGCTACCGGCCTCATCATGCAGAGGTTCGTCGCGCGCCACCTTCACGACGCGGACGCCGTGTTCGCCCGCCTCTGCCGCGGCTTTCCTGCGGCACTTGTCGGCGGCGTGAGACCGGTCCCGGCGCTGATGCAGCTTCCTTGACCTGCTCGTCGACACCCCCAGTTGCTTCCTCAGTGCTCCTGAGCAGATGAAGTCGGACTGGATCGACTTCATCTGCTCAGGAGCACTCAGACGTCACGACGACAAGCGGCCGGGGGCGCGGCTGTGGGGCGTAGCGAGTCTCCCAGCCATGCGAGCGGCGGCACGGCACCGGGCCGAGCACGCCGGCGCGCCAAGACCGGCCGCGGGCCGGGCGGACCGCGGCGGAGCGAGCGGCCCCACGGTCGTAATGTGGTGCGGATGAAGGCTCAGGGCACGGTCACCACGGCGGAGCTCGCCGCCGCCCTGGAGCGCCGGGACGACGACGCCCTGTCGGCGCTCCTGGCCGCGCGGCCGGACCTCGCGTCCCCCGCGCCGTCGTCGCTGACGTCGCTCGCGGCACGGGCGGCCTCGCGACCGAGCGTCGAGCGGGCGCTCGCCACCCTGCACACGGTCGAGCTCGCGGTCGCCGAGGCCGTCGTGGGGCTCGCCCCCGTGCGGAGGGTGACGGCAGCCGCGGTGACGAAGGCGGTCGGGCTCGACGCCGCGCCCGCGTTGGCCCGGCTGGAGGACCTCGCGCTCGTCGTCGGCGGCGTCCCGGTCGCCACCCTCGGCGAGGCCCTCGGCCCGCACCCAGCGGGCCTGGGCCCCACGCTCGCCGAGCTGGACGCCGGCGTCACCGTCCCCGGCGCGCCAGCCGGCTCGCACCCGCCCGCCAGCTCGCACCCGCCCGCCGGCTCGCTCCCGCCCGCCGCCCCCACCACGGCGACCGCACTGCGGGCCGCGCTCAAGGACGCCCCCGCCTCTGCCCTCGGCACCCTGGACGCCCTGACGTGGGGCCCTCCCGTGGGGACCGTGCGCCCCGACGACGTGCCCGACGGCGCGGCGTGGCTCCTCGACCACGGCCTGCTGCGCCGGATCTCCCCCGCCCAGCTGGTGCTCCCCCGCGAGGTCGCGCTGGCCGCACGCGGCGGCCGCACCCGGCGCGAGGCGCCGCGACCCCCGGCCGTGGACGGGCACCGGACGGTCCCGGCGGCCGTCGTCCCCGCCGAGGGCGCGCGCGCCGCCGAGGAGATCGTCCGGCTGGTCGGGCTCCTGCTGGAGACCTGGCAGCACGAGGGGGCTGCGGTGCTGCGCTCGGGCGGTGTGGGCGTCCGCGAGCTGCGGCGCACCGCGGCAGCCCTCGAGGTCGACGACGCCCGGGCGGCTCTGGTGGCCGAGCTCGCCGCCATGGCCGGGCTGCTCGCCCAGGACGGCGACGAGCAGGTGACCTGGGTGCCCGCCCGGACCGCCGAGGACTGGCTCGCCGACCCGCTACCCCTGCGCTGGGCCCGCCTGGCGCGGGCGTGGCTGGGCACCGCGCGCACCCCGTGGCTCATCGGGACCCGGGACAACGGCGCGCTGCGCGCGGCGCTCGAGCCGACCCTGGAGCGCGGGTGGGCGGTCGACCTGCGCCGCCGCACGCTGGCCGCCCTCGCCGGCCTGCCGCCCGGCACCGCGCCGGACGCCGAGGCGGTGCGCGCCCTGCTGAGCTGGGAGCTCCCCCGGGCCACGGCGCCCGCGCCGACCGTGGCCGCGGTGCTCGCCGAGGCCGAGGCCCTCGGGATCACCGGGGCGGGTGCGCTCACGGACGCGGGTCGCGCCCTCGTCGAGGGGGCCGAGGACGACGACGTCGCGCAGGCGCTCGAGGCCGCCCTGCCGGAGCCGGTCGGCGACCTGCTCGTCCAGGGCGACCTCACCGCCGTCGTCCCCGGGCGGCCGCTCCCGGAGCTGCGCGAGCTCCTCGAGCTGTGCGCGGACGTGGAGTCGCGCGGGTCTGCGCTGACCGTGCGCTTCACCGCGGGGTCGGTGCGGCGCGCGATGGACGCCGGCGTCGGCGCCGCCGAGCTGCTCGAGGCCCTCGCCGGGTACTCGCTCACCCCCCTGCCCCAGGCGCTCGACTACCTGGTGCGCGACGCCGCCCGCCGGCACGGCCAGGCCCGGGTCGGGGCGGCGGCGTCCTACCTGCGGGTCGACGACGCGGCCCTGGCCGCCCAGCTGGTCGGCACGCCCGCGCTGGCCGAGCTGTCCCTGCGCGCGCTCGCGCCTACCGTTCTGATCTCCCCGGCACCACCGGGCGAGGTGCTCGACCTGTTGCGCGAGGCGGGCCTGGCCCCGGTGCTCGAGGGACCCGACGGCACGCTGGTGCTCGGCGGGGACGGGCTCGCCCTCGCGGGCCTGGGCTCACGTCCGGGCTCACCCGGCCGCCCGGTGCGCAGCGTCGGCACGCTCCGGCGGGGACGGCGGCGCACCAGCGGCCTGCCCACCTACCCCGGTGCGGCTGCGAGCACCTACACCCGGCGCCTCGAGGACGCCGACCTGCGCCCGCTCGTGGCACGGATGCGGGCCGGCGAGACGCAGGTGCGGCGGGACGCGGCGCGCCGGGCGGACGGTGCCCCCGCCGCGACCGACCCCGTGCACGCCCTGGCGCTGCTGCGCGAGGCGGCGGCCGGCGGGGACCAGGTCGACATCGTCGTGGTCGGGGCGCGCGGCACGCCGGAGCGCCGCCGGGTGCGCCCCCTCAGCGTCGACGCCGGGCGGGTGCGGGTGGCCGACGTGGCCCGCGAGACGGAGCTGACCCTGGCGATCCACCGCATCTCCGCCGTCGCCGCCCTGCCCGACGACTGACACGGCCGCAGCCGTTCGGGAATGATGGGCCCATGGCCGAGCGCAACGTCCTGGGCGGGGAGCTGGGAGAGTGCGGGGTCGACCCCGTCACGGGGTACTACCGCACGGGCCGGTGCATCGCCGACGAGGCGGACATCGGCAACCACAGCATCTGCGCCGTGATGACCGAGGAGGTCCTCCAGCACCAGCGCCAGGTCGGCAACGACCTGATCACCCCCCGGCCCGAGTGGCAGTTCCCCGGCCTGAGGCCCGGGGACCGGTGGTGCGTCGTGGCGGCGCGCTGGCTGCAGGCGCACGCCGCGGGCGTGGCGGCGCCGGTGGTGCTCGCCTGCACCCACGAGCGGGCGCTCGAGGTGGTGCCGCTGGAGCTGCTGCGCCAGTACGCGGTGGACGTCCCCGACGACGTCGGCTCGCTGCAGTGACGCCCGCCGCCCCGGCCGGCAGGTGCCCGTTCTGCGCGGTCGTCGACGGCGAGAACCCGGCACGCACGGTGCTCGAGACGGAGGACGTCGTCGCCTTCCTCGACGTGCGGCCGGTGTTCAAGGGCCACACGCTGCTGGTCCCGCGCCGCCACGTCGTCACGCTGCCCGACCTGCCCGAGGACCTCCTCTCCCCCTATCTCGCCGCCACCCAGCGGCTGGCGGCCGCGATGGTGGACGGGCTGGGGGCGCAGGGCTCGTTCGTCGCCATGAACAACGTGGTCAGCCAGTCCGTCGCGCACCTGCACACGCACGTGGTGCCGCGGACCAAGGGCGACGGGCTGCGCGGGTTCTTCTGGCCGCGCACGAAGTACGCCGACGACGGCGAGGCGGAGGCCTACGCCGCGCGGCTGCGGCAGGCGCTCGACGGCGCCTGAGTACGAGCCCGTCGCCTAGCTCGAGGCGCGTCGTGCCTGAAAGCGCACGATCCGCTCGACAGCCTCGGCGACGGCGCCCGGCCCGGCCGCGAGCGAGAGCCGGACGAACGTCGTGCCGTGCGCGGCGTCGAAGTCGGCACCGGGCACGACCGCGACCCCCTCCTCCTCGAGCAGCGCCGCGCACCAGGCCGCGGAGTCGGGGAAGGCGCCGAGCTGCGGGGCGATGTCGGCGTAGAGGTAGAACGCGCCGTCGGCCGGGGCGACCGTGCCCCACCCCAGGCGGTCGAGCCGGTCGAGCAGCAGGGCCCGGGTCGCGGCGAACTCGGCCACGCGGGCCTCCGCCTCGGCGTACGCCCCGGCGGTGAAGGCGTCCACGGCCGCGTGCTGCGCCGGGGTCGGCGGGCACAGGGCCACGTTGCCGGCGAGAGCGTCGACGGCCGTGCGCAGGTCGGCCGGGACCAGCGCCCACCCCAGGCGCCAGCCGGTCATCCCCCAGTACTTCGAGAAGGAGGAGACGACGACGGCGGACCGGTCGGTCTCCCAGGCGCAGACCCCCTTGGCGCCGGGGGCCGCCGGGTCCTCCGGGTAGGTGATGCCGTGATAGATCTCGTCGCTGACCAGGCGGACGCCGTTGGCGGCGCACCAGGCGGTCAGGGCGGCGAGCTCCTCACGGGTGACCATCGTGCCGGTGGGGTTGGCCGGCGAGGCGAGCACCAGCCCCGCGACCGGGCCGGACCGGGCGACGACGGCGTCCAGGGCGGCCGGGGTGGGCTGGAACCGCTCGGCGGGGCCGCAGTCCACCTCGACCACCTCGCAGCCCAGCGCCGCGAGGATGTTGCGGTAGGCCGGGTAGCCGGGGCGCGCGAGGGCCACGCGATCACCGACGTCGAACGCGGCGAGGAAGCTGAGCACGAAGGCGCCGGAGGACCCGGTGGTCACGGCCACCTCGTCCGGGTCGACGGCGAGGCCGTACCAGCGGCCGTAGTGGGCGGCGATCGCCTCGCGCAGCGGCCGCACCCCGAGCGCCGAGGTGTACCCCAGCTCCGCGCGCTCGGCGTGGATGCGGGCGGCCCTCGCGTGCACGGCGGCCGGGGCCCCGCCGGAGGGCTCGCCCGCGCAGAGCGAGACGACGTCGCGGCCGGCGGCGCGCAGCTCGGCCACCCGGTCGAGGATCCGCATCACCTCGAAGGCCGGGACTGCGGCACGGGCGGCTACCTTCAACGGGCTCATCGTCAGCTCCTCCTGCTCGATCTCCCCGCCAGGTTGTCACATCGGGCTGCATCCCCAGCAGCCCCTCTCGGGGTTCGCGGGGGTAGCGCCGGCCGGCGTGCCGCAGCCGGCTCCAGGACTCCTGCCGACGCCGGCACGAAGCGCCCGGGAAAATTCATCAGATCCGGTCCGCTCCTCAATGTGGAAACGAAGCGCAGAAACGACTACGGAAAGGCATTCCCACGCGCCGGCCGAAACAGATCAAGGCCGGTCTGCAACGTATTTCTGAGCGCAGCACATAGGCGCAGCAATACCGCACGTTGTTGCGGAGAGCCACCTACGTCGAAATGCAGAGGTAGCCTGGCCCGGCCATTTACACGCGGCTACGCCCGCCGTACGCATTTTCTCCGTCCATGGCCTGCCGTATCTGCGGCGCAGGTGGCACCCGGGCCGTACGGCCCGCCCCGTACAGATGCGGGACCAAGGCCGCGGCCAAGCCTGAGGAGAAGAACAATGCGCAACCGCATCATGGCACTGTCAGCCTCCGTCCTGGCGTTCCTGGCCCTCGGCCTGGCGAGCGCGACGACGGCGTCGGCCGCGCCGATCACGTGTCCGGGCGGCCAGACCGCCACCAAGACGGCGGACGGCTGGGACTGCGTCAACAACGGCGGCAACGACTCGAACGCGGAGGACCCCAAGAACCCCAACGTTGGCAAGGACAAGTTCTGAGCCGCACCGACGGGCCGCGGGCGCATCACTGCGCCCGGGGCCCTTCACGTTCGTCCAGGACCAGGTGCCTCGCAGCCCGTGAAGTCACGGCTCGTCACGCCGTCGTCCTTCGCGACGGTCCGGCCGCGGTCCGCCCGAGCTGCGTCTCCCCGGTCAAGGTGCCGGCAGCGGCAGGTCCGCCCGCACGGCGTACACGTCCCCCGGCCGTTCCTGCGGCGACACGCCCCGCAGCACCTCGGTGACGCCGGCGGCATCCAGCCACCCGGGCGTCGCCCACTCGAAGCTCTCCACGCGGGAGAACCGGAACCGGTAGTCGCCGAGCTCGGCGAGCCTGCCCACGCAGCGCACCGTGCGGTCCATGACCACGGGGATGTACTCGAACGACACCGCACCCAGCGGGCGGCTCAGCCCCTGGAGCACCTCGAGCTCGAACCCCTCGACGTCGATCTTGCAGAACCGCGGCTCCCCGTGCCGGTCGATGACCTCGTCCAGCGTGCGCACCGGCACGACGACCTGCTCGTCCCAGTCCACACCGCCGAACGTCGCGTCACGGCGGACCTCGTTCATCCAGGACCCGGCCAGCGTCGAGACGGTCGGCGTGCGCGTGCTGAGGTAGAGCCGAGCCTCCCCCGGCTCCCGTCCCACGGCGCACGGTTCGACGACGACGTCCCGGTCCCGGCCGTAGAGGAGCCGCAGCACCGTGACGAAGTCCGGCTGCGGTTCGACGGCGACCACCCGCGCACCCGTTCGCCTGAACGCGCGCACCCGGTTCCCGGCGTGGGACCCGACGTCGAACGCCAGGTCACCGGGCGCGAGGAACCTGCGGTAGAAGGCAGCCATGCTCCGCAACCGAGCCGGGCTGCCGTAGGACCAGGCGAGGGACCTGGCCATCCCTCGTGCCCGGCGAAGACGGCGGTTCATCCGTGCATGCTCACACGGCGCCCACCGACGCGCTTCCCGGGTCGCCCTCCCGGCCGTGCCGGCTGCTCGACGGGCGCACCCTCAGGGCCCTGGCTACGCTCGCGGGACGACGACCCGGTAGGAGGACCCATGTTCTTCGCGCAGGTGATGCGATCCCTCGAGAAGGCCAAGGCGCTGGACCCGGTGGTCGACGCCGTGGCCGGCGCCGTCAACGCCGTGCTCCCGCCCGGCGAGGTCAAGGATGTCCTCCACGGCAAGCCGATCGGTCACGCCCTGCACCCGATGCTCGTGGCGCTGCCCATCGGCCTCAACGTGGGCGTGACGGTCCTCGACCTCACCGGCGGCGCGGCCGCGCGCCCCGCCGCCCAGCGGCTCCTGGGCGCGGCCGTTCTCAGCGTCGCCCCCACGGCGGCCGCCGGGCTGGCGGACTGGTCCGAGCTCGGCTCGGCGAAGCGCCCCAAGCGGGTCGGGCTCGTCCACGCCGGCTCCAACGTCGTCGCCTCCACGTTCTTCGCCGCGAGCTGGTTCTCCCGCCGCGCGGGCCGGCACGTCACCGGCCAGGTGCTGTCCCTGCTCGGGATGACGGGGCTCGCGGTCGGCGGCTACCTCGGCGGGCACCTGGCCTACGCGCAGGGCGTGGCGGTGAACCGCAACGCCGACCGCACCCCGAGGCCGAGCGAGTGGCGGGACGCCGCGGCCGTGTCGGACCTCGACGCCGGGATGGTCCGCGCGGAGGTCTCCGGCCAGCCGGTGCTCATCGTGCGCGACGAGGGCCAGCTCTACGCCACCGGCGCCGTGTGCTCGCACATGGGCGGCCCGCTCGAGGAGGGCGAGATCGAGGACGGCTGCGTCGTCTGCCCGTGGCACGGCAGCCACTTCCGGCTCGCCGACGGCGAGGTGGCCCGCGGCCCGGCGAGCGTCGGGATCCTCTCCTACGACGTGCGCGTCACCGGTGACCGGGTCGAGGTGCGCGCCCGCGGCTGAGCGAGGCCGCAGAGAAGGGATCACCCACCGGTAAGTGCTCCCGCGCAGATAAAGTCGGTCCAGGCCGACTTCATCTGCGCAACAGCACTGACGAAGCGCCGCCGGCGGTTCGTCAGCCACGTGCGACGTCAGGCCCAGCCGAGCCCGATGACGATCAGCAGCTGGGTGATGAGGAACCCGCTGACCAGGTTCAGCCACAGGAAGCGCCGCCAGCCCGGCCGGGCGCGGTCGCACTCGGCGTCGTCGAGGTTGCGGAACGGCGCGATGCTGACCACGTACAGGAGCGGGACGACGGCGGCGAGCGCGCCCGGCCAGCCGGCCAGCAGCACGACCGCGGCGGAGAGGGCGTAGCCCGCCATCGCCGCGCGAACGGTCCGCCGGGCCCCGAGCCAGGTGGCGATGGAGGCGATGCCGCCCTCACGGTCGGCGACGATGTCCTGCACCGCCCCGAACGCCTGGGACGCCATGCCCCACAGGAAGAACGCGGCCATCGCGGCGACGACCGGCCGGCTCGGCTCCGCGCCGGCGAGAGCCAGGCCGAAGACCGCCGGGCTGACGAAGTGGGTGGCCGAGGTCATCGAGTCCAGGGCCGGGCGCTCCTTGAACCGCAACCCCTTGGCCGAGTACGCGACGACGGCGAACACCGACACCGCCAGCACCGCGGTGGACACGGCGGACCCCACGGCGACGAGGTAGAGGAGGAACGGCAGGTTCGTGACGGCGGCCGCGACCAGCACGAGCCGGTGCCAGCGCCGGTCGAGGACCACGCCCTCGACGCCGCCCTTGCGCGGGTTGCGCAGGTCGGACTCGTAGTCGAAGACGTCGTTGATGCCGTACATCGCGAGGTTGTACGGGATCAGGAAGTACAGGGTCCCGACGACGAGCGGCAGGTCGACGCGGCCGGTGGCCAGGACGTAGGCGGCGGCGAAGGGGTAGGCGGTGTTGATCCAGCTGATCGGCCGGGACGCGCCGAGCAGCTGGCGCACGGCCCCGCCGGGCGTGGCCCGGGACGTGGTGGCGCTCATCGCCGCTCCCCCGCCCGGTCCTCGGCCGGGCCGTCCGCCGTCCCCGCCGCCGGTCTGCCCGGGGCACCCCTCTCGGGGACGCCCGGCTCCGGGGCTCCGGCTCCGGCTCCGACGGCCCCCGGTGCCGCGGCCCGCGGCTCCCGGCTCCGCCGTCGTCCGAGCGCCACCCACAGGGAGGGCAGCAGCACGGCCGCGGCGAGCGGCCACGCGAAGTCCTCGACCGGCGCGAGCAGGACCCGCACACCGGAGAGGGTCGACTCGTCGTAGCGGAAGAGGTCGGCGGAGATCATGACCGAGTCGAACACGGCCGTGAGCACGGCGAGGACCAGGGCCACCAGCCCGACGGCGCCGCGCCACCGCATCGAGGGCGGCCACGTCGGCAGCAGGCAGACCGCGGCCACGAGGCAGGCGCCGGCCACGAAGAGCAGCGCCATGGTCGCGTAGCTCATCGCCCCTCCTCCGGCACGCGCACGAAGAACCTCGTCACCAGGCCGTACAGCACCATCGTGAGGTAGCAGAGGAACGTGATGAAGACCAGCTCCTCGACCGGCAGGTGCGGGAGGAGCTCCACGCCGCTGAGCGCCTCGCCCTGCCCGCGGCCGTAGAAGCCGAGGCCGATGGCGACGAGGTCCCACAGCAGGAAGAACGCGACGCCGACGGCGAGCACCAGCGCGCCGCGGCGGGCGTCGGCGAACAGGAACAGCCGGAAGCGGCGGTCCAGGAGCACCATGCACCCGAGCGAGACCACCAGCGCGGCGAGGTAGAGCCAGCTCACAGCGGCACCGCCATCGGCTCGGTGGTGCGGTCGCCGCGCAGGCGCTTGAGCATGATCTCGGCACTGATCAGGCACATCGGCAGGCCCACCCCCGGGATGGTGCTCGACCCGGCGTAGTACAGCCCGGCGACCCGCCGGGACGCGTTGCGCCCGCGCAGGAACGCGCTCTGGCGCAGCGTGTGCGCCGGGCCGAGCGCGCCGCCGGACCACGCGTTGAGGTCGGCGGCGAAGTCGCCGGGGCCCACGGTGCGGCGCACGACGATCCGCTCGCGCAGGTCCGGCACCCCGGCCCACGCCGCGAGCTGGCCGATCGCGGCGTCGGCCACCCGCTCGACCGTGGGGTCCCCCGCCCCGTCCACCCCGCCGCGTCCCAGGCCCGGGTCGGCCGGGACGGGGACCAGGACGAACACGTTCTCGTGCCCGGGCGGGGCCACCGACGGGTTGGTGCGCGAGGGCGTGCACACGTACGCCGACGCCGGGTCCGGCACCCGGGTCTCGGCGCCGAAGATGGCGGCGAAGTTCTTCTCCCAGTCGGCCGTGAAGAACAGCGAGTGGTGCGCGAGCTCGGGGAGCTCCCCGCGGACTCCGAGGTACACCAGCACGGCGCCCGGGCCGGGGTCGCGCCGGTCCCAGTACCGCTGCGGGTAGGTCTGCAGCGCGGGCGGCAGCAGCTCCGTCTCGAGGTGGTGCAGGTCGGCGGCGCCGACGACGACGTCGGCCTCGCTCAGGTGCTCGGCCCCCGACGCGTCGCGCCACCGGACGCCGGTGACCCGGGCCCGGGCACCACGCGCGGCGGCGCGCCGCGGGCCGCGCCGACGGCGGGCCGGCAGCTCCGCCGTCGTCACCGCGGTGACCGTGGCACCGGTGCGCAGGACCGCGCCCTCCCGCTCGGCCAGCCGCGCCACCGCCTCGATCAGGGTGGTGAAGCCGCCCTGGGGATAGAGCACGCCGTCGGCGAGGTCGAGGTGGCTCATGAGGTGGTACATGCTCGGCGCGCGGTCGGGCGAGGAGCCGAGGAAGACGGCGGGGTAGCCGAGGATCTGCCGCAGCCGCGGGTCGGCGAAGGACCGGGCGACGTGGGAGCCGAGCGGGCGCAGCAGCAGTTCGACGAGCCGGCGGGACCGGCCCAGTACGTCCGGCCGCGCGAGCGTGGTGAGCGACTCGAAGGAGCTGTAGAGGAAGCGGCGGACCGCGAGGTCGTAGGCCTCGCGCGCCGAGGCGAGGTAGGCGCGCAGGCGCTCGCCCGCGCCGGGCTCGAGCGACTCGAACATGGCCACGTTGGCGTCGAGGTCCGCGCGCACGTCCACCGGCTCGGCGTGGTCCTCGAAGAACACCCGGTAGCCGGGGTCGAGGCGGGCCAGGTCGAGCTGCTCGGCGGCGGAGGTGCCGAGGAGGGAGAAGAAGTGGTCGAACACCTCCGGCATGAGGTACCAGCTCGGGCCGGTGTCGAACCGGAAGCCGTCCCGCTCCCAGGACCCGGCGCGCCCGCCGAGGGCGTCGCGCTGCTCGAGGAGCTCGACGTCGTACCCGTCGCGGGCGAGCAGGGCCGCCGAGGCGAGCCCGGCCATGCCGCCGCCGACCACGACGGCGGAGCGGCGCCGGCCGCCGCGCGAACCGCCGCCGGGCGCCCGGTCGCGGGAGGCGGCGGGCCGGTCGCGGGCGGCGGCCCGGTCGCGGGATCCCGCCTCGGCGGGCACCGGGGTCCCGGCGGCCTGGCGCATCACCGGCCCCCGCGCGCGAGGGAGCGGGCCAGCACGAGCACCTTGCGCCGTCCGGGCACGCGGACCCGGCGGGTGCGGATCCGGGCGGCCGGGGTCGCGCGCAGGCGTGCCGAGAGCTCAGCGAAGAGCCCGTGCGCGGCCAGGACGGCGCTGCGGCTGCTCGGCGGGAGCTGGGTGGCTACCCGGGCCGCGGCGGCGAGGTCGGCGTCGATGTCGTCGAGCAGCTGGTCGCGGTGGGCGTCGGTGAAGTGGTCGACGTCCAGGGCGGGGAAGTAGGTGCGTCCGAGGGCGTCGTGGTCGTCGGCGAGGTCGCGCAGGAAGTTGACCTTCTGGAAGGCGGCGCCGAGGCGGCGGGCGCCGGGGGCGAGCTCCTCGTACGCCAGGTGGCGGCCGTCGGGCGCGGCGACGAAGACCCGCAGGCACATCAGCCCCACCACCTCCGCGGACCCGTAGACGTAGGCGTCGAGGCTGGTGGGGTCGTGCGCGGTGACGGAGAGGTCCGTGCGCATGGAGGCGAAGAACGGCGCCACGAGGTCGGCGCCGATCCCGGCGCGCCGGGCGGTGAGCGCGAAGGCGTGGATCACCAGGTTGGTGCTGTGCCCGCTGGCGAGCGTCCGGTAGGTCTCCTCCTCGAGCTCGTGGAGCAGGTGTCCGGCGCGCTCGGGGTCGGTGGCGCCCACGGGCCCGTCGACGATCTCGTCGGCCAGTCGGACGAGGGCGTAGATGTTGCGCACCGCGGTGCGGACCGGTTCGCGCAGGAGCTTGCAGGCCCAGCCGAAGGAGGTCGAGTACCCCTCGATGACGGCCGCGGCGCTGCGCTGGGCGACGGCGTCGTAGAGCGGGTCCGCGGAGACCAGGTGCAGGGGTGGCGCCGACGGGGCGGCGAGGTCCTCGACCTGCCGACGGCGCGGGCGCGGCGGGCGGGCGGGCGTGGCGGCGCTCATGCGGCTCTCCGGAGGAGGTCTCGGGTCAGGGCGACGACGCCGTCGAGGAACTCCCCCGGCAGGCCAGTCTCCCGCACGACGTTCAGGGCGGTGTCGAGGTACCCGGCGGCGAGGTCCTCGATGAAGTCGCGGGAGCCGCAGTCGACGAGGAGCTCGCGCACCAGGTCGGCGCGGGCCTCGTCGAGGTCCGGGTCGCCGAAGAACGGGGCGATCGCGGGCCACGCCTGCGTGCTTCTCGCGTGGGCGATGAGCGGGGTGTGCTTGCCCTCGCGCAGGTCGGTCAGGGCGCTCTTGCCTGTGACGGCCTCGTCGCCGAAGACGCCCTGGAGATCGTCGATCAGCTGGAAGGCGATCCCGACCAGGCGGCCGATCTCGCCGAGCCGCCGGACGACCGTCTCCTCGGCGCCGGCCAGGACGGCACCGGCCTGCAGCGGGAGCTCGAAGGAGTACACGGCCGTCTTGTGCTCGCACATGGTCAGCACGTCACCCAGCGGGACGTGCGCGTCGTCGAGGTCCAGGCTCAGGCGCACGTCGGCGAGCTCGCCGGCGGCGGTGACGTGGACGGTCCGGTCGATCAGGTCGAGCAGCCGCTCGACCGTAGCCGGCGGGGCGCCGCAGCACGCGACGGAGCGGACGGCGGCCACCAGCGCGAGGTCCCCGGCGAGGATCCCGGCGGTGTCGGCGTAGGTGCGGGCACCGCGCGGGCTCGCGCCGGCGGCGGCGGCCGAGGCGGCGAACGTGCCGGAGACGTTCGGGCGTCCGCGGCGCGTGTGGTCCCCGTCGATGACGTCGTCGTGGATGACGAAGGCGGTGTGCAGCAGCTCCACGGCGGCACCGACCCGCGCGGCCGGGCCGGCGAGGTGGCCGCCGAGGAGGTCGTGGGCGGTGACGACGAGCGCGGGCCGGAACCGCTTGCCGCCGGCGGAGGCGTCGGTGAGGGCGGACCAGAGCCGCCCGTAGTCGGCGCCGAGCCCTGCGGCGTGGGCGGCTCCGCCGTCGAGCACCTCGGTCAGGGCGTCGTCGGGCGTGAGCCCGGTCCCGGAGCCGCGGGCGGCGTCGGCGCTCATCCGGCCAGCTCCGTCTCGAGACCGCCCGTGACGGCGTCGTCGGCGGCCGCGAGCGCGTGGACCTGCTCCACCGCCCAGGGGCTCAGCGCCCACGGTGCGACGACGACGAGCCGGCCCAGCTCCTCGGGGTCCACCCAGCGCTGGTCCATGACCTCGTCGGGGTTCGGCTCGGGCTCGTCGTCGGTGAACGCGAAGTACACCGGGCAGACCTCGTTCTCGACGATGCCGGCGGCGTCGACCGCGCGGTAGCGGAACCGCGGCAGGATGACGCGGACGCCGTGGACCGCGAGCCCGAGCTCGTGCCGGGCGTGCCGGTCGACGGCGTCCGCGGGGCTCTCCCCCGAGCGCGGGTGGCCGCAGAAGGAGTTGGTCCACACCCCTGGCCAGGTGCGCTTGGTCAGGGCGCGGCGGGTGAGCAGCACGCGGCCGTCGTCCCGGAAGAGGTAGCAGGAGAACGCCAGGTGCAGCGGGGTGCTCCGCGAGTGCACCGTGGCACGAGGCGCGACGCCGAGAGGGCGGGCGTCGTCGTCCACAAGGATCACGTGGTCGAGCGGGACCGGGCCGGACATCGCCCTCACCTCTTCCAGATGTCGCCCGACGATTGCTAGCCAGGCTAGTTAGTTTCCAAGGTAGCATAACCCTCATGACTGACAAGCCCCCGTCGGACCGGCCGCCGGACGCCAGCCCGTCCTACTGGTACGACGGCGACGGCGTGGTCGAGATGCTCGCCGCGCTGCGTGCGTTCCGCCGCGCCGACCAGGAGATGCGCCGGCGGATGAGCGCCGACATGGACATGAACGTGACCGACCTGCAGGCCCTGCAGCTCATCATCGCGGCGGAGAACCACGGCCGCACGGTGACGCCGCGCGAGCTCGCCTCGCACCTGCACATCTCCACGGCCTCGACGACGAAGCTGCTCGACCGGCTGACGGCGTCGGGGCACCTGACGCGGTCCCCGCACCCCTCCGACCGGCGCTCGCTGGTGGTGGTCCCCACCGAGCACGCGCACCGCGAGGTGCGCGACCGTCTCGCCCGGATGCACGAGCGCATGCGGGAGATCGCCCGCGCAGTGCCGGAGCCCGCCCGTCCCGCCGTCGTCCAGTTCCTCAAAGCCATGGCCGACCAGCTCGACCACGAGGCTGCGCCCGCACCGCTGACCCCCGACCCGAGGACCTGAGCGCGGGACCATCGTCAGACCAGCCGGCCCCGGACGATGCTGTCCCCGCTGTGCGCCGGGTTGCCGTCGTACGGCTCGTCGGAGATGTCGACCACCGGGAACTCACCGATGTCCAGGCTCTCCGGGATGTCGAAGACGCCCTCCGCGCCGCTGAGGATGCCGAGGCTGACGAGGCGCTGGGCGTCGGCGTCGAGGAGCCACACCTCGAGGTACCCGGCCTCGCCGGGGTCGGCGAGGTCGACCTGAAGCACGCGGCGTCCGTCCACCTGGTGCACGGCGGCCGTGCCGGTGACCTGGCGGCCGGGCAGCGGCTCCAGCACGGCGGTGGCCACCACCGGCGCCTCGGGCTCCGTGTCCGCGAGGTTCATGGCGAGCGCGGTGCCGCCGACCCCCACGAGGAAGCTCGCGGCCGCGACCCACGCGGTCCGGCGCTGCCACCACGGCGCGCCCGCCGGGCGCACGCGCTCGGCCGGGCGCACGGGCTCGGCCGGGCGCACGCGCTCGGCCGGGCGCACGGGCTCGGCCGGCCGCACAGACTCGACGGGCCGCACAGGCTCGACCGGCCGGGCGGCCGGGGCGGCCTGTTCCGCGGGCGCAGGTCCCTCCGCCAGCTCCAGCTCGGCGGCGATCCGCTGCCAGACGTGCTCGCCCGGCCGCTCGAGGGTCCCGGCGCCGCCGCCGCCCCGGGCGGACACGGTCACCCGCTCGAGCGCGGCGACCTCCGTCCGGCAGCGCTCGCACTCGTCCAGGTGCGCCTCCGCGTCGGGGCCGATGTGCTCGCCGAGCGCGCGGAGCGCGACCGTCTCGTCGTCAAGATGCGACATCTGCCACCTCCAGCCTCGTGCGCAACCGTCCCAGGCTCCGTCTGATGTGCGACTTCACCGTGCCGAGCGGGAGCCCGACGCGGTCGGCGATCTCCACGTGCGTCAGCTCGTCGAAGAACGCCAGTCTCATGATCTCCCCCTGCGGCTCCCCCAGGTCCCCGAGCGCGTCGGCGACCACCACCTGGTCGACCACCCGCGTGGGATCGTCCGCCGGCGGCGCGACCTCCTCCACCGTGCGGGTCGCGGCGTCCGCCGCTCGCCGTTCCCGTGCGCGCCTGGCGTGCAGGTCGGCGACGGTGTTGCGGGTGATGCCGACCAGCCACGCCTGCAGCGGTGCGCGTGCCGGGTCGAACCCGGAGCGCCCGCGCCAGGCGGCCACGAACACCTGCTGCGTCGCGTCCTCGGCGTCGGCCACCGAGCCGAGCGAGCGGCGCGCGATCGTGTAGACCAGCGGGGAGTAACGCTCGTACAGCTCGCGCACCGCCTCCTGACGCCCCTCCCGGAAGGCGGCCTCGAGGGCGACGCGGGCGTCGTCGTCGTCCACACGCACCTCCCTCGGCCGTGCACCGGTCGGGGGAATGCCCGCCGTGGCGGTGAGACTACCCATCAAGGGGCCTCGCCGACACCACAACGTTGTCGTCGTAGCTCTGCCGCGCATCGTCCCACCGCCCGCCGCACGTGAACAGGACGAGCTGGGGAGCGCCGTCGCGGCGGAAGTACTGCTCGAGGTCGATGACGTCCTTGCCGACGTTCTCGACGGTCGTGACCTCGTACGCGAGGACGACGCCGTCGGCCCGGGTGACCTCCACCCGGTCGCCGGGCCGGGCGTCCTTGAGGTCGTAGAACGGGCCGCGCGGGGTGACGTAGGAGCCGGCGTGGGCGGCGACGACGGCGGTCCCCTCCTTCTCGCCGACGGTCGGGCCGAAGCGGTACCAGCCCGCCTCCAGGGCGTCGGGGAGGACCTCCATCTGGCCGTCCTCGGCCACGCCGACCGGGGCGACGGGCATGTCGATCCCCAGCGCGTCGTAGACCAGACGGATGGGCGGCTCCGGCGCGGCGGAGATCTGACCGGTGTGCCGGGCGTTACGCACCGGGATCTCCGCCGCGGCCGGAGCCTGGTGGGCAACGCCGGACGGTGTGGGCACGTTCGACGCTGCCGTCCGGGGGGCCGGCTCGGCGGGCTCACCGGACGCCGTCCCAGGGGCTGCGGGGGCGGTGCCGGCCGAGCTGGGGGACTCGGCCGGCACCGCGGTCGTGGTGGCGGGCTGCCCGGAGAGGTCCGAGCAGCCCGCGAGGAGGGCGGGGCCGAGCAGCAGGGCCGCGATGGTCGTGGTCACGGTGCGCATGTCCCGCCCTCCTTCTCAGCGCTGGCGGGCGACGGCGAGGCGACGGGCGCCCAGGACGCCGGCCGTGCCGAGGGCCAGAGCGAGCCCAGCCCAGGCCGCCGGGAACATCCCGGCCTCCTCGGTCACCTGGACCTCACCGGTGGGCACGCCGCCCGGGGCGGAGTGCAGGCCCTCGATCGTCTGGGTGGCGAGGGCGAGGTTGCCGTCCTCGAGGCTGCCCCAGGCGTAGACGAAGGTGGCGACGCCGTCGGCGACCTCCACGTCGGCCGGCCCGATCACCGGGTCGGTCGTCCCGGTCGCGGCGACGGCCGCCGGGACCACCCCGGCCGGCAGGTCGAGCGCGGACTCGTCCGGGTTGGACAGGTTCGTGATGACGGCCTGGTCACCCGCCAGGACGTCGACCGCCGGTGCCGCGGCGATGTGCCGGACGGTCAGGCGTCCCTCCCCCGGTGCGGTGGGTGAGGTGTCGTTGGTGAAGAGGGTCGCCGTCGGGTTGCCCTCCGCGTCGAGGTGGGCGGCGGCCGTGTAGTTCGCGCCCGCCTCGAGCGGCAGGTCCACCGGCCCGATCGCCGGCTGGCTGTCGTCCGCGGCGTCGGAGGCGGTGATCGCGACGGTGTAGGTGCCCGGCGCGAGCTCGAGGGGCCCGGCGAGCTCGCCGGGGGTGAAGTCGTCGAGGGTGAGCTCACCGTTGACGTAGACATCGACGGTCAGGTCGGGCACCCCGTGCAGCACGGAGAGCGAGGCGGTGTGGTTGTCCGCCGCGGCCGGAGAAGCAGCGAGGGCGAGCAGAGCGAGGCCGAAACCTCCGCCGAGTGCAGCTGTCTTGCGCATGATGGTCCTCCATGGTCGTGCCCCCGTTCGGGAGCGGGACGTGCTGACATGGAGGTATTCCGGCGGGGGTGCTTCCGCGGATGCAGATTCGCCGGAGCAGTTTTTTTCGGCGACCGAGCTCGGGGGATCAGCTGGTGGTGTGCAGGCCCTCCTCCGCACCCCAGCCCGCCTCCGCACCCCCGCCCGCCTCCTCACCCGCACCCGCCTCCGCACCCCAGCCCGCGTCGGCACCGGGGGTCAGCAATAAGTGCTCCTGCGCAGATGAAGTGAGCCTGGACCGACTTCATCTGCGCAGGATCACTTTCCCGTCGGCCGGGCTGCCGTCCGGACCACCCGGCACCCTGGGCAGACACCCCGTGGACCACCCGGCACCCTGGGCAGACACCCCGCGGACTACCCGGCACCCTCAGCGGGCGCCCCGCGGACTACCCGCCGGCTGGTGTACCCGTCCGGCGGCCCGCGGGGCCGGCGGGACGTCCGCGCGTGAGGCGCAGAGCCACCGTCGCCACCGCCACCACCCCCGCCGCGACGAGCGCGGCGACCGCCGTCGGCGGCGAGAACGGCTCACCCGTGGTGCGGCCGACGGCGATCCAGGCCAGGCCCCACACGATGGTGGCCGCGGGCGCGAGCCGTCCGCGCCCGAAGATCGCGAGCCCCACCCCCACCGCGGCCACCGCGGCGAGGACGACGGCGGACCAGACCTCCGGCGCCAGGCCGAGGCCGTCGAACCCGGCGGCCGCGAGGGCGGCGGCGATGTTGGCGCACGTGGCCACGCTCACCCAGCCGAGGTACAGGCCGAGGGTGCCGTCGACGACCACCGACTCGAGCCAGCCGCCGCGCCGCGTGCGCACGAGGCCGACGAAGACTCGCGCCAGCACCGCCAGGAGGACGGCGATGACGAGCACGCTGGGCCAGAGCCAGCCGGCCTGGACCACGAGGATCCACGCCGCGTTGAGCAGCATCGAGGCGGCCACCCACCAGCCGGTCCGGCGCTGGCGCGGGCTGGCCGCCTGCCCGGGCAGCCACTGCCAGAGCGTGAAGGCCGCCAGCCCGGCGTAGATGACGGACCAGACGGAGAACGCGCCGGTCGCCGGGGCGAGGTGGGTGGCGTCGGCGGAGAGCGCGCCGCCGGCGGCCTCGGCGATCGGGGTGCCCCCGAACGCGCCGACGCCGATCGCGGATCCCACCAGGCACAGCAGGTAGCTGAGCGTCACGCCGGCCTGGCGCAGCCGGTCCCCCGAGGTCGGACGTGCCGGGGTGGCGGGCTGCGCCGTCGCCCGCCCGCGGCCCACCGCGCCGGGGTCACGCGTCACCGGGGTGCCTCTCCGCGGCCCTGGCGATGTTGCGCTGCATGCCGCCGAAGACGACGCCGTGGAACGGGTAGACGGCCCACCAGTACGCCTGCCCGAGCAGCCCGTGCGGGTGGTAGATGGCGCGCTGGCGGAAGAGGGTGCGGCCGTCGTCCTGGTCGGCGACGAGCTCGAGCCAGGCGAGGCCGGGCAGGCGCATCTCCGCGCGGAGGCGGAGGAGGTGGCCCTCCTCGATCTTCTCCACCCGCCACCAGTCGAGGGCGTCGCCCACCGCCAGCTCGTGCGGGTGGCGGCGTCCGCGGCGCAGCCCCGGCCCGCCGAAGAGCTTGTCCATGACGCCGCGCGCCACCCAGCCGAGATTCCAGGAGTACCAGCCCTGGGCGCCGCCGATACCCTCGATGACCTCCCACAGGCGGGCCCGGTCGGCGTCGACGACGGTCTCGCGCTCGTCGATGTAGAGGCTGCCGCCGGCCCAGTCCGGGTCGTCGGGCAGCGGGTCGCTCGGCGCGTGCGCGGGCGAGGCCGAGGACCACGTGGTGGCGACCTCGAACTCCCGGACCCGCTGCAGCGCGATCTCCACGGCCCGGTCGAAGCCGAGCAGCCCCTCGGGCGGGTCGGGCACGTACCGGCGGATGTCGTTCTCCTTGGCCACCACCTCGTGGATCAGCGACTCCACGAGCGGCTTCGCCAGCCCGCCGGGCACGGGGGTGACGAGCCCGACCCACAGGCTGGCGAGCTTCGGCGTCAGCACCGGGACGGTGCGGATGACCCGCGGCGGCAGGCCGGCGACGGCGGCGTAGCGCTGCATCATCTCCCGGTACGTCAGCACGTCCGGGCCGCCGATGTCGAAGGTGCGGCTCACGTCGCGCGGGATGTCGGCGGCGCCCACGAGGTAGCGGAGCACGTCCCGGACTGCGATGGGCTGGATGCGGTTGTTCAGCCACTTCGGCGCCACCATCGCGGGGAGCCGCTCGGTGAGGTAGCGCATCATCTCGAAGGAGGCGCTGCCCGAACCGATGATGACGGCCGCCTGGAGCACGACGGTCGGCACGCCGGAGGCCAGCAGGATCTCCCCCACCTCGCGCCGCGAGTCCAGGTGCGGGGAGAGGTCCTCGGACTCGGGGTGCATCCCGCCGAGGTACACGATGCGCCCCACCCGGGCCTCGCGGGCGGCGACGGCGAACGCGCGGGCCGTGCTCCGGTCGCGCTGCTCGAAGGTGGGACCGGAGCCGAGGGAGTGGATGAGGTAGTAGGCGACGTCGACGCCGTCCATCGCCGCCGCGATCTGGTCGGCGTCCTGGGCGTCGGCCTGCACGACCTCCACGTCGTCGAACCAGTCCCGGCCCTGCAGGCGGTCGGGGTGGCGCGCCATGGCACGCACGCGGAACCCCGCGCGCAGCAGCTCGGGGACGAGCCGGCCGCCGATGTAGCCGGTGGCGCCGGTGACGAGGGCGAGGCGGCCCGCTCCGGAGGGCGAGGGCCGCACGTCGGCGTCGGTCCGGCCGTTCGGTTCGGTCCGGCCGTTCGGTTCGGTCATGGCGCCAGTCTGTGCCGCGCCCGCGGGACCGGCCACCGGTGAGCCGCGGCGCCAGCCGCCGGTCCCGACGACCCGCGCCCCGCTCGGATGGTCCCGGCCGCCGCCCTCGCATAGGTTTCTCGACGACGCACCACGCCCTTCGACGCGCCTGGCAGGTCCGCATGGCCTCTCCGCTGCACCGCGAGCGCGCGGACGCCCTCCCCCGCACGCCGGAGGGGGGCGCCGCCGAGGACGTCCGCCCGCTGCGCGAGCGGGCCCGGGAGGTGCTCGAGGTCCCGGGGCGGCCAGCGGTACGGACCCTCGTGCGAGGCGTGGGCGTGCTCACGGCCCTCTCCATGGTTGCGGCGCTCCCCTGGGGCGGCGTCGGCCTGTCGCTCATGGCCCTGGTGCTGCTCGGGGTCACGCTCGCGCGGGTGCTCCGCCTGTCCGGGGGCCTGCAGCTCCTCACGTGCAGCACGCTTCTCGTCGCGGCGTGGGCGGCACTGCTCCAGCTCTACCAGCGGTGGTGGTGGCTGGACGTCGTCGTGCACGTGGTGGCCACGGGCCTGCTCACCGTGCTGGCGGTGGTCCTCCTCGCGCGGACCGCCCTGCTCCCGGCCCCGGCGCCCGGGCGGCCAGGGCGGCGCGGGCTGGGCGCCGTCGCCGTCGCCGCGGGGATCTCGCTCGCCGTCGTGTGGGAGCTCGGCGAGTGGGCGGGGCACCTCTACCTGGACCCGGCCATCTACGTCAGCGCCGCCGACACGGCCGGTGACCTCGCGGCGGGCGGGCTGGGCGCCGCCGTCGCGGCGTGGTGGCTGGCGACGCGGCGGGCCGTCGTGTGACGGGCTCTCGCACGAGAGGGCCGGTCACCCCGCGGATCAGCGTGGTGATCCCCGCCCGCGACGACGCCCCCGCCCTGCGCGTGTGCCTCACGGCGCTCGCGGGGCAGAGCACGGCCCCGGCGGAGGTGATCGTCGTCGACAACGGCTCGACCGACGGGACCGCCGCGGTGGCCGCCGAGCTCGGCGCGCGGGTGGTCCACGAGCCGGTGGCGGGCATCCCCCGGGCCGCGGCGGCCGGCTACGACGCGGCCACCGGCGACGTCGTCGCGCGGCTCGACGCCGACACGGTCGTGGGGCCGGACTGGGTGGAGCGCATCGCGGAGATCATGGGCGCCGACGACGCTCCGGTCGCCGTCACGGGCACCGGCCGGTTCTACGGCCTCCCCGCGGCGGCCGCCCGGCCGGCGACCTGGGCCTACCTCGGCGCGTACTACCTGCTGTGCCACGCCGCGCTGGGCCACCACGCCCTGTGGGGGTCCAACATGGCGGTGCGCCGCTCCGCCTGGGACGAGGTCCGGGCCGCCGTGCACACCGAGGACCCCGAGCTCCACGACGACCTGGACCTCGCGTTCGTGCTCGGCCCCCACCGCCGGATCGTCCTCGACCGGACGCTGCGGGTGCGTGTCTCCGGCCGGTCGGTGCGCGGCCGGGCCCAGTGGCGCCGCCGGATGCGCCGTGCGTGGCGCACCATCCTGCTCAACTGGGAGGACCTGCCGCCGTGGGAGCGGTGGGCTGTCAGGCTCCGGCCGTCCGGCTAGAGCTCGACGGTCCCGGAGTCGCCCTCCACCCGCCTGCCGGTCACCTTGGACTTCACGAGGTTGGCCAGCTGGACGACCTTGGCGCCCGGCGAGTCCCAGTACTCGGCGGACTCGGCGGAGACGTGGAGGAGGACGTTGCGCGGGTCCTCGGGCCCGCCCTGCATCCAGGCGTCGGTGAAGGTGTTCCACAGCTCGGCCAGCTTGGCGTGGTCGTCGAGCACGCGGGCGGTGCCGGACAGCGAGACCCACGAGGAGTCGCCGGCGTAGGCGACGTTGACCCGCGGGTGGGCGGCGACGTCGGTGACGACGCTGCTGTCGCGCTCGACGATGAAGTAGACGTCGCCGTCGAAGTCGACGTCCTGCGTGGCGAGGGGCCGGGAGTGCAGCTCACCGCCGGAGGTGGTGGTCGTGACCATGGCCGTGCGGATGCCCTTGATCAGGTCCGTCACCTTGGTTCGGGGGTCCTTGTCGGTCACGGGTGTCTCCTCTCGACGTCGTCCGGACGGCCGGTGCCGCCGGCCCTCCCACGCTAGGTGCGGCCGTCCCGGGCCGCGCGTCGGGGACAGCGGCACGGGTGGGAGCGGGGCGCACCGGCGCGCCGGGGTCGCGCGGATCACGTCCCTGCCCCGTCCCCGCGGTGGCCCCCGCCGCCCGCGACGCACGACAATGGACGGATGCCCGACGGCCCGCTGATCGTCCAGTCCGACAAGTCCCTCCTGCTGGAGGTCGACCACCCGCGCGCCACGGAGGCCCGCCGGGCGATCGCCCCGTTCGCCGAGCTCGAGCGCGCCCCGGAGCACGTGCACACCTACCGGCTCACCCCGCTCGGCCTGTGGAACGCCCGCGCCGCCGGGCACGACGCCGAGCAGGTGGTCAGCGCGCTCATCGAGTACTCCCGGTACCCGGTGCCGCACGCGCTGCTGGTCGACGTCGCCGAGACGATGGACCGCTACGGGCGCCTGCAGCTGGTCATGCACCCCACCCACGGCCTGGTCCTGCACGCCCTCGACCGGCCGGTGCTCGAGGAGGTCCTGCGCTCCAAGCGGGTCAAGGGTCTCCTCGGCGAGCGGATCGACGACGAGGACGTCGTCGTCCACCCGTCCGAGCGGGGCCACCTCAAGCAGGTGCTGGTCAAGCTCGGCTGGCCCGCCGAGGACCTCGCCGGCTACGTGGACGGCGAGGCGCACGCCATCGACCTCGAGCAGGACGGCTGGCACCTGCGGCCCTACCAGGAGGAGGCCGTCGACACCTTCTGGCACGGCGGCTCCGGCGTCGTCGTCCTGCCCTGCGGGGCGGGCAAGACGCTGGTCGGTGCCGGGGCGATGGCGCGGTCGAAGACCACCACGCTGATCCTGGTGACCAACACGGTCTCGGCACGGCAGTGGCGCGAGGAGCTGGTCCGGCGTACGACGCTGACCGACGACGAGATCGGCGAGTACTCCGGGGCCCGCAAGGACGTCCGGCCGGTCACGATCGCGACCTACCAGGTGCTCACCACCCGGCGGAAGGGCGTCTACACCCACCTCGAGCTCCTCGACGCCCACGACTGGGGCCTCATCCTGTACGACGAGGTGCACCTGCTGCCGGCGCCGATCTTCCGGATGACGGCGGACCTGCAGGCCCGGCGCCGGCTGGGGCTGACCGCGACGCTCGTGCGCGAGGACGGGCGCGAGGACGAGGTGTTCTCGCTCATCGGCCCCAAGCGCTACGACGCGCCGTGGAAGGACATCGAGGCGCAGGGCTACATCGCGCCCGCGGAGTGCGTCGAGGTCCGCCTGACGCTGCCCGAGCACGACCGTCTGGTCTACGCGACGGCCGAGCCGGAGGAGCGGTACCGGCTGGCGGCGTCCGCGCCGGGCAAGACGAAGATCGTCCGCCAGATCCTCGAGCGGCATCCCGGTGAGCAGACCCTGGTGATCGGGCAGTACCTCGACCAGCTCGACGAGCTCTCCGAGTCGCTCGGCGCCCCGCTCATCACCGGGCAGACCACGGTCACCGAGCGGCAGCGGCTCTTCGACGCGTTCCGCACCGGGGAGATCCAGGTGCTCGTGGTCTCCAAGGTCGCGAACTTCTCGATCGACCTGCCGGAGGCGTCCGTGGCCGTGCAGGTGTCGGGGTCGTTCGGGTCGCGCCAGGAGGAGGCCCAGCGCCTGGGGCGCCTCATGCGGCCGAAGGCGGACGGCAGGACGGCGCACTTCTACGCCGTGATCGCCCGGGACACCGTGGACCAGGACTTCGCCGCGCACCGGCAGCGGTTCCTCGCCGAGCAGGGATACGCGTACACGATCATCGACGCGGAGGACCTCGCCACGGCTTGAGGAGCGACCCGCACCGCGCTGCTCCGAGCGGTTCTGCGGGTCCTCGTCCGTTCCCGTCGGACGGTGCGGCGTCTCGCGCCGTCGGCCGGCGCCCGGAGGCGCCGACCGACGTGTCGCCCGAGCCGGGGCGGCTCAGCGCGTGCTGAACGCCGCGTCGAAGGCGGCCGACGGCGGCGCGAACGCCAGCGAGCGCACGAACTCCAGGGCCTCCGGCGCGCCGACGAGCCGGTCCATCCCGGCGTCCTCCCACTCGACGGAGATCGGGCCGTCGTAGCCGATGGTGTTGAGCATGCGGAAGGAGTCCTCCCACGGCACGTCGCCGTGCCCCGTGGAGACGAAGTCCCAGCCGCGGCGCGGGTCCGCCCACGGCAGGTGGGAGCCGAGCCGCCCGTTGCGGCCGTTGCCCACCCGGCGCTTCGCGTCCTTGCAGTCCACGTGGTAGATGCGGTCCTTGAAGTCCCACATGAACCCGACCGGGTCGAGGTCCTGCCAGACGAAGTGGCTGGGGTCCCAGTTCAGGCCGAACGCCTCGCGGTGGCCGATCGCCTCCATCGTGCGCACCGTCGTCCAGTAGTCGTAGGCGATCTCGGAGGGGTGGACCTCGTGGGCGAAGCGGACGCCGACCTCGTCGAAGACGTCGAGGATCGGGTTCCACCGGTCGGCGAAGTCCTGGTAGCCGGCGTCGATCAGCTCGGCGGAGACAGGCGGGAACATCGCGACGTACTTCCAGATCGCCGACCCGGTGAAGCCGACGACGGTCTTGACGCCGAGACGCGCCGCTGTGCGTGCGGTCAGCTTCATCTCCTCGGCCGCCCGCCGGCGGACGCCCTCCGGGTCGCCGTCGCCCCACACCCGGTCGGACAGCATGTCCCGGTGGCGCTGGTCGATCGGGTCGTCGCAGACCGCCTGTCCCTTGAGGTGGTTGGAGATCGCCCAGACCTTCAGGCCGTACCGGTCGAGGATGTCGAGCCGGTCCTGGATGTAGGCGTCGTCCTCGGCGCCGCGCCAGGGGTCGAGGTGGTCGCCCCAGCAGGCGATCTCGAGCCCGTCGTAGCCCCACTGCGACGCCAGGCGGGCGACCTCCTCGAACGGCAGGTCGGCCCACTGGCCGGTGAACAGCGTGATCGGTCGTGCCATCTCACTCTCCTCGGCTCTGCCCCGCGGGGGCGGGGACGTCATGGTCGGCGGCCGCAGGTGCCGCGGCCTCGGCGGCCCGGCGGTGCTCGGGGATCTCGGTGTACTCGCTGCGGCGCCCGGCCGAGCGCTCGACGGCGTCGAGGACCCGCTGGACGGCGAGCCCGTCGTCGAAGGACGGCGTGGGCTGCTCGCCGGCGTCGATCGCCCGGACCAGGTCGACGGCCTGGTGGACGAACCCGTGCTCGTAGCCCAGCCCGTGCCCCGGCGGCCACCAGCTGCCCGTGTAGGGGTGGTCGGGCTCGGTGACGACGATCCGCCGGAAGCCGGCGGTGCGCGCGGGCTCGCGGGCGTCGTAGTAGTGCAGGACGTTCATGTCCTCGAAGTCGAACGCCAGGGACCCCGCGGACCCGTTGACCTCGATGCGCAGCGCGTTCTTGCGGCCCCAGGCGAACCGGGTGGCCTCGAAGACCGCGGGGGCGCCGCCGGCGAGCTCGCCGGTGAACATGGCGACGTCGTCGACGGTCACGGGGCCGCGCCCGGCGCCGCCCCGGCCGCTCAGGCCCGCGAAGCTCTCGGCGACCGGCCGCTCCCTCACGAGGGTGTCGAGGCGGCCGGAGACGCCGGCGACGCGCTGGCCGGTGATGAAGTGGGTGAGGTCGACGATGTGGGCCCCGATGTCCCCCAGCGCCCCGGAGCCGGCCTTCGCCTTGTCGGTGCGCCACGACAGCGGCGTGCTCTCGTCGGCCAGCCAGTCCTGGAGGTACTGGCAGCGCACCTGCCTGACCTCGCCGACACGCCCCTCCGCGACGAGCTGCCGGGCGAGCGTGAGCGCGGGGACGCGCCGGTAGGTGAACCCGACCATCGACAGCACCCCGCGGGCGGCGGCATCCGCCGCGGCGGACGCCATCTGCTCGGCCTCGGCGAGGGTGTTCGCCATCGGCTTCTCGACGAGGACGTGCTTGCCGGCCGCGAGCGCGGCGGTGGCGATCTCGGCGTGGGTGTCCCCGGGCGTGCAGATGTCGACCAGGTCGACGTCGTCGCGCTCGACGACCCGGCGCCAGTCGGTCTCCACCTCTGCCCAGCCGAGCGTGCGCGCGGCCTCCGCCGACCGCTCCGGCGAGCGGCCGACGAGGACCTGCATGACCGGCTCGCGGGGGAGGTCGAAGAACCTCGGGGCGACCCGCCAGCCCTGGGAGTGGGCCCGCCCCATGAAGGCGTACCCCACCATCGCCACCCGCAGGGGGCGGCGTGCTGCTTCACTCATGTTGTCTTCCTCTCGCACCGGTTCCGGACGCGGCGGCCGACCCGGCCCGGGCCTCGGTCGGCCCGGGCCGGGTCGTCGGCGTCAGGACTGGAACGCGGTGGGCAGGTACTGGTCGACGTTGTCGGCGGTGACCACCGGGGCGTGGAGCTGCACGAGGCGGGGCACCTCGACCTCCACCAGGTCGCCCATGGCCTTGCCCTGAGCCAGCAGGCGGGCGAGGCGGATGCCATCGGCGGCCTGGGTGGACGGGTAGATGACGGTGGCCTCGACGACGGAGTCGCCGGCCTTGATCTTGTCCATCATGTTCTTCGAGCCGGCACCGCCGACGAGGAAGAACTCGTCGCGGCCGGCGTTCTCGATGGCCGCGAGGACGCCGACACCCTGGTCGTCGTCGTGGTTCCAGATCGCGTCGATCTCCGGGGCGGCCTGGAGCAGGTTCGCCGTCGCCGACTCGCCCCCCTGGACGGTGAAGTCGGCCGCCACACGGTTGGAGACCTCGAGGCCGCACTCGCCGAGCGCGTCCGCGAAGCCCTGGCTCCGATCCTGGGTCAGGGGCAGGTTGTCGATGCCGGCGATCTCGGCGATGACGGCGTCCTCCTGGCCCTCGAGCCGCTCGCAGACGTACTGGCCCGCGCTGCGGCCCATGCCGTAGTTGTCGCCCAGGACGGTGACGCGGGCGGCCTCGGGGCGGGAGAACTCGCGGTCGACGTTGATGACCGGGATGCCGGCCTCCATCGCCTCGGTCGCCACCTCGGTGAGGGCGGCGCCGTCGAAGGGCAGCAGGACGATCGCGTCGACGCCGTCGTTGATGAAGGTCTCGACCTGCGAGATCTGGAGGTTGACGTCGTTGGTGCCCTCGGCGACCTGGAGGTCGACGTCCTCGAACTTGGCGGCCTCGTCCTCCGCGGCGGAGGTGATGGCACCCATCCAGCCGTGGTCGGCGGCGGGGGCGGAGAAGCCGATGGTGACGGTCTCACCGGGCTCGTCGTTGGCGCCGGCCGCGACGCCGGCGTTCCCGCCGCCGTTCGCGGTGTCGGCGGTCTCCTCGGGGGCGTTGGACGTGCAGGCGGCCAGCAACGCCGCGGAGGCGATCAGCGCCGCGGGGGCGGCGAGGCGACGGAGGGACATGGTGGTCTCCTTTGACGTGGGGGAACGGTGTGGTCGGGGGTGTCGGTCGGTCAGGGTCTGGGTGAACGGCGGCCGGGGCGGTGCCACCGCCGGTCCGCGGGCCTCGCGACCGGCGTCAGCTCGATCTGGCGCGCGCGGCGAAGCGCTGCTGGAGCAGGACGGCGAGGACGATGATCGCGCCCTTGGCGAGGGCCTGCGCCGAGATGGAGAGGTTGTTCTGGATGAAGATGTTCGTCAGGACGGCGAAGACCAGCACGCCGAGCACGGTGCCGAAGATCGTGCCGCGGCCGCCGATGAGCAGGGTGCCGCCGACGACGACGGCGGCGATCGCGTCCAGCTCGTACAGGTAGCCGTGGGTCGAGCTGCCGGCGGTGGTGCGGGCGAGCATCATCAGGGCGCCGATGCCGGCGGTGAGCCCGGCCAGGGTGAACACCCACATCGTGTGGCGCTGCACCTTGATGCCGGCGAGGCGGGCGGCCTCGGGGTTGCCGCCGACGGCGATGGTGCGCCGGCCGAAGGTGGTGCGGGCGAGCAGCACCCACCCGGCGACGGCGACGATCACGAAGATCCACACGATGACGGGCACGCCGAGGACGTCGGCCCGGAAGAAGTCGAGGTAGCCCTCGACGGAGACGATCTGCGTGCGGCGTTCGGAGATGATCTCCGCGAGGCCGCGGGCCGCGACGAGCATGGCCAGGGTGGCGATGAAGGGGACGACCCTGCCGTAGGCGACGATCAGCCCGTTGATCAGCCCCGCCCCGGCACCGACCGCGAGGGCGGTGAACACCATGACGATCCAGTGGACGTCCTGGGCCATCGTCTGGGTCGCCAGCGTCGACGCCCACACCGTCGCGAGACCCATCACGGACCCCACCGAGAGGTCGATCCCCCCGGCGGTGATGACGAAGGTGACGCCGATGCTGATGACACCGATGACCGCGGTCTGCTCGAGGATCACCATGATGTTGCTCAGGCCGACGAACCGCTCGCCCGAGGTGACGACGCCGATGACGACGAGCAGGACGAGCGCGATGATCAGGCCCAGGCTGTGGCCGAGGCCGAGCTGGAACCTCGGTGCGCGCCTGCCGCGCGCCACGGACGCGCTGACGTCCCGGTTGGTCGGCGGCAGCCCCGTCCCCCCGGGGATGCTGCCGGCCGGCACGGTGGCCGGCTGGTTCTCGCTCATGCGTGGGTTCCTTCCATGACAAGGTCGAGCACGCGGTGCTCGTCGATCTGGTCCGCCGGACCGGAGTGGACGACCGCGCCGTCGGCGATCACGAGGACGTGGTCGGCCAGGCCGAGCACCTCCTCGATCTCGCTGGAGACGACGACGATCGCGGCTCCCTCGGCGGCGAGCCGGCGGATGAGCGTGTAGATCTCGGCGCGGGCGCCGACGTCGACGCCGCGCGTGGGCTCGTCGAGCAGCAGCACGGTGCAGCCGTGGACGAGCCAGCGGGCCAGCATCGCCTTCTGCTGGTTGCCGCCCGAGAGGGTACGGATGACGCGGCGGGGGTCCGCCGGCGCGAGCTGGAGCGCTCCGATCTGCTCCTCGGCGGCGGCCCTCTCGGCCCGCTCGTCGAGGAAGCCGCCGCGGGCGAAGCGCCCGAAGGTGGAGAGTGTGATGTTGCGGAAGACGGGTTCGTCGAGAAGCAGCCCCTGGCTCTTGCGTTCCTCAGGGGCAAGGCCGACGCCGGCGTCCACGGCGGCCGGCACCGAACCGCGGCGAAGGGGCCTGCCGTTGACCTTCACCGTCCCCGCGGTGGCGTGCCGGGCACCGTAGAGGGTCTCGAGGATCTCCGAGCGGCCGGCGCCGACGAGCCCCGCGAGCCCGAGGATCTCCCCCGGCCGGACGGTGAAGGAGACGTCCGAGAACACCCCGGCCAGGGCGAGCCCGTCGACCTCGAGGACGGGCTCGCCGGAGGTGGCGCCGCTGCCTGCACCACCGAAGTTCATCTCGACGTCCCGGCCGGTCATGAGCGGGATGAGCTTCGCCGTCGGCGTGTCCGCGACGGCGAGGCCGGTGGCGACCGTCCGGCCGTCCTTGAGGACGGTGATCCGGTCCCCGATCTGGCGGATCTCCTCGAGGCGGTGGGAGATGTAGATGATGGCGACGCCCTCGGCGCTCAGCGAGCGGACGACCCGGAAGAGGTTGGCGACCTCCTCGGGGTCGAGCACCGCGGACGGCTCGTCCATGACGATGACCTTGGCGTCCCGGGAGAGCGCCCGGGCCATGGAGACGATCTGCTTGCCCGCCGCCGAGAGCCGCCCCACCTCTCGGGAGGGGGAGATCTCCGGGTGGCCGAGCCGGCGGAGCAGCTCGCGGGCGCGCTCGTGCGCCTCCCCCCGCCTGAGGAAGCCGCCGTTGGCGAGCTCGTGGCCGAGGTAGATGTTCTCGGCGACGCTGAGCCCGTCGACCACGTCGAGCTCCTGGTACATCGTGGCGACGCCGAGCTCGAGCGCGGCCTGGGGCGAGTCGATGCTCACCGGCTCGCCCTGCCAGAGGATCTCTCCCCGGTCGGGGCGGTGGGCCCCGGCCAGGGTCTTGATGAGTGTCGACTTGCCGGCGCCGTTCTGCCCGAGGAGGCAGTGGACCTCACCTGCCCGGATGTCCAGGTCGACGCCGTCGAGCGCCTTGGCTCCGGGGAAGTGCTTGACGATGCCGCGCATCTGCAGCAACGACGGTGCGGGGTCTGCTGTGACCATGCGCACAACGTAGGGAGACTTTCGTCGCGCGTCAAGCAAAAGATGTCGCTGCAGGCGCGGATGAGCGCCTGGATAAGTGGTTAACTTCGGGTATGGCACTCCTCCAGACAGTGGAAGGCGGGACCACGAGGAAGTGGACGCAGCCCGCCCCGCCCAGCAGCGCCGGCAGCCTCTTCCAGCTGCTGCGGGACGGCAGTCCCCGCACCCGCGCGGAGCTCGCGGCAGTCACCGGGCTGGCCCGGTCGACCATCTCCGCCCGCGTGGACGACCTGCTGGCCTCCGCTCTTGTCACGCCCACCGGCGAGGCGGCCTCGACCGGCGGCCGGCCGCCGGCGACCTTCGCGTTCAACCCCGGTGCCCGCTACGTCGTCGCGGTGGACCTGGGGGTCAGTCATGCACGCGTCGCCGTGACCGACCTGGCCAGCAATGTCCTGGCCGAGGAGACGTTCGACCAGTCCATCGCCGACGGCCCGGTCGCCGTCCTCGGTGCGGTCACCGAGGTCGGGCGCCGGCTCGTCGAGAAGGTGGGCAAGCCGCTCTCGGACCTCGCGGGCGTCGGCATCGGGCTGCCGGGCCCGGTCGAGCACGACACGGGCCGGCCGACCAGTCCGCCCGTCATGCCGGGCTGGGACCGCTTCGACGTCCCGGGGAACCTGCGCGAGGCGTTCCCGGGGCCCGTCCTCGTCGACAACGACGTCAACATCATGGCCCTCGGTGAGCACGAGGCCGTCTACCCGGACGTCGAGGACATGATCCTCGTCAAGATCGCCTCGGGCATCGGCGCCGGGATCATCAGCGACGGGCAGCTGCAGCGCGGGGCGCAGGGCGCCGCCGGGGACCTCGGCCACATCGCGGTGCCCGACGGCAACACCACCCTGTGCACCTGCGGGAACGTCGGCTGCCTGGAGGCGGTCGCCTCCGGCCCGGCGGTCGCCGCGCGGCTGCGCGAGCGCGGCTACGAGATCGACACGAACGCCCAGCTCGTCGAGCTGGTGCGTTCCGGGGACCGCGGCGCCGTCCAGGCGGTGCGCCAGGCCGGGCGGGACATCGGCGCCGTGCTCGCCGGGGTCGTCAACATGCTGAACCCCTCCGTCATCGTCATCGGCGGTGTCGTCGCCGCCGTCGGGGAGCACCTGCTCGCCGGCATCCGCGAGTCGGTCTACAGCCGCTCCCTGCCGCTGGCCACGCAGCACCTGCGGATCGTCAGCTCCCGGACGGAGGGCCGCGCGGGCGTTCTCGGCGCGTCGGCTCTCGTCACGCAGCACGTGCTCTCCGCCGACGGCGTCAACGCCATCACCGGCGCCACCGCCGACTGACGCGCGGTCGCCCCGCCGACGGAGCCCGGGGGTCCGCCCTCGCGAGACCCGTCAGCGCGCCCGGCGCAGCTGGCCGACGAACCCCTCGGCGACGGCGCGGCCCGCCCGGGCGACCTCCTGGTCGTGCCTGCGCGCGGCCGTCGTGAGCGCCTCGGCGTCGACCCCCGGCCTGCCCGACGCCCAGGCACCGAGCAGGTCCGGCGACGCCTCCGGGTGGAACTGCACCCCGAGCGCGGAGCCGAGCCGCATCGCCTGCACCGGGTACCGCGCGGAGCGCGCCAGCGCCGTGGCACCGGGCGGGAGGTCGACGACCGCGTCCGCGTGCATCGAGGGCACCAGTGCGGGGCCGTGGGCGGCGGCCGGTCCGAGCACCGGGTCGTCCACGGCCTCGGGGTGCCAGGAGATCGGCACGACGCCTCGCTCCGGCCCGGGCGCCGCGCCGACCTCCACGCGCCCGCCGGTCGCGGCGGCCAGCAGCTGGTGGCCCAGGCAGATGCCGAGGACCGGCAGCTCGTGCGCGACGGCGTCAGCCAGCAGGCGCCGGAGGGCGGGGAGGAAGGGCGTGCCGTCGTCGTCGTAGGCGTTGGTCCGCCCGCCGAGCACCAGCAGGCCCGAGCCCACGTCGGGGACCTCGGGCACGGGGTCGCCGGCCCACGGGCGGACCCACCGCAGCGAGGTTCCGCCCAGCCAGGTGCCGAACCGGTCGAGCGGGACCGTCGCGTCCGGCTGGACCACGGTCAGGACCACGAGCTCCACGCCACCACCGTACGAGCACCGCCGGATCGCTGCGCCGGGGCGCAGCGGAGCGCGGCGCGAGCTGTCACCGGACCGCAACGGTTCACCCGGCGCGAGGTTCCTGTTCTCCTCCCTGGGCGAAAGCGCGCCATATTCGTTGCGCGACCGCGGCGAGGCCGACAGGATCACGGTGTGAGACCCGTCGCGCTCGTGAGATCCCTGGCTGCCGCCGTCCTGGTCGCGGTGCCCGCCGTCGCCGTCGCGGGACCGGCCGCCGCGGAGCCGCCGACGAACCTCGCCGACCAGGTGACCGACACCGCGGAGGTCCTGAGCGACAGCGACGAGGCCGAGATCCAGGCCGCGTTCGACGAGGTCGAGAGCAGCACCGGCCAGATGGTCTTCGTCGCCTTCGTCGACAACTTCGAGGGCATGAACGCCACCCAGTGGTCCGTGGACACCGCCGAGCAGTCCAGCCTCGGGCCGAACAACGTGCTGCTCTCGGTCGCGGTCGGCGACCGGGCCTACGTCTACGCGCTCCACTCCGAGTCCGCCGTGAGCGAGGCCGAGATCCGGCAGGTCATGAGCGAGAACGTCGAACCGGCGCTCGGCGCGGACGACTGGACCGGCGCAGCCGTCGGCTTCGCGCAGGGCGTCGGTGACGCCGCCGAGGGCGGACTGTCCGGGGCGGAGGGCGGGGGCGGCCTGGGCAGCTTCCTCACCGTCGCGCTCGTCGGCCTGCTCGTCATCGGCGGGATCGGCCTGTTCCTCGTCGCCCGCCGGAAGAAGGGGGTGGCGGGCGAGCCCCGCCAGGCACGTCAGCAGCTGCCGCCGGGCCACCCGCTCACCCTGCCCACGCCGGAGCTCGCGAAGCGCGCGGGCACCGCCCTGCTGGGCGCCGACGACGCCATCCGCAGCTCCGAGGAGGAGCTCGGGTTCGCCAAGGCCCAGTTCGGGCTCCAGGCCACCGACCAGTTCACCGCGGCGCTGACCCAGGCGAAGCAGAAGGCCCAGCGCGCGTTCGCGCTGCGCCAGCAGCTCGACGACGAGATCCCCGAGACCGAGCCCCAGCAGCGGCAGATGTACGCCGAGATCCTGCAGCTGACCTCGGAGATCGACGAGACGCTCTCCGCCCAGGCGCAGCACTTCGTCCGGCTCCGGGACATGCAGGCGCGTGCCCCGCAGGTCCTCTCCGAGCTCGACCAGCGCGCCACGGAGGTCGAGCGCGAGATCGAGGGCGCCCGCGCCCAGCTCGCGCGGCTCGCCAACCAGTACCCCGCCGCGGCGCTGGCATCGGTGTCGAGGAACCCGGACCAGGCCAAGGCCCTGCTGGTCTCCGCGCACGAGTCCGTGGCGACCGGCCGCGCCAAGGTCGAGGCCGGGGACCGTCAGACGGCCGTGACCCACGCCCGGGTCGCGGAGGAGGCCGTCGCCCAGGCGAGCACCCTGCTCAAGGCCGTGCACGGCGCTGGGCAGGCGCTGGCCGAGGCCGGCAACCGGCTCGACACCGCCCTCGCCTCCATCACCCGCGACGTCCAGGACGCCAACCGCCTGGCGCCGAACGACCCGGCCGTCATCGCGCGCCGCAAGGAGGCCGAGGCCGCCATCGCCCAGGGCCACCAGGCGCGCACCGGCGGTGACCCGCTGGCCGCCCTCCAGCGTCTGCACTCGGCCGAGACGGCGATCGACGCCGTCCTCGCCCCCGCGCGCGACGCGGACGAGGTCCGCCGTCGGGCGTCCGCCCAGCTGCAGGACCGGCTCGGCCGGCTCAACTCCCAGATCCGGGCCGTGTCGGACTACATCTCGACGCGGCGCGGCACGGTCGGCACCGAGGCCCGCACCCGGCTCTCGGAGGCCACCCGCCTCGCCTCCGAGGCGAACCGGCTCTCCACCGCCGACCCGGTCGCGGCCATGCAGCTGGTGGCCCAGGCCGAGCAGATGGCCGCCGACGCCCAGCGTCTCGCCGAGCGCGACGCCGACCGTTACGACCCGTGGGGTGGCGGTGGCGGGTTCGGCGGCGGACGCCGCGGCGGCATCGACGTGGGCTCCCTGATCCTGGGCGGCATCCTCCTGGGCGGCGGCGGCCACGGGGGCGGCTGGGGCGGCGGAGGCGGCTTCGGCGGCGGCGGCTTCGGCGGGGGTGGCGGAGGCTTCGGCGGCGGCGGCTTCGGCGGCGGCGGTGGTCGCTTCTGACGGCCGCCCCGACGCCGGATACCTCGCCCGGGCACAGCTGACCCGTCCGATCCCCAGACCCACGACGTGAACGAGACCCCAACCACAGAAGGGCATCACCATGGCAGAGAAGCAGAGCATCCTTGGCCGCATCGCCCAGCTGACACGTGCGAACATCAACGCGATCCTCGACCGTGCCGAGGACCCGCAGAAGATGCTCGACCAGCTGGTGCGTGACTACACCTCCTCCATCGCCGAGGCCGAGGACGCGGTCGCCGTGACCATCGGCAACCTGCGGCTGGCCGAGCAGGACCACGCCGCCGACCTCGCCGACGCCCGCGACTGGGGCCAGAAGGCGCTGGCGGCGTCGAGCAAGGCGGAGGAGCTGCGCGCCGCCGGCGACGCCACCGAGGCTGCCCGCTTCGACAACCTCGCCAAGATCGCCATCGGCAAGCAGATCACCGCCGAGAACGAGGCCAAGGCCGCCGAGCCGATGATCGACTCGCAGAACGAGGTCGTCGAGAAGCTCAAGACCGGCCTCACCCAGATGCGCGTCAAGCTCGACGAGCTCAAGGGCAAGCGGGACCAGCTCGTCGCCCGGGCCAAGACGGCCGAGGCCCAGGCCACGGTGCAGGGCGCCATCTCCTCCATCAACATCATGGACCCGACCAGCGAGATCGCCCGCTACGAGGAGCAGGTCCGCCGCGAGGAGGCCCGCGTGGCCGGCCACGCCGAGATCCAGGGCTCCACGCTGGAGTCTCAGTTCGCCGAGCTCGAGGACTACGGCCGCAACGCCGAGGTCGAGGCCCGCCTCGCCGCCCTCAAGAGCGGCGGCACCTCCGCGGCCCCGCAGATCAACGCCGCGAACGCCACCGACGAGGGCTCGGCCGTCCCGGCGCCCGAGGAGGACCGCACCACCTACTGACGCAGGCTCCGGCCGCGGCCCCGGCTGCCCCCTGACGCCGGCCCCGGCTGCGCGCGCAGCGCCGCACCAGGCCCTCACCCGCTGGGTGGGGGCCTGGTGCGTCTGTGGGCTGCGCGGGTCAGCGCCCGCGATGGCGGGTCCATCCCCGCGGCGGCACACTCACCCCATGAGGTGGACAAAGGCGCTCCTCCCCGCCGCCGGCCTGGCGGGCGTGGCCGCGCACGACCTGCTCCAGCGCCGGCGCAGCCTGCTGCGGAACTTCCCGGTCATCGGCCACGCCCGGTACGCCATCGAGGCGATCGGGCCCGAGCTTCGTCAGTACGTCGTCGCCGGCAACGACGAGGAGCGGCCCTTCACCCGCGACCAGCGCCGGTGGATCTACGCCTCCGCCAAGGGCGAGAACAACTACTTCGGCTTCGGCACCGACAACGACATCGAGCGCACCGACGGCTACCCGATCATCAAGCACCGCACGTTCTCCGCCGTCGCCCCGCCCTCCCACCCGCGCGCGGGTGAGGAGATCACCCTGCCGTGCGCGAAGGTGATGGGAGCCGCGCGGGGCCGGGCCAAGGCGTTCCGGCCGGAGTCGGTCGTCAACGTCTCGGCGATGAGCTTCGGCTCCCTCTCCTCCAACGCCGTCCGGGCGATCAACGAGGGCTGCGCGCTGACCGGGGCCCTGCACAACACCGGCGAGGGCGGGCTCGTGCCGCACCACCGCCACGGCGGCGACCTGATCTTCCAGATCGGCACGGCCTACTTCGGGTGCCGCGACCTCGACGGCGCGTTCGACCTCGAGCGGCTGAAGGACCTCGTCGCCTCGGCGCCCGTGCGCGCGCTGGAGATCAAGCTCAGCCAGGGCGCCAAGCCGGGCCTCGGCGGGGTGCTGCCGGCGGCCAAGGTGTCCGCCGAGATCGCCGAGATCCGCGGGGTCCGGCCGGGTCAGGACTGCATCAGCCCGTCCCGCCACGCCGAGTTCAGCGACGTCGACAGCATGCTCGACTGGGTCGAGCTCCTCGCCGACGCCACCGGGCTGCCGGTCGGGATCAAGTCCGCCGTCGGCGACCTCGACTTCTGGCACGGCCTCGCCGCCGCCATGGCGGACGGCCAGCGCGGCGTCGACTTCATCACCGTCGACGGCGGCGAGGGTGGCACGGGCGCCGCCCCGCTGACCTTCAGCGACTCGGTCGCCCTGCCCTTCCGTGTGGGGTTCCCGCGGGTCTACAGCATCTTCGCCGACGCCGGGCTGACGGACCGCATCGTCTTCACCGGCTCCGGCAAGCTCGGCCTGGCGGACAACGCCATCGTCGCCCTCGCCCTCGGGTGCAACCTCCTCGGCGTCGCCCGCGAGGCCATGTTCGCCATCGGCTGCATCCAGGCGCAGAAGTGCCACACCGACACCTGTCCCGTGGGGGTGGCGACGCAGAACGCCTGGCTGGCGCACGGGCTGGACCCGGCGGTGAAGTCCGTCCGGCTCGCCGGGTACATCCGCACGCTGCGGCGGGACCTGCTGAAGGTGGCCGAGTCCTGCGGCGTGCTGCACCCCGGGCTCATCGACGTCGACGACGTGGAGATCCTCTCCGGCAACCAGGAGGGGCGGCCGCTGCGCGACGTGGTCGGCTACCGGCCGGGCTGGGGCACGCCGTCGGCCGAGCAGCAGGCCGAGCTGACCGCGCTGATGACCGCCGAGGCGCCCCGGGGCGGCACGGCACCGGAGTCGGACACGACCCAGGGGTGAGCGAGCCGTCGCCGGGCTCGCCCGACGGCGGACCGCCGCGGGCGAGCCCGCCGTGCTCAGCGCCGCCCGGGCAGGTACATCCGGGACGAGCCGATCGTCGTGATGCGCTCCTCGGCCAGGTGGTCCGCCGCGCGCGCCGGGCTGATGCCCTGCTCCTCGGCCCGCCGGAGGACGGCCACGGTGGCGTCGAACAGCTTCTCCACGCGGTGCTTCGCCCGCTCGAAGACGAACCCCTCGAGCTCGTCCGAGACCTGGATCACGCCGCCGGAGTTGACCAGGTAGTCCGGCGCGTAGGTGATCCCACGCTCGAGGAGGCGCTCGGGGATGCCGCCCTCGCCGTCGTCGGCCAGCTGGTTGTTCGCCGAGCCGCACACCACCCGGGCGCGCAGGGCCTCCACGGTCGCCGCGTCGAGGGCGCCGCCGAGCGCGCAGGGGGCGTAGACGTCGAGGTCGGCCCGCACGAGGGCGTCGGTGCCGGCGACGACGTCGACCTGGGGGTGGGAGCGGCGCAGGCGGTCGACCGCGGCGTCGCTGACGTCCGTCACCACGACGTTCGCGCCCGCCTCGAGCAGGTGCCCGACGAGGAGGTGGCCGACCTTGCCCACGCCGGCCACGCCGACGGTCCGCCCGCGCAGGGAGACGGTGCCCCAGACGTGGTCGGAGCAGGCGCGCATGGCGGTGAAGACGCCGAACGCCGTCAGGACCGACGGGTCCCCCGCACCGCCGTGCGGCTCGCTGCGGCCCACGACGAAGTCGGTCTCCCGGTGGATGACGTCCATGTCCGCCACGTAGGTCCCGACGTCGCACGCGGTGACGTAGCGCCCGCCGAGAGACTCGACGAAGCGGCCGTAGGCCCGCAGGAGCGCCTCGGACTTCTCCCGGGTCGGGTCGCCGATGATGACGGCCTTGCCGCCGCCGAGGTCGAGCCCGGCGAGGGCGTTCTTGTAGGTCATGCCCTTCGACAGGCGCAGGGCGTCCGCGAGCGCGTCGTCCTCCGACTCGTACGGGTAGTACCGGGTGCCGCCGAGCGCCAGCCCGAGCGCGGTGCTGTGGACGGCGATGATGGCGCGGAGGCCGGAGGCGGCGTCGTTGCAGTAGACGACCTGCTCGTGGCCGTGCGCGGGGTCGAAGGGACCCGGGGCGCGGAACGTGGCGACGGGGGCGGTGCGGGTGTGCGCATCGGGGCGCGACAGGGTGGTCACGGTGATCGACTCCTTCGTCATCTCGTGGATGAGCCGGCGCCGGGCCGAGGGGTGTGGGCCCGGTCACCTACGAGACAAGGGTAGTCCGGACGAACCGGACCGGCCCGCTCTCCGGTTCATCGGTCACGTGGCTCCGGTCCACCGGCGCTGTCCCCGTCCGGCGGTGCGCGATGATCGCCCCATGGATTTCCAGGACGTGGTGCGTCGACGGCGGATGGTGCGCCGTTACTCCCCCGAGCCGGTCGCGCCCCGGTCGGTGGACCGGCTGGTTCGCAACGCGGTCCGCGCACCGAGCGCCGGCTTCTCGCAGGGCTGGGGGTTCCTGGTGCTCGACCGGCCCGAGGACGTCGCCCGGTTCTGGGAGGCGGCCACCCCGCCGGCCCGCGCGGCCCGGCCGGACCGCTGGCTGCGCGGCATGCGCACGGCACCGGTGGTGATCGTGCCGTTCTCCTCCGAGGCCGCGTACCGCCGTCGCTACGGCGAGGCGGACAAGGCGCGCGCCGACGACGCCGGGTGGGGCGTGCCGTACTGGCACGTCGACGCGGGGATGGCCGCGCTGCTCATCCTCCAGACCGCCGTCGACGAGGGGCTCGGCGCCTGCTTCTTCGGCGTCCCGCCCGGCCGGGTCGCGCCCCTTCGCGCGGCGTTCGGGGTCCCGGAGGACCACGCCCCGGTCGGCGCCCTCACCGTGGGCCACCCGGCGCCGGACGAGCGGCCCGGCGGGTCGGCGGTCCGGCGGCCGCGCCGCCCGCTGGAGGACGTCGTCCACCGGGGTCGCTGGACGTCCTGACCGGCCTGGTCGGGCGGCCGTGGCGCGGAGACCGCGTTCAGCCGCCGCCGACGGCGGTGCGCAGGCCCGCCCGCACCGCGTCGGGCAGCTCCGCCCAGTCGGCCACGGTGTCCAGGTCCGTCGCCGTGCCGGGCCGGAGCACCACCCCCGGCACCACCCCGAGCCGCCGAGCCTCGCGCTCGTGCGCCTCGCGGCTGCCCGGGCCGAACCGGAACCGGAAACCACTGACGGTGCCGGCGAGCACGAGGGCGTTCGTGCCGGTGCCGAGCCGGTCCGGGGCGATCACGACCGGCGCCGCCGGCGCCAGCAGCGCCCGGACGTCGTCAGCCGCGAGAAGGGGCAGGTCCGCGTGCACGACCAGCACCCGCGCGGCGCCGGCGGCCAGCGCCCGCTCCTGGCCCACGGCCACCGCCTCGTTGAGCCCAGGCCGGTCGACGGGCTGCGCGACCACCTCGACGCGTCCGTCGGGCCCGACCACCTCCGCGGCGAAGCCCGGGTCCGCGGTCACCACGAGCACCCGCGAGACGCGCCCGGCGAGCAGCGCGCCGAGCACGTGGCGGGCCAGGACGGCCACCAGCCGGGACCGCTCCTGCGGGTCCAGCTCCGCGGAGAGCCTCGTCTTGCCGGCCGCGCCGCCGCGCAGGGGGACGACGGCGATCACGGGTCCGTGCCCCTGCCCCCGGGCGGGCGCCGCGGCCCGGGCCCCGCCCTGCGCCGGCGTCATCACGTGGCGAGGATCTCGCGGGCGAGCCGCTCGCGGTCCTCGGGCCCGCCCATGACCGTGCCGGTCACCATCACGGTCATGCCGAGCTCCTCGATCGCGGCCGCGAGCCCGCGGTCGCTCTCGTCGATCACGTACACGTCGACCAGGCCCGCGTAGAGCCGGGCCACCCCGAGCGCGGAGACCTCGTGCCCCATGGCGGCGAGCATCGCCGCGGCCGGGCCCTTGAGGGCGCGACCGCCCACGATCGGGCTGACCGCCACGCGGCGGGCACCGGACACCGCGAGCGCCTCACGCACCCCCGGCACCGCGAGCACCGGCCCGATGCTCACGAACGGGTTGGACGGCCCGATCACGACGACGTCGGCGTCGAGCGCCTCGAGGACCCCGGGCGCCGGGATGGCCCGCTCGACGCCGTCCAGGACCACGCCGAGCACCTCGTCCGCGTGGCGCCGCGCCACGAAGTACTCCTGGAACTCGAGGCGGCCGGCGGGCGTGTCGACGCGGGTGGCGACGGCGTCGTCGGTCATGGGGAGCAGCCGGGCCCGCACGCCCAGGGCCGAGGCCAGCTCCGCCGTCGCCAACGAGAGGGGCACGCCGGCGCGCAGGCGGGCGGTGCGCAGCACATGGGTGGCGATGTCGCGGTCGCCGAGGCGGAACCAGGTGTCCTGGCCGAGCCGCGCCATCGCCTCGAGGGTGGCGTAGGTGTCCCCGGCGATGCCCCAGCCCTGCTGCGGGTCGGCGATCCCGGCGAGGGTGTACATGACCGTGTCGAGGTCGGGGCTGATCGACAGGCCGTAGACGACGGCGTCGTCCCCGGTGTTGACCACCACGGTGAGGCCCGCGGCGGCGCGGTCCAGGCCCTGCGCGAGCTTCGCGCCACCCACCCCGCCGGCGAGCAGGGTCACGTTCCGGACGTCTCGCACCGGCCAAGCCTATGCCGCCGCGCTGTGCGGCCGGTCCGCGCCACTAAGGTGAGCGCATGCCCGACTCCCTCACCACCTATCTGCTCGTCGACGGCGAGAACATCGACGCCACCCTCGGCATGAGCGTGCTGAACCGCCGGCCGGAGCCGTCCGAGCGGCCGCGCTGGGACCGCGTGATGCACTTCACGGAGGAGGTGTGGGACGAGGCCGCCCGCGGCCTGTTCTTCCTCAACGCCACCTCGGGCCAGATGCCGATGGGCTTCGTCCAGGCGCTGCTGGCCATGAACTTCCACCCCATCCCGCTGGCGGGGACGGTCCACGAGAAGGTCGTGGACATCGGTATCCAGCGAACGATGGACGCCATCCTCGAGCAGGGCTCCGGGGACGTGCTGCTGGCCTCGCACGACGGCGACTACATCCCCCAGGTCGAGCGCCTCCTGGACGCCGGGCGCCGCGTGGGCGTGCTCTGCTTCCGCGAGTTCCTCAACTCTGAGCTGGCCGGACTGACCGAGCGCGGCCTGAAGATCTACGACCTCGAGGACGACCTCGGCGCGTTCACCTCGGTGCTGCCGCGCGTGCGGATCATCCCGCTCACCGCGTTCGACCCGACCCGTTATCTCTGATGCCGCACGGCACGACCCCCGCCGACGGCGGGGACCCGCTCGCGGGCTCCGTCCTGCTGCGCCGGGTGCGCCCAGTCCTGCCCGACGGCGGTGCCGGCGCGGCCGCTCCCCCGCCGCCCGGACCGGTCGACCTGCGCATCACGGACGGCGTCATCTCCGCCGTCGGACCCTCGCTGCCGCGCGAGCCGGGCGAGCAGGAGCTCGACGCCGCAGGCCGCTGGGCGATCCCGGGGCTGTGGGACCACCACGTCCACCTGTCGCAGTGGGCGCAGACCTTCACCCGGCTCGACGTCTCCGCCGCGCGCAGCGCCGCCGCGGCGCTGGACCTGCTCGCGGCGTACCTGCCGACGGTGCCGCCCGGGCGCGACGTCCCGGTGGTGGCCTACGGCTTCCGGCACGCCACCTGGGCGGACCGGCCCACGCTGACGGCGCTCGACGCCGTCGCGGCCGGCCGGCCTGTGGTGATGCTCTCCGGCGACGTGCACAGCGGCTGGGTCTCCACCCGGGGCCGCGAGCTCCTCGGCCTGCCGCTCCCGGCCGACGACGACGGGCTGGTCCGCGAGAACGTCTTCTTCACGGCGCTGGCGCGGCTGGCCGACCTGCCGGGCGGCGACCCGGCCCAGGGCCTGCGCCGGGCGCTCTCGGACGCCGCCGCGCGCGGCGTCGTCGGCGTGACGGACCTGGAGTGGGCGCGCAACGCGGCCGAGTGGCCGCCGCGCGTGGCCGCCGGTCTCGACCTGCTGCGCGTGCGCACCGCCACCTACGCCGACGGCCTCGACGAGATCCTCGCGGGCGGCCTGCGCACGGGCGACCCGCTGCCCGGCGGCCGCGGCCTGCTGACGATGGGGCCGCTGAAGGTCATCTCCGACGGCTCGCTGAACACCGCCACCGCCCACACGTCTCTGCCCTACGAGCACCCGCAGGACCCCAGCCACCCGCACGGGGTCCAGAACGTGACGCCGGAGGAGCTGACGGACCTGGTGCGCCGCGCCACGGCCGGCGGGATCGAGGTGGCCGTGCACGCGATCGGCGACGCCGCCGTCGCCATCGCCCTCGACGCCGTCGAGGCCGCCGGGGCCCGCGGCTCGATCGAGCACGCCCAGCTCCTCGCCCCGGACCAGCCGGCTCGGTTCGCCCGGCTCGGGGTCGTGGCCAGCGTGCAGCCGGCGCACCTGCTGGACGACCGCGACGTGACCGAGCGCCTCTGGCCGGGCCGCGCAGGGCAGAGCTTCCCGCTGCGGTCCCTGCTCGACGCCGGCGCGCGCCTGGCCTTCGGCTCCGACGCGCCGGTCGCGCCGCTGGACCCGTGGCTGGCGATGGCCGCGGCCGTCCACCGCAGCGCCGACGAGCGCGCCCCCTGGCACCCCGAGCAGCACCTCACGGCGGCGGAGGCGCTGGCGGCGTCGACGAACGGCCGGGGCTCGCTGCGCGCCGGGGCGCCCGGGGACGTCGTCCTGCTCGACGCCGACCCGCTCGCCCCGCCTTCAGACGGCCCGGGCCACACCGCCGCCACGGCCGCGCACCTGCGGTCGATGCACGTCGCGGCGACCCTCGTGGCCGGGCGCGCGACCCACCTCGCGCTCTGACCCGGCCCGCGCACCCGTTAGCGTTGGTGCGTGAACGAGCGTCGCTTCGCCCAGGTCGATGTCTTCTCCCTGGTCCCCTTCGCCGGCAACCCCGTGGCCGTGGTGGTCGACGGCGAGGGCCTCTCCGATGCCGAGATGCAGCGGTTCGCCACCTGGACCAACCTCTCCGAGACCACGTTCCTGCTCCCGCCCACCACCGACCAGGCGGACTACCGGGTGCGGATCTTCACCACCGACGGTGAGCTGCCCTTCGCCGGCCACCCCACCATCGGCTCCGCGCACGCCTGGCTCCAGGCCGGTGGGACCCCGCGCACGCCGGGCCGCCTGGTGCAGGAGTGCGCGCAGGGTCTCGTGCCGCTGCGCGAGACCGGCGGCCGGTGGGCGTTCGCCGGGCCCGAGCTCACCCGGTACGAGCCGCCGTCGGGCGAGGAGCTCGAGCGGGCGACCCGCGGCCTCGGGCTGAGCGCCGAGGACGTGCTCGACGCCTCCTGGCTCGTCAACGGGCCGGAGTGGCTCGCGCTGCGGGTGGCCTCGGCCGACGTCGTCCTCGGGATCCGCCCGGACTACGCGGCGCTCGGCGACCTGTTCGTCGGCGTCGTCGGGCCGCACCCGGCCGACGACGGCGCCCCGGGCCGGGACGACCGGCCCACCTTCGAGGTCCGCGCCGTCATGGGCACGGGCACCGAGGACCCCGTCACCGGCAGTCTCAACGCCGGGCTCGCCCGCTGGCTCCGGGACACCGGGGTCGCACCGGCGGCGTACGTCGCCGCCCAGGGCACCGTGCAGGGCCGCAGCGGCCGCGTGCACGTCACCGACGACGACGGCGAGATCTGGGTGGCGGGCGACGCCGTCACCGGCGTCGAGGGCACGGTGCGGCTGTGAGCGGCGACCTGCCCCGGGAGCTGCGCGACGCCGGCGAGGACCTCCCGCCGCGGAGCCGCCGGCCGGCGTGGCACCGGGTCGTCGCCGGCCTGGTCGTCGCGGCGATGGTGGTCACGCTGCTGCTCTACACCGGGATGGCGTTCTTCTGACCCGCAGCGGTTCCTCGCCGAGCCCCCAGCCTGCTCCCAGGCAATCCCCAGGCCGGCGCGCCACACTGGGCCCATGAACGCCATGTCCCCGGCGGCCGCCGCTCGGCCCGCGGCCGAGGCTCGCCTGCTGGTCGTCGACGACGAGCCCAGCATCCGCGAGCTCCTCTCGGCGTCCCTGCGGTTCGCCGGCTTCGACGTCGTCACGGCCGGGGACGGCAACGCCGCCCTGCGGGCCGCCGCCGAGCAGCCGCCGGACCTCGTGGTGCTCGACGTGATGCTGCCCGACATGGACGGCTTCACCGTCCTGCGCCGGCTGCGCGCGCACGGCGACAGCATCCCCGTGCTCTTCCTCACCGCCCGCGACGACATGTCCGACAAGGTCCAGGGGCTCACCGTCGGCGGCGACGACTACGTCACCAAGCCGTTCAGCCTGGAGGAGGTCGTCGCCCGCATCCGGGCCGTCCTCCGGCGCACCAGCCCGCCCGCGGAGAACGACGGTGCCCGCCTCTCCTACGCCGACCTGGAGCTGGACGAGGACGCGCACGAGGTGCGCCGCGCGGGCCGGCTCGTGGACCTCTCCCCCACCGAGTTCAAGCTCCTGCGCTACCTCATGATCAACGCCGAGCGCGTGGTGTCGAAGTCCCAGATCCTGGACCACGTGTGGGACTACGACTTCGCCGGCGACCCGGCGATCGTCGAGTCCTACATCTCCTACCTGCGCCGCAAGATCGACACCGCCGACAACCTCGGCCTCACCGGCCCCGAGGCGGCCGCGCTCGCGCCGCTGATCCACACCAAACGCGGCGTCGGCTACGTGCTGCGCCGGATGCCGGCCTGATGGTCGGTCGCCTGCACGACCGGTGGCGCGCCGTCCCGCTCAGCGCCCGCCTCGTCGCCATCATCACGACCCTCCTGCTCGTGGGTCTCACGGCGGCGGCCCTGGTCACCGTGACGGTCCTGCGCGCGAACCTCATCGGCCAGGTGGACCGCCAGCTCGAGGCCTCCGCCCACGACCTGGCGCAGCGCACGGTCGACCAGCTCACGGGGAGCCGCCCGCTCTCCGACACCAACGTGCTGCCCTCGGACTACTACGTGCGCGTGCAGGTCAGCGGGGTCGGTGTCGAGGAGCTCATGAGCCCGCGCACCGCCGAGGAGGTCGGCCGGCCGCGTCTCGGCGACGTCGACCTGAGCAGGCTCTCGGCCGCCGACGCCGAGCCGGTGACCGTGCCCGGCGACGGCGGTGAGCACGGGCACGTGCGGTGGCGGGCCACCACCATGCCGCTGCGTGCGCCCGGCGAGGGTCAGGTCCTCGGCGCGGTCACCGTCGCGCTGCCCATGGTCGGGGTGGACCAGACCCTGGGCGGCACCAGCAGGCTGATCATGCTCTCGGGCCTGCTGATCGTCGTCGGCGGCGGCCTCGCCGCCTGGGTCGCGGTCCGCCGCTCCCTCGCCCCGCTGCGCGAGATCGAGGCGACCGCCGGGGCCATCGCCGACGGCGACCTCTCGCGCCGCATCCCGGCCCTGCCGGAGACGACGGAGGTCGGCTCCGTGGCCCGCTCCCTCAACGTCATGCTCGCCCAGATCGAGGAGTCCTTCGCCGCGCGGACCGCGTCGGAGCGACGCATGCGCCGCTTCATCTCCGACGCCTCGCACGAGCTGCGCACGCCGCTGTCGACCATCCGCGGCTACGGCGAGCTGTACCGGATGGGCGGGGTCCCGCCCGAGAAGCTCCCGCAGGCCCTCGGCCGCATCGAGTCCGAGGCCACCCGCATGGGCAACCTCGTCGAGGACCTGCTCCAGCTCGCACGGCTCGACGAGGGCCGCCCCCTGGTCCTCACGGACGTCGACCTGACCGCCGTCGCCCGCGACTCCGCCGCCGACCTCCACGCCCAGGCGCCCGACCGCCGCGTCGCCGTCGTCCCGCTCGCCGACGGCGGAGCCCGGCCGGTCCCGGTGGTGGTCCGTGCCGACCGGGACCGCATCAGCCAGGTCGTCGCCAACCTCGTGGGCAACGTGCTGCAGCACACCCCGGCCGGCACGCCCGTCGAGCTCGCGGTGGGGGTGGTCGAGCCGGGCTGGGCGCAGCTCGAGGTGCGGGACCACGGGCCGGGCATCGCGCAGGAGGACGCGGCGCGGGTCTTCGAACGGTTCTACCGCGTCGACCCCTCGCGCACGCGCAGCTCCGGCGGGTCCGGGCTCGGGCTGGCGATCGTCGCCAGCATCGTCGGGGCCCACGGCGGGGCCGTGCGGGTGGTGCCGACGCCAGGCGGCGGGACCACCGTCCAGGTGGCCCTGCCGGCTGGCGAGCCGTCGGTGCCGTCACACCCCGGTCAGGTGCGGGCTAGCGACGGTGTGCCCCCCGTGGTGGGTGCCGTGGGAGGAGTACAGACGGAACCGCAGCAGCATGACGCCCAGCATGACGGGGCAGGCGAGCCCGGTCTGGATCTCGATCAGGCTGGACTGCGGCACGGCGCCCGTCAGGTAGCCGACGATCAGCAGTAGCCCGACCACCAGGGTGGCGCCGGCCATCTCGAGCGTGGGGCGCCAGTCCATGCCGCGGAACCGCATCCAGGCCGCCATCGGGACGGTGAGGTTGACGGCGATCACCGCGACGGAGAGCACAGGGGCACGCTCGGGGAGCTGGGTGTAGCCCAGGAGCGCAGCGCCCTGGAAGAACAGCAGCGAGAGCGCAAGTGCGCTGACGCACATGACCACGCACATCTCGGCCAGGTGGAGGAGGAACCGACCCGCAGGTGCGGTCACCCTCCTGACGGCTCCGTCCTGCGTGGGTGCCCGTGATCTGTGGGTGAAGGCTGTGGCGCGCATGATGACCCTCCCTTCGGCCGGGCAGGCTCCGGGGTGGAGCCCGATCTCCGGGACAACGGGTCGGCACCGTCTACCCCGGACGGCGGCCGGGGTGCCGGTGATGCGGCAATTGTCCGACTGGTGGCCCTCGCCGGGCCAGGGACGAAGGTCCCCGGCCGGCGCCGGCAAGGCCAGGCGCTCGCGGAGGTCACGGCTGCCCCCGCGGCCCGCTGGATCTCACGGGCCACCGGTGGTTACCTGAGGGGCATCCCTCTGACGCTGGAGGCACGAATGCCCGCGTTCTCGGCGAAGGTCCGCACGGCGGCGGCAGCGCTGCCGCTCGTCGTGGCCTACGACGTCGCGCTCCGGCCGTGGATGAGCACCTGGGGCAGCACGCCGGAGGAGCGCCGCGAACCGCTGCCGGGCGACGACGTCGTCGACGCCGTGATGACGCACTGCACGAAGGCGGTCACGATCGAGGCCCCGCCGGAGCGCGTGTGGCCTTGGCTGATCCAGATCGGTGACCGGCGCGCAGGCTTCTACAGCCACGACTGGATCGAGCGGTTCGTCTTCCCCGGCACGGTGCACTACGTCGAGCGCACCCGCTCGGCCACCCGCATCCACCCCGAGCTCCAGGACGTGCACGTGGGCGACCAGATCGACACCGGGTCGATCGGCCGGATGAGGTTCGGCAACCCGGTCACGGTTCTCGAGCCCGACCGTGCCCTCGTCATCGGCACGTGGGCGTTCGTCCTGCGCCGGCTGCCGGGGGACCGGACCCGGCTGCTGGTGCGCGAGCGGGACGGCGGGTACCTCCGGCCCATGGTCCCCCGCCGGTTCGGCCTCGCGCGCGCGGCGCTGGGCGTCGTCGACTACGTGGTCGGCGACCCGCTGCACTTCCTGATGGAGCGGCGGATGATGCTGGGTCTGAAGGAGCGCAGCGAACGTCGCCGGGACGAAGTTCCCTTGGACGCGGCGCCCGCCTGAGGTCCACTGGAGGGGCACAGCTACCACGACGAGGAGGTGGCTGGAATGGCCACCGCGCTGGAACACCTCAGGACTCCGGTTCCTGGACGGCTGCGGGCGTGGGGCCGCGCCCACCCGGTGGGTGCCTTCGTCCTGCTGACGTATGCGCTCTCCTTCCCCCTCTGGGCGCTCGCGCAGCTGGGAGGCGGGTTCGCGGCGATCCTCGCGGGCGGTCTCGGGCCGCCCGTCGCCGCCGTGCTCGTGACCCGGCTGACGGGTGGCAGCGCGCGCGGCCTCCTGCGGGGCCTCGCCCGCTGGCGGGTGCCTGGACGCTACTGGGCCTTCGCGCTCGTGCTGCCGGCGGTGCTCTTCGCGGTCGTCAACCTCGTGCTGCTCCTGCTGGGCCGCGCGCCCGACCCGTCCTTGCTCCTGGAGCGCGCACCGGCGTTCGCGGGCACGTTCCTCCTCGTCGCCACGCTCGGCGGCGGCCTGGAGGAGGTCGGGTGGCGCGGCTTCGCCCTCCCGCGACTGGAGCGGGCTCACTCGCCGGTGGCGGCCACGCTGCTGCTGGGACTGGCGTGGGGCGCCTGGCACGTGCCGCTCTACGGCACGCCGGCGGCGATCGTCGTGCCGATGACCCTCGCGTTCTTCTACACCTGGCTGTACAACCGCACCGGCAGCATCCTGCTGTGCCTCCTCCTGCACGCCAGCTTCACCCCGGCGCAGGACTTCCTGGTCCTCCTGCCGGAGGACGCGCTGGCCCACGAGGGGCTCGTCGACGTCACCGACCTCGTGCTCCTGGGCGTGTACGTCGCGGCCGCCGCCGCGCTGGTGCTGCTCACGAGGGGCCGGCTCGGGCTCGCACCCGCGACGGCGACGGCGACGGCGACGGCGACGGCGACGGCGACGGACGATGAGGCAGAACGGTGAGGTTTCGGTGCTCCTGGAGCACCGAATCCTCACCGTTGCTGGTACGCGGGGGCGTTCACCACCCGCCGCGGCGCGTTCACCACTCCGGGTGCGCGTTCACCACCCACCGGCGCGAGCTCACCACCGGCGCGAGCTCACCACTCCGGGTGCGCGCTCACCACTCCCGGTGCGCCGGCAGCAGGGTGCCCGGGTTGAGGTTGCGGCCGGGGTCCACCCCGCGCAGCAGCGCCACCATCACGTCCGTGCCGGCGGAGGAGATGTCCTCCTCCAGCCAGTGCGCGTGGTCGGTGCCCACCCCGTGGTGGTGCGAGATCGTGGCGCCGGTGTCGATGAAGGACTGCTGGATCGCCCGCTTCACCACCCAGTACCGCTCGAGCTGCTCGTCCACGGGCTCGACCCCCGGCGCGAACGCGAACGTGAAGTACAGGCACGCGCCCGAGTGATAGCTGTGCGAGAGGTGGCACATGATGAAGCCCTGCACGCCGAGCTGGTCGAACGCCTCGCGCGCGGACCGGATCGTCCCGGTGTAGACGTCCATCAGCTTCGACCACGGCGCCGCCGTCTCCGACACGTCCCCCATCGCCCCGATGTCGAGGAGGAAGTCGCGGATGTAGGGGGTGTCGAACTTCTTCTGGTCGTACAGCGCGCCCGGCCCGCGGCCGAGCTTGATGCCGCCGTGCTTCTTGACGATCTTGCCGACGATGCTCTTCTCGGCCTTGACCCGGGCGCTGCCGCCCTCGTAGCCGACGTAGGACAGGCACACCGCGTCGAGGTCCCAGCCGCGCCTTGCCAGGACGTCGAAGAGCACGGTCTGGACCTTGCCGGAGACGCCCTTCTTCGCCTTCTGCGTGGAGAAGGAGAACGCGGTCTCGTTGGCGTCGGAGACGCGGGTGACGGTGGGGTGGGCGTCGGAGGTCGAGATCTCCTGCATCGCCGCCAGCGCCGCGCTCCACGAGGGGTAGAGGTAGGCGATGATGTCGCGGTTCTCGGGCACCCGGTGCACGTGCACCCACGCCTCGGTGATGACGCCCAGGCGCCCCTCGGAGCCGAGGATCATCTCGCGCACGGAGGGTCCCGACGACGTGGACGGCAGCGGCCGCAGCACCACGACCTTGCCCGGCTGCACCAGGCGCAGACCGCGGGTGATGTCCGCGATGTCGCCGTACTTGTCGGACTGCATGCCGGAGGAGCGCGTCGCGATCCAGCCGCCCAGCGTGGAGTGCCGGAAGCTGTCCGGCTGGTGGCCCATCGTCCACCCGCGGGCGTTGAGCTGCTCCTCCATGTCGGGGCCCAGCACGCCGGCCTGGATGCGGGCCAGCCCGGCGGCCTCGTCCACCTCGAGCACGCGGTTGAGGCGGCCGAGGTCGAGCGAGACGACCGTGCGCTCCTCCGCCGGCGGCGGGGTGAGCGAGCCGGAGATGTTGGACCCGCCCCCGAAGGGGATCAGGACGCCGTCGGCGGCGACCACCGCGTCGACGACCTTGCGCACCTCGTCCTCGTCGGCCGGGTAGACGACGACGTCGGGCACGCGCGGCAGGTCCCCCGCGCGGACGCGGACCAGGTCCGCCAGGCCCTTGCCGTAGGTGTGCACCACCCGGTCGAGGTCCTCGGTGACCACGTGCTCCGCCCCGACGGCGGAGCCGAGGGTCGCGGCGAGCTCCTCGCCGAGCCGGCTGGCGGGGACGTCGAGCTCCTCGAATGCCGGCGGCGGCGTGCCGGGGGCCGAGAGGTCGATGCCGACCTTGTCCATCACGAACGGTGCCATCCTGGGCTTGTCCCGGTAGTTGAAGGCCACGCCCTCCACTCCCCAGCCCCACCACTTCTGGTGTGCGACACCCTTCACGAAGCCTCCTCCTGCTTGTTGTCCGTGCCGGTGACCCGGCCGGGGGCTGCGCGGTCGGCCGGGCCCTGGGCGCCGCCGTCGAAGGCGCCGGCGACGGGGGTGTCGGCCAGCACGTACGGCGTCTGCATCTCGAGCATGGTGCGCACGCGGGCGGCGACGCGGTCGTTGAAGTCGCGCGGCTTCTCCCCCGGGCGCGGGCGCATCGGACGGCCGACGAGCATGCGCACCCGCGGGCGGCCCGGGGCGGGCCACGAGCGGCCCACCGGCATCGCCTCGTGCGTTCCGAGCAGCGCCACCGGCACGCAGGGGACGTTCCTCGCGACGCACAGCGCCGCGGCGCCCGGCTTGAAGGGTCGCATCTGGCCGTCCCGGGAGCGGGTGCCCTCGGGGAAGATCAGCACCGGCACGTCCTCCGCGACCAGGCGCTGGGACAGGCCCTTTCGGGACCGCTTGCCGCCGGAGGTGCGGTGGATCGGGTAGGTGTTGAAGAACAGCGACGTCGCGGCCTTCGTCCACCAGCGCGAGTAGAAGTAGTCGGCGGCGGCGCCGACGGCGAGGTGCTCGGTGATCCGGCGCGGCAGCCCGGTCACCAGGACGGCGGTGTCGAGGTGGCTGGTGTGGTTGGCCACGACCACGAACGGGCGGGACAGGCCCTCGAGGTTGTCCAGGCCCTCCACCGTCGTCTTGGTCACGGACCGCACCACGGGCCGCAGCAGCATCCGCTGGGCGACCTGGCGGGCGGCCCGGTGCCAGCCGGCGTGGTAGCGCTTCAGGCTCGGTGCGCCGGTCATCTGCGGCTCCCCTTGATGACCGCCGTCGCGCGGCGGACGAGTGGACGCGGCGCGTGCTCGGCAAGGAACGCCAGCGTCGCGAACCGCTTGGACGGTACGGACCGTACCCGCCCCTTCTCGACGTCGGCGAGGCAGTCCTCGACGACACGGTCGGCCTCGAGCCACAGCGCGTCCGGGATCGAGCTCGCCCGGATGCCCGCCCGCTCGTGGAACTCCGTGCGCACCCAGCCCGGCAGCAGCGCTGTCACGCGCACGCCCGTGCCGTCGAGCTCGAGGGAGAGCGACTCCGAGTACGTGCGCACCCAGGACTTGATCGCGGAGTACCCGCCCATGGGGATCAGGCCCGCGACGGAGGCCACGTTGACGATCACGCCGTGCCCGCGGGCCCGCATCGCCCGGCCGGCCGCGGCGCCGAGCACGAGCGGGGCACGCACCATGAGGTCGAGGGCGTGCTCGTGCTCGCTGGTGTCCTCGGCCAGCAGGGGCACGTGGACGCCCTTGCCGGCGTTGTTGACGAGGATCTCGACCGGGGAGACGGGGTCGGCGAGACGGCCGGCGACCGCCTCGACGGCGTCGCGCTCGGCCAGGTCGGCGACGATCGTCTCGACGTCGACGCCGTAGCGCCAGCGCAGCTGCTCGGCGGTCTTGGCGAGCCGGGCCTCGTCGCGGGCCACGAGGACCAGGTCGCAGCCCCGCGACGCCAGCGCCCGCGCGAAGCTCAGCCCGATCCCGGAGGTCCCGCCGGTGACCAGCGCGCGGCCGTGCAGCGGCGACGGGCCCTGGGCCGTGCTCGCGCTCTGCCTCACTTCCGTTCTCCCTTGATGCTCCGCAGGACCGGCGTCAGCCGCCCCTCGGCCGTGGTGGTCCACTGGTGGGTGGGCCAGCGCCGGCCACGGGCGTAGCGGTAGAGGCCGGCGTCGGGATTGACGGCGTTGGGATGCCCGACGACCTCGAGCCACGGCCGGTCGGCGTAGCTGTCCCCGTAAGCATAGGACCCGGCCAGGTCCATGCCGCGCTCCCGCGCGTACCGGCGCAGCCACGCGGCGCGGGCCTCGCCCACGAGCGGGGAGGTGGCGAGGTGACCGGTCCACCGACCGTCGCCGTCGGTCTCCATCCGCCCGGCGACGATCTCGTCGAACAGCGGCGCGAGCGGCTCGACGAAGATGTCGATCTCGCCCGTGACGAGCACCGTGCGGTGCCCGGCGTCGCGGTGCGCCCGGATCCGCTCGACGGCCTCGAGCAGGAGGCCCCGGCGCAGCGAGGGGGTGACCTTGCGGGCGATGACGCCGCGCAGCTCCTCCTCGCTCGCCCCCTCGTAGCGCCGCATGAAGGTGCGGATGAAGTCGCCGCGGTCCCGGCGCTCGGCCTGGAGGTAGCGGGGACCGAGGGCCACGAGGTTGGCCAGGGAGGCGGGCCAGCTCGACGCCGGCTTGGCCGCGAGCTCGACCCAGAGGTACTGCTCGACGAGCGTGGCGGCCGCGACCGTGCGCTGCAGATCGAAGACGGCGAGCACGTCCGAGCGGCGCGGCAGCTCGCCGGGGCCGTCGGGGGCCTCCTTGGGCGTGCGGTCGCGCATCAGCCCGGGCACCCCGGGGATGTGGACGTCCAGGAGGTAGTGACGCCAGTCGATCTCGGTGACGTCGAACCCGTGCTCGGCCTGCCGCTCGGCGGGCAGGGCGGCGTGCAGGGCACGGGTGCGCGCGTCGTCGAAGATGACCTCGGTCTGGGTGTACGGCTGGTACAGCGAGGTGAACTTCCGCAGGGTGCCGAGATCGCGGCGGGCCTTGTACAGGGTGGAGATCCACTGGCGCGTGCGCCGGTTCGCGGGCAGGTGCCCGACCGCCCGGTCGGCGAGGTCGACGGCGCGCTCGCGCCGGCTCAGAGCGCGCTCCACGGCGCCGCGGTGCGGGAAGGACCACGCGGGCACCGCGACGTGGGCGCCCTCGGCGTCCTTGAGCGGGTTGGCGGAGAAGTACTCGCGCACCAGGTGCACGAGGGTGCCCAGCCGCAGCGGGTTCGTGATGCCGGAGCTGACCTGGTAGTAGCTCGCGCCGCCCGGCGCGGGCGGGGCGGCCGCCGCGGCGAGGATCGCGTTGACGACGAAGTCGACCGGGATGATGTCGAGCACCGTGTCCGCGAGCGCCGGGAACTCCGGCAGCAGGCCGCGCCCGTAGGCGGCGATCAGGGGGTCCGCGACCTTGAAGCCGTCGATCCAGCCCGGGTAGGGGTGCTTCAGGGAGGACTCGATGATCGTCGGGCGCACCACCGACAGGCGGTGCCCGGCGCCGGCCCACATCTCCTCGGCGACGCGCTCCCCCATCGCCTTGGTGAAGGTGTACACGTCGGGCCAGCCGAGCGAGAGGGCACGGGTGCGGCCGTGCTCGACGAGCTGCTGACGCACCCACTCCACGCGGGCCGCCTCGGCGGCGTCGGCGACGGCGCGCGCGCCGGCCCGCCGGTGCTCCTGCTTCGCCTCGTCCAGCAGCCGGCCGAGGACCTCGGGGGTGCGGGACTCCTTCTCGGCGGCCTCGCGGGCGGCGACGGCGGAGGCCAGCTCGACCTCGCGGTCGATCTCGTGGTCCAGAGCCCGCTCCTCGGCCACGCCCTTGCGCAGGCCGGCGACGTAGCTGGTGGAGACGTGGACGACGTGCGGGTCGGCGCCGGTGGCCGTGAGGGCCTCGTACAGCGAGACGGGGCCGCCCACGTTGGCGGTGAACGCCTCGTCGACGGGCAGGTCGAAGGAGACGGTCGAGGCGGAGTGGATGACGACGTCGACGTCGCCGGGCAGCGGCGGGAGCTCGCCGAGGTCGCCGGAGATCACGTGCACCCGCTCGGCGAACGCGGCGGCCGCCGCCTCCTCGCCCACGGACCGGCGCCAGGCCTTGAAGACCTGCTTGCGCAGCAGCTTCGCCACGCGCTGCTCGGCGGAGAGCTCCCCGCGCGGGCGTACGAGGACGCTGATGCGGGTGGTCGGGTAGGAGGAGAGCAGCTTCTCCAGGACGGCCTGGCCGACGAAGCCGGTGGCGCCCGTGAGCAGGACGTGCGCCTGGTCCAACGGTTGTGACATTCCGCGAACTCTACCGGGGCCCGGACCAGCCCCGGGCCCCACGGTCCGGGGCGGCCCTGGCGTGAGCCGCGCCACGCGCACTCACGCCCGTGCCGAGAGCCGCGGCACCCCGCCGTCACGCCCGCGCCGTGAACCTTGCCACCTCTTGGGCGGGACAGTCCCCGCGGCGGTCCCGGTGGGTCTAACATCGGGCGACCGCACGACCCGCATGCAAGGATCTGAGCCATGGGCGTCATGGACGCACCACAATGGTTGCCCGCCGCGTTCGTCCGCAGCGTTCTCGCCGTCGGCGCCACCGCCGGCCGCGAGGAGATCGAGGCCACGTGCCGCCGTCTCATCGAGCGCTGGCAGGAGCCCGACCGGCACTTCCACAACCTCAAGCACCTCGTGGACGTGCTCGCCCGCGTCGACGAGCTCGCGGAGGAGACCCACCACCCGGACACCGTGCGGCTCGCCGCCTGGTACCACGGCGCGGTGTTCAACTCTGCCCCGAGCAAGGCGTACTCGCGCTCCGGCGGCGAGGACGAGGCGGCCTCCGCCGAGCTGGCCCGGGAGGAGCTGGGAGCGCTGGGCGTCCCCGCCCCGACCCTCGACCGGATCGCCGAGCTGGTCCTCAACCTCAAGCGGCACGAGATCAAGAGCCGGGACATCGACTGCCTGGCCCTGTCCGACGCCGATCTGGCGGTGCTCGCGTCCGACCCCCAGCACTACCAGGCCTACCGCAAGGCGGTCCGCGCCGAGTACGAGCACCTGCCCAAGCGGCACTACGTCGAGGGCCGCCGCGCGATCGTCACCAAGCTCCTGGGGCGCCGGCACCTGTTCGTCTCCCCCATGGGCGCGCAGTGGGAGGACGCGGCCCGGGAGAACCTCTCCGCCGAGCTCGCCCTGCTCGACGCCGAGCTGGCCAGGATGGGCGAGGCCGGCCCCGAGGAGTCGGTGCTCGCCGCCGAGGCGGCGCAGGGCGTCGTCGAGGACAGCCCCCACCACACCGAGGACACCGGTTCCCACGTGTTCGTCCCCGCGCCGGTGCGCGCGGCGACAGAGGTGCCCGCCGCCTCCGCCCTGCCCTCCGGCCCCGGCCTGGCGGGCCCCACGGACCGGCCGGAGCAGCCGGTCGCGGGCTCCGCGCCCGGGCCCGCGCCGGGTCCCGCGCGCGCTGCCGCCTCGACGCCCTCCCCCGACGACGCCGCGAACGGCCGGCACCGCGCCGGGCCCGACGCCGCCCGCGCCGACGCCAGCACGGCGCCGACGCCCGCGGACGCCCCGGCCGGCCCCCCACGCCCGGCCTCTCGCCCGTCGTCCCTGGAGTCCCTCCCCGACGAGCTCCTGGGCCGCCCGCGCCCGGGCGGTGACGTGCCCCGGGCCGCCCGCGAGGCCGTCGCGCGGTCCTCGCGGGAGATCATCGAGCAGGCGGTGCGGGAGCGCCGTGAGCGGGCCGACCGCGACCGCAGCCAGCGGGAGCGCCTCGACGCGGTCCGGGCCGAGCGCGAGCAGACCTTCGCGCCCCTGCGCGAGCGGCGCACCAGCCGCGCGTCCACGCTCACCCCGCCCTCTCCGGCCACGTCGCCCACCCCTGGCACTCCGGACTCCGCGGGCCGTCACGTCCCGGTCGAGCAGCGTCATGCCGTCGAGGAGGTGCCGCAGTTCATCGAGGCGGAGCCGGTCTCCGGGGAGGTCCGCCCGGCCGGCGGGGCTCCGCAGCACGGTATCGAGCGGGAGCCCGACCTCTTCGAGCGTCCTCGCCGGAAGAAGGACCGCAAGAGGGACCGGTAGACGCAGCGCGGCGTCCACAGCCGGCCCGCGGTGACGCCGTCTCCACACCCGCCCCCGGCGCACGCTTCTGCGGCCGGCGGGGCTCCGTAGCGTCGCACCCGTTCCCGCGCCACCGGGGCGCGGACGGGAGGAGCAGACCATGGCACGCTTCCAGGTCGACAGTGCCGAGGTGGCGCTGGCCGCCGCGCAGACCCGCACGACCACCTCGACGATCCGGGCGGAGGTGATGTCGATGATGAACCACCTGATCCAGCTCCAGGCGTCCTGGACCGGGACGGCGTCGGTGGCGTTCGGCTCCTGCGCGGACCAGTGGCGAGCCACCCAGGCACAGGTGGAGGCGTCGCTCGAGCAGATCACGATCGCGCTCGACGCCGCCTCCCGCACCTACGCCGACGCCGAGGCCTCCGCCCAGGGGCTGTTCGCACGCTGACCGGCCGGGACGGCGCACGCGGGCGAGCCGCCCACCGCCACCCGGCCGTAGCATCGGCCGGTGACCATCCTCGTCGACCAGCCCCGCTGGCCCGCGCACGGGACCGTCTGGGCCCACCTGGTCTCCGACCGGTCCCTGGAGGAGCTGCACGCCTTCGCCCGCGCCAACGGGCTGCCGTCCCGCTCGTTCGACCTGGACCACTACGACGTGCCCGCCGAGCGGGTGGAGCAGCTCGTCGCCGCCGGTGCCCGGCCCGTCACCGGGCGTGAGCTGGTGGCCCGGCTGCACGCGTCCGGGCTGCGGGTGCGGGGCGCCGACCGGAGGGAGGAGAAGCACCGGCGGCGCCTGGCCGAGCTCGAGCGGCGCTGGTCGCACCTCGCGAGGAGCGTGGGGTCCGGGGACCGGGCGCCGGCCGGGGCGCGGTCGACGGGGTGGCCCGAGCTCGGCGCGGAGCTGCTCCGGCGGTGGGACGAGCCGCACCGGGCGTACCACGACCTCGAGCACCTCGACGACGTCCTGCGCCACCTCGACGTCCTGGGCGACCACGGCGCGGAGGTGCCGGCCACGGTCGAGCTCGCGGCCTGGTTCCACGACGCGGTCTACGACCTCGTCCCCGGCTCGGACGAGGAACGCTCCGGGGCGCTGGCGCGCGAGCGGCTGACGGGCCTCGGGCTTCCCCAGGGCACCGTCGCGGAGGTGGCGCGCCTGGTGCTGCTCACGGCCGGGCACGCCCCGGACCCTGATGACCCGGCCGGCGCCATCCTGTGCGACGGGGACCTGGCGATCCTGGCCGCCTCGCCGCGCCGGTACGGCCGCTACGCGGCAGCGGTGCGCGCCGAGTACGCCCGCGTGCCCGAGGAGGACTTCCGCCGGGGGCGTGCCGCGGTGCTGCGCACCCTGCTCGATCGCCCCTGGATCTTCGCGACCGCCACCGGCAGAACCCTGTGGGAGGCCCGAGCCCGCGAGAACGTCGCCGCGGAGCTGTCCCGGCTGACCGGCCGGCGCGCCGACGCACCCGAGATCCACCCGTAGGGCCCTGGACTCGCGTCGGCCGCCGTCGGAGGATGGCAGTACCAGCCCGGCATCGTCGCCGCGCCGGGCCTCACCCGAGGAGTCCCCATGACCAAGACGTGGAACGTCCGGATCGAGATCTTCGACGCCGCGGAGGTCCGCTCCGACGACGCCGTCACCACCGCGCACGCGACCCTGACAACCTCGGCACCGACGCCCCTGCACGGCTACGGGCGGGCCCGGCGCAACCCCGAGGACCAGGACGTGCCGGAGATCGGCGAGGAGCTCGCCGCAGCCCGGGCCCTGCGCGACCTCGCGGACCGGCTGCTCAACGCCACCTCGGACGACCTGGCGGCGATCGAGCACCACAAGGTCCACCTGCGGCGATGAGGGGGCACGGCCGCCACCGTCCGGGTCGTCACCGGCCCGGCCGGACCAGCCCGGTCTCGTAGGCGAGGATGACCAGCTGCGCACGGTCGCGGGCGCCGAGCTTGCCCAGCAGGCGGCTGACGTAGGTGCGGGCCGTCGCGGGGCTCAGGTAGAGCTCGCGCGCGATCTCGGCGTTGGTCAGCCCCCGGCCCACCTGCTCGAGGACGTCCCGCTCCCGGTCCGTGAGCCCGGCGAGCCGCGACGGGTCGACCGACGCGGGGGCGCCGGCGGCGACGGAGCGCATCACGGTCGTCGTGACCTGGGGCGAGAGCAGCGACTCCCCCGCCGCCACGACGCGCACCGCGCGCCGCAGCTCGTCCGGCGAGATGTCCTTGAGCAGGTAGCCGGCGGCCCCGGCGCGGATGGCCTCGAAGACGTGCTCGTCCTCGTCGAAGGTGGTCAGGACGAGGACCCGGACGTCGCGCAGGTCCGGGTCGGCGACGACGGCGCGGGTGGCCTCGAGGCCGTCCATCTCGGGCATGCGGATGTCCATGAGCACGACGTCGGGGCGCAGCTCGCGCACGCGGGAGAGGCCAGCCCGGCCGGTCGCCGCCTCCCCGACCACCCGGATGTCGCCGTCGTTCTCGGCCAGCGCGCGCAGACCGCTGCGGACCAGCTCCTGGTCGTCCACGAGCACGATACTGATCATGGGCCCAGTCTGGCGGGTAGCTCGGCCTCGACGACGAACCCGCCGTCCGCCCCCGGCCGGGCGTCCAGCCGGCCGCCGAGCGAGGCGGCGCGTTCTCGCATGCCAGCGATGCCCGCCCCGCCCCGCGCGCTCGCGCCGGCCGGGTGCGCGAGGCCGCCCGGGTGCGCGGCGCCGGCCGGGTCCCGGGCCCCGCGCCCGTCGTCGGCGATGCGCAGGAGCAGCCGCTCGCCCTCCAGGCGCGCGGACACCCAGGCGCGGGCGGCCCCGGAGTGGCGCAGCACGTTGGTGAGCGACTCCTGGACGATCCGGTACGCGACGGCGTCGATCGCGCCGTCGAGGGCGCCGGCCGGCAGGTCCACGCCGACCGTGACGTCGAGCCCCGCCTCGCGCGCCGGCCCCAGCAGGGTGTCGAGGCCACCGAGGCCGCCCGCCCCGCGGGCATGCACCTCCGCGCCCGGCTCGCGCAGGAGCTTCACGGTCGCGCGCAGCTCCCGGAGCGTGGCGGAGGTCGCCTCCCGGACCAGTCCGAGCGCGCGGCGGGCGGCGTCGTCGTCGCGGCCGACCGCCTCGGCGGCCACGCCCGCGTGCACGGCGATGACGGACATGGTGTGCCCGACGGTGTCGTGCAGGTCGCGGGCGATGCGCACCCGCTCCTCCTGCATCCGCCGCTCCGCGGCTGCGGCCGCCGCGGCGGCCTCCAGCTCGCGCAGCCGCTCCTGGTGCGCGCGGGAGAGGCGGCTCAGGCGCACGCCCGTACCCAGCGCGACGGCGGCGGCGATGAGGGCGAGGTTGGTGATCAGCTCGTAGCTGTACAGGTACGAGGTGGGCTGCCCCTCGACGATCCGGAAGTACGCGGAGACGACGACGAGGACGGCGCCCGCACCGACCGCCCACCACGTCCGGCCCAGCTCCGCGGCGGAGTACAGCGCGGCCACGGCCGGCAGCGCGATCCCGATCGGCGGGAAGCCGAAGATGTAGTACACGAAGATCCCCAGCACCGTCAGCGCCAGCACGGTCACGGGCAGGCGCCGCCGCAGCAGCATGAGGGCGCCGAACCCCGCTGCGAAGAGGTAGGCCGGAGGGCCGGCGCGACCGGTGCCCTCGAGGTCGGCGGCCACGACGACGGCGACCGCCAGCGCCATGCCGGCCGCGAGGACGGCGTCGACGAGCCTGGGGTCGGCCTCAGGGTGCGCGCCGCGGGATCGCTGCATGGTTCCAAGGCTAGGGAGGCAGCAGTCCCGGGGTCGTCCGTCCGCGGTCGTCAGGGTGGGTCGCCCCCGGGCGACGCCGCACCTCGCCTCCGGGCGGCAGCGGACGACGCCCCCGGGCCGATGTGGCACCACGGCACCGGTTCCTAGCGTCGAGGTCATGAGCAACGACGACCTGAACCTCGACCCGAAGGTCTGGAGCGCCGCCTCGGCGCGGCCGGCCCCCGACCGCGGCATCACCGGGAGCCGCCCGGCCCGCGGCGCCCCGTCGGCGGCCCCCGGCCGCCGCCCGGGCGCCCCGCCCGTGAGCTGGCCCCTCGTGCTGGGTCTGGGGGCGATCGCCCTCGTTCGCCCGCTCGCCCGGATCACCGGTGCGGACGAGCCGCTCGGCGCCCCCGCGGGCGCGCTTGCCCTCACCGTCCTCGTGACGGTGGTGTGGGTGGCGATCGTCGGTCTGGGCCGGGTCCCGCGGCCGGTGCTGACGCTCACGCTCGCCGGCGTGGCCTACGGGCTGGCCGTCATCCCGCTCAGCGCCGTCGCCTCCACGACGCTGACGGGGGCGCTGCAGGGTCCCGTGGCGGTCCCGTTCGCGATCGTCCCGATCCTGGTGACCAACGCGGCGTGGGGCGCGGTCGCGGGCCTGCTCGCCCTCGCGGTCCGGAGCCTGCGCGGGGAGCGGTCATGAGGGTGGCGCGCGCGAGCACCTGCCGGCAGGCCGCAGGGCTTCCCGACACCTACGGCGTCGACGACTTCCCCGTCATCGTCCAGGACAGGCGCCTCACGGCCGACGGCGAGCTCGACCTCGAGTCCGACGGTAACGAGGTGGGCTGCTGGGCGGCACGGTCACGGCGAACGGCACGGTGGGCGCCTACCAGGAGGTGACCACGGAGCTGGTCCGCCTCCGGCTGCTGAACGGGTCGACCGCGCGCATCGACGCGTTCGGGTTCGAGGACCGCGAGTCTCCTGCACGAGGACGAGGGCCTGATGGGGCAGTTCGTGGTCGTCGGGCCGGGGCAGGCGGCGGGCGTGCCCGGGGACGCGCACGGAGCTGGTGGTGCCGGGCACGGTGGTCACTGAACCGGCGTGCGAGCACCCGGCCAGACGCTGTCGCTCGACGCGCGGGAAGCCACCGGCGCCAACCTGCACGCACGGCGAAGGGCGGCACCCCTGCTGGGGTGCCGCCCTCCGTCGGTGCTGGGTCCGGCGTCGTGCGCCGGTCAGCGGGGCGGGATCAGAAGCCCATGCCGCCCATGTCCGGCTCACCGCCGCCGGCGCCCGCGGGGGCCTTCTCCGGCTTGTCGGCCACGACGGCCTCGGTGGTGAGGAACAGGCCGGCGATGGAGGCCGCGTTCTGCAGGGCAGAGCGGGTCACCTTGACCGGGTCGTTCACGCCGGCGGCGAGGAGGTCCTCGTAGACGCCGGTCGCCGCGTTGAGACCGTGGCCCGCGGGGAGGTGGCGAACCTTCTCCGCCACGACGCCGCCCTCGAGGCCGGCGTTGATGGCGATCTGCTTGAGCGGGGCGTCCACCGCGACACGCACGATGTTCGCACCGGTCGCCTCGTCGCCCTCCACGTCCAGACCCTCGAACGCGTCCTTGGCGGCCTGGATGAGAGCGACGCCACCACCGGCGACGATGCCCTCCTCGACGGCGGCCTTGGCGTTGCGCACGGCGTCCTCGATGCGGTGCTTGCGCTCCTTGAGCTCGACCTCGGTCGCGGCACCGGCCTTGATGACGGCGACGCCACCGGCCAGCTTGGCCAGGCGCTCCTGCAGCTTCTCGCGGTCGTAGTCGCTGTCGGAGTTCTCGATCTCGGCGCGGATCTGCGCGACGCGACCCTCGATCGCGGACGCCTCGCCGGCGCCCTCGACGATGGTGGTCTCGTCCTTGGTCATGACGACCTTGCGGGCGCGGCCGAGCAGGTCGAGGTCGGCGTTCTCGAGCTTGAGGCCGACGGTCTCGGAGATGACCTGACCACCGGTGAGGATGGCCATGTCCTGCAGCATTGCCTTGCGGCGGTCGCCGAAGCCGGGAGCCTTGACGGCGGCCGACTTGAAGGTGCCGCGGATCTTGTTGACGACGAGCGTGGCCAGGGCCTCGCCCTCGACGTCCTCGGCGATGATCGCCAGCGGCTTGCCGGACTGGATGACCTTCTCCAGCAGCGGCAGCAGGTCCTTGACGTTGGAGATCTTGGACTCCACGAGCAGCACGTAGGCGTCCTCGAGGACGACCTCCTGGCGCTCTGCGTCGGTGACGAAGTACGGCGAGAGGTAGCCCTTGTCGAAGCGCATACCCTCGGTCAGCTCGAGCTCGAGGCCGAAGGTGTTGGACTCCTCGACCGTGACCACGCCCTCCTTGCCGACCTTGTCCAGGGCCTCGGCGATGAGCTCGCCGATGGCCGGGTCGCCGGCGGAGATCGCGGCGGTGGCGGCGATCTGCTCCTTGGTCTCGATCTCGCGGGCCTGCTCGAAGAGCTTCGCGATGACAGCCTCGACGGCCTTGTCGATGCCCTTCTTCAGGGCGATCGGGTTGGCGCCGGCGGCGACGTTGCGCAGACCCTCGCGCACGAGCGCCTGGGCCAGCACGGTGGCGGTGGTGGTGCCGTCACCCGCGACGTCGTCCGTCTTCTTGGCGACCTCCTTGACGAGCTCGGCGCCGATCTTCTCGTACGGCTCCTCGAGCTCGATCTCCTTGGCGATGGACACGCCGTCGTTGGTGATCGTGGGGGCGCCCCACTTCTTCTCCAGGACGACGTTGCGGCCCTTGGGGCCGAGGGTGACCTTGACGGTGTCGGCGAGGATGTTGAGTCCCCGCTCCATGCCGCGACGGGCCTCCTCGTTGAAGGCGATGGTCTTGGCCATGCTGGTTCCTCCACTAGGTGGTGGTCTGGCTGACGGGTGCCCGCGACGGACGACCAGGGCCGACGGCGGTCACGTCCCGCCACGACCCAGGCCTCACCGGCCAGCCGGTTGCGTTGTCACTCTCACGACGAGAGTGCTAACTCGATATTGGCACTCTCACCCGTCGAGTGCAAGGCGCTGTCCGCCCTGGGAGAACCGCCCTCGCGTCACAGCTGCGCGTCGGCCCAGACACGGCCGGAGTCGGTGACCAGCCGCACACCCGTCGCGCCCGGGTCGCGCACCACCCAGATCGCCGACCGCTCCGGCCCGATGGTCCACGTGCCCAGCTCCACCTCGGTGCCGTCGGGCAGCACCCCGCGGCACTCGTACCGCACGCCCGTGGGCGCGGCGGCGACGTCGACCACCAGCACGGCGTCCCCCGCGAACCGGCTCGCCGTGACGCGCCCGACCACGGTGCCGTCCGCCTTCACCAGCTCCGCGGCGCCCCGGGGCTCGGCGACGGTCGGCTCCGGGTCCGGTACCGCTCCCTCCTGCGTGGCGAGCAGGGCGCCCCCGGCGCCGACGGCGAGCTCGACGACGGCGGCCGCCGCGGCCACCAGCACGGTCCGGCGCCGGTGCGCCCGGGGGCGGCGCGCGCCCGGCGTGGGTGGCGCGGACGTGGGGGCGTCGTCCCGCCGGCCCCGGCTCCCCGCGCCGTGGACGACGTCGGAGCTCGCGCCGTCGCCGCCCCGCCGGCCCGGCCCCATCGCGGCGAGCGCCCGCGCCTCGAACCCCGGCGGCGGCGCCACGGTCGGCGCGGCGGCGAGCACCTGCTCGAGCCCGGCGGCGACCGACGCGTACTCCTCCCGGCACTGCTCGCAACCCACGAGGTGGCGGGCGAGCGCGCTGCGGCCCGGCTCGACGACCTCGCCGAGCGCGAGGTCCACGAGCGCGTCCTGCCCCGGGTGCCCGGCGGTACGGCCCGGGTGCTGCTCACTCACGCTCGTCCTCCATCGCCTGCCGCACGCGCATCAGCCCCGTGCGGATCCTCGTCTTGGCCGTGCCCAGGGGAATGCCCTCGTGCTCGCCGACCTCCTTGGCGGTCAGTCCCCCGACGACGGCGAGCACCACCGCCCGCGCCTGCTCCGGCGGCAGCTCCAGGAGCCGGCGCGCCGCCCGTTCGCCGTCGACGCCGCGCAGCGCCTGCTCCTGCGGGTCCGGCGGGCGCACGGTGGCGTCGACGAGCTGCTCGAGCACGGCGGCGTCGGTGGGGGCGGAGCGCCGGGCGCGGACGGCGTCGATCGCGGCGTTGCGGGTGATCGTCAGCAGCCAGGTCAGGACGGACGCGCGCCGCACGTCGTAGCTCGCCGCCGCCCGCCACGCCCGCACGAACACCTCCTGGCTCACGTCCTCGGCCAGCGCCCGGTCCCGCGTGATCGAGACCGCCAGCCCGAAGACGGCCCCCTGGAACCGGCGCACGAACGCCGTCGCGGCCTCCGGGTCGTCCAGCGCTAGGCCGTCCACCAGCGCCGCGTCGGCCGCACGGTCGGTCCGCGGGAAGAGCTGCACACCAGGTGCTACGTCCGGCGGGTCCGCCGGGATTGCCGGGCGCCCGCGCCATCCCGGCGCCCGCGCCGGACGTACCTCTTCCGGCGGACCGTCCGGCCGCCGGAACCACGGCATCGAGACCTCCGGAGGAATCATGAGTGCACGAGCCGGCCTGCGGGCCGTGACGGCGGTCGTCCTGCTGGGCGGGGTGCTGGCCGCCTGCTCGGACGACGGTGGCGGCGGGACCGCGGGTGGCGGCGACACCGCGACGGGTGACGGGACGACCGGAACCTCCGCCCCCGGCGGGGACATGTACGGGGCCCCCTCCACCGGGACCGCCGACGCGACCGACGGTAGCGCGGACGCGGCGACCACGCTGGGACTCGCGGACACCGACCTGGGCGAGATCGTCGTCGACGGCGAGGGGATGACGCTGTACATGTTCACCAAGGACTCCCCCGGCACGTCCGCCTGCGAGGGCGACTGTCTCGTGGCCTGGCCGCCGCTCGAGGGCGAGCCGACCGCCGGCGAGGGCCTCGACGAGGCGCTGCTGGGCTCCATCGAGCGCAGCGACGGCACGGTCCAGGCCACCTACAACGACTGGCCGCTGTACTACTGGCAGAACGACGCCGCGCCCGGCGACACCACCGGCCAGAACGTCAACGAGGTGTGGTTCGTCCTCGGCGCCGACGGCGAGCCGATCACGACCGCGCCGTAGGGGGATCGGGGCCGCGCCGCCGTCGTGAACCCCGGGTGAACGGCTGCCGTACCCTGCTGCGGTGACCACCGCCGTCCTGCCCGAGCGCGCCGCCGCCCGCAGCGCGGGCGGCGGCGCACCCCCCGCCCGGCGGCGCGGCCGCCGCGTCCTCGCCTGGTCGATCGCCGCGACCCTCTGGGCCGGCGCCGCGGTGTGGTCGGTGCACCTGAAGGCCAACGAGTCCACGGAGGAGTTCGTCGCCCTCTACCTCGACGGCGTCCACCTCCAGCCCGACGGCACGGTCGCCGACGTGCCCGCCCACGAGCCCGCCGCGTACCTCCCCGGCTCCCGCGTGCTCGCCGAGCACGCCGGCGACCCCGGGGCCGAGGCGCTCGCCGCCGGGCAGCGCGCCTGGCTCGCCGAGGGCACCGTCCCCGGCGCGGGCACCCGCTACGAGGAGCTCGTCACCGACGCGCTGCTGGACATCCACACCCTCACCGGCGCCACCTTCGACGACGGCGGGAGCGGGATCGAGGCAGCCCCCGGCGCCGTCGTGGCCGGATGGTCGGACCGCTGGCGCTACGTCTGGCCGCGCGACGCCTCCTTCGTGGCCGCGGCGCTCGCCCGCACCGGCCACGTCGAGGACGCGGTGGCGGTGCTCGGCTTCGTGGCGGAGGTGCAGAGCGAGCACGGCGGCTTCCAGGCCCGCTACGTCCCCGACGGCTCCGGCGTCCCCGACTCGCGCGGCATCCAGCTCGACGGCAACGGCTGGGTGCTGTGGTCCGCCGCCACCGTCCTGGACCAGATCGAGGACGACGGCGAGCGGGCGGCCACGTTCGCGCGGCTCCGCCCGCTCGTGGACACCACCGTCGACCATCTCCTCGAGCTCACGGCCGAGGAGCCGCACCTGCCGCCGGCGTCGGCGGACTACTGGGAGGTCCGCGAGACCGACCTGACGCTGGGCACGGTCGCGCCGATGCTCGCCGGCCTGGAGCGCGCCGCCGCCCTCTACGCCGACCAGGGCCTGGGCGCCCGGGCCGCCGAGGTCGGCGAGCGGGCCGCGCTGGTCCGCTCCGCCGTCGTCACCGCCTTCGAGCCGGGCGGGTACGAGCGCTACGCCGACGGCGGGCCTGTGACCGCCCTGCTCGGCGCGGACGGCCGGGACGCGGCGACGGCGATGCTCCTGCCGCCCTTCACGACCGAGGCACCGCCCGGGGCGGTGGAGGCGTGGCTGCTCTCCACCGAGGAGATGGCGCGGCCCGCGGGCGGCGTCGCGCCGGGGGCGGGCTGGAAGCGCGACGGCATCACGTGGACGCCGGAGACCACGCTCTACGCGCTCGCCGCCGCCGAGAACGGGCACCCGCGCCGGGCCACGGCCTGGCTGGACTGGGTGGCCGAGCACCGCACCGCCTCGGGGGCGATCCCGGAGAAGGTCCTGGCCAACGGCGCCCCCGCTGCGGTCGCGCCGCTGACGTGGTCGGGCGCGAACGTGATCCTCGCGGTCGCGGCGCTGGAGGAGTCCGGCGCGCTGTAGCGCCTCGTCCAGTTGGGGATGCCGGGCCGACGGAGCAGAATCCCGTGCGGTGAGCACCGGAACCGGACCCGCCGCACGGTGGGCGCGCTACGTCGCCCTCGGCGACTCGATGACCGAGGGCCTGTGGGACCTCGACCCGGCCGCACCGGACGTCCCGCGCGGGTGGGCGGACCTGCTGGCGCAACGCCTGGCCGAGCGCCGCGCCGGCCCCCTGGAGTACGCCAACCTCGCCGTGCGCGGGCGGCTGCTCGGCGAGATCGTCACCGAGCAGCTCCCGGCCGCCCTCGAGCTCGGGCCCGACCTGGTGTCCCTGGTCGGCGGCGGCAACGACCTGCTGCGCCCCGGCGCCGACCCGGACGCCCTCGCCGCGCGGCTCGAGGCGGCGGTGGTGCGGGTGCGCGGGACCGGCGCCGACGTGCTGCTCGCGACGGGGATGGACGCCCGCGACTCCCCCGTCATCCGGGCCACGCGGCCACGGGTGGCGGTGTTCAACGCGCACGTGTGGACGATCGCCCGTCGGCACGGCGCCCACGTGCTCGACGTGTGGGGCATGCGCTCGCTGCGCGACTGGCGGATGTGGGCGCAGGACCGCATCCACCTGAGCACCGAGGGCCACGAGCGTGTCGCGCAGGGCGCCCTGGTGGCGCTGGGCCTGGGTGCGGAGACCCCGGGCTGGGACGACCCGCTGGAGCCGCTGCCGCCCGTGGCGCGGGCGGAACGCCTGCGCGAGGACCTCACCTGGGCGCGCACGTACGCGGGGCCGTGGGTGGGCCGGCGGCTGCGGCGCCGGTCCTCGGGGGACGCGCGCCGGCCCAAGCGCCCGCAGCTCGAGGTCGTGCGGCTGCCCGGCGGCTGACCGCCCGCCGGCGCCACCTGTACGCCACCGGCCTCACCTGCCCTCCCCTCCCGTGAGGACAGCCATCTGCGCTCAGGACCGCGGTCCGAACTGCCGTCCTGAGCCCAGAAGGCGGTCCTCAGCGCGCAGGTCCGGTCGCGGCCCGGGCGCGCCGCGTCGGCGTCGCGGCTGGGGCGCGTCGTCAAGGCGCCCGGCGCCGGCTACGCCGTCGGCCCGAGGGCCGGCGGGCGCCGGATCCCGAAGCGCGCGCGCAGCGCCCGGCGGGCAGCGTGCCAGCCGGCCATGCCGTGCACCCCCGGCCCCGGCGGGGTGGAGGAGGAGCACAGGTACACCCCGGGCACGCCGGCGTCGTAGGCGTGCCAGGCGGTGCGGGGCCGGGCGACCATCCGGTACATCGAGATGGCCCCGGCGGCGATGTCCCCGCCGACGTAGTTGGCGTTGTGCGCCGCCATCTCGGCGGCCGGGACGCACCGCGAGGTGACGACGACGTCCCGGAAGCCGGGCGCGAACCGCTCGATCTGTGCGGTGACGTCCTCGGTGACGTCCCGGTCCGAGCCTGCCGGGACGTGCGCGTAGGTCCACAGCGGCCGCAGCCCGCCGACCTCGCGGCCGGGGTCGCCGACGGTGGGGTCCGAGACGAGCACCACCGGGCGCTCGGCGTGCCGGCCGGCCTTCACGGCGGCCTCCGCGGCCACCATCTCCGGCCGGGTGCCCGCCACGTGGACCGTGCTGGCCCCGCCCACGCGCGGGTCCGTCCACGGCACGGGGCCGGACAGCACGAAGTCGACCTTCGCGGCCGCGTTCCCGTAGCGGAACCGGGCGAGGGCCTCGCGGACCGACGGCGCCATCCGCTCGCCCCACACCTGGACCACCGTCCGGGGCGTGGTGTCGAACAGGTAGGCCCGGGCCCGGGGCAGCTCCCGCCAGCTCGTGACGGGTGTGCCGGTGCGGACCTCGCCGCCATGGGCGAGCAGGTCGGCGAGCAGGGCGTCGGTGATGGCCTGGCTGCCGCCGACCGGCAGGACCCAGCCGTCCGCGTGAGCCATCGAGCCGAGCAGGAGCGCGGTGCCGGCTCCGGCGAGCGACGGCAGCGCGCTGATCGTGTGGGCGGCGACGCCGGTGAGCAGGGCGGGTGCGACGTCGCCGGAGAAGCGCAGGCCCCACAGCCCGGTGCCCTGCTCGAGCAGGGCGGTGCCGAACGCCACGGCTCCGCGGAGACCTTGCGGGGTGAGCACCTCGGGCGGGATGCTGCGGTGGTCCCCGACACCGAGCGCGGTCACGGCCCGGGCGCCGTCGACAAGGGGCTCCATGAGCCGGCGCCAGGCCGGCCCGTCCGCCCCGAGCCCGTCGACCGTGCGGTCGAGGTCGTGGAAGGCCAGCCCGGCCTCGCGGCCCTCGAGCGGCTGGGCGAAGGAGAGCTCCGGGACGACGATCCGCACGCCACGGGCCCGCAGGTCGAACTCGCGCAGGAACGGGCTGGCGATGGCCAGGGGGTGGATCGCGGAGCAGACGTCGTGCACCAGGCCGGGCGCGAGCCCGAGGTCGAGGGTGCGCGCCCCGCCGCCGAGGGTGGGCTGGGCCTCGAGGAGCAGGACGTCCAGGCCCGCCCGCGCGAGGGTGACGGCGGCGGCCAGGCCGTTGGGGCCCGAGCCGACGACGACGGCGTCCCGCACCTCGCGGGTCATGTCATCAGCCCTGGAAGTCCGAGCGGAGGACGATGGCGATGGCCTGCGTGGCGCTCGAGCTCTCCACCAGGTTGCCGATGCCGAGCACGCGGGCGACCTCCTCGGCGGTGGCCTGCAGCTCGGGGTTGTTGTAGTAGAGCGTCGTGGTCGCCGGGGCGCCGGACGTGTAGTCGTCCGCGACGCCGCCGGTGAAGCCCTCGGAGGCCAGGGTGCCGACGACCTCGCCCGCCAGCCCGTTGACGCCGGCACCGTTGAGCACGGCGATGGCGGTGCCGTACTCGACCTGCCCGGTCGGCTCCTCCGTCGTCTCCTCCTCGGTGGGCTCCTCCGTGGCGGGCTCCGCCCCCTCGGTGGTCCCCTCGGCGGAGGTCTCGCCCGTGGGCGCCTCGGTGGCCCCCGCGGTCGGCGCGGCGGTCTCCTGCACGGTCGGCGCGGCGGCGGAGGGCTCCGGCTCGCCCGAGCCGCCCAGGAGGCTGATCGCGCCCCAGGCCAGCAGCGGGGCGAGGACGACGACGGCCAGTATCGGCAGCAGCGTGCGCAGGAGGGGCCGCGGACCGCGGTGCACCCCCTGGGGGGTGCGGTCCCGGCCGGCGACGTCGAACTCGTCCTCGGGGTAGTCCTCGTGTGGCGTGCTCACGGGCAGAGGCTATCCGTTCCGGCCGGACCGACGCGTGAGGCGTTCCCTACAGGGACGAGCCGAGTCGGCGCGAGGAGCGCTCGCGCTGGCGGGAGGAACGCAGGCGGCGCAGCCGCTTGACCAGCATGGGGTCCGCGGCGAGGGCGGCCTCGGAGTCGAGAAGCTGGTTGAGCACCTGGTAGTAGCGCGTGGCGCTCATGTCGAACAGCTCACGGATCGCCGTCTCCTTGGCGCCGGCGTACTTCCACCACTGCCGCTCGAACGCCAGGATGGCGGTCTCGGTCTCGGTGAGGCCCTGGGCGGCGCCCGCCGGCCCGGCGGCGGCGTCGACCTTCGCGTGCGCTGCGGCGGCCATGTGCTCCTCCAGGTCTCTCGGCGTGCCCTCCGGTACGACGGGCCGGACCCATGCTAGGCGCGAACGACACCCGTGTCATTCTCCCGGCGTGGCGCCACGCCGGGGTCGTTACGCTCGCTCGGTGGCACCTGAACCTCACCTGGCTCCCCCGCCCGACGTGACCGCACCGGACACGACCGCACCCCTGGCCGAGCTGGTCGACCCCGGCTGGGCCGAGGCGCTCGCCCCGGTCGAGCCCCAGATCCGCGCGATGGGCGCCTTCCTGCGCTCCGAGATCGCCGCCGGGCACGGCTACCTCCCGGCGGGGACGGACGTGCTGCGGGCCTTCACCTACCCCCTCGCCCAGGTGCGGGTGCTCATCGTCGGTCAGGACCCCTACCCCACCCCCGGGCACCCGATGGGGCTGTCGTTCTCCGTGCAGCCCGACGTGCGCCCGGTCCCCCGGTCCCTCCAGAACATCTACCGCGAGCTCCACGACGACCTGGGCCTGCCGGTGCCCTCCACCGGGGACCTCACGCCGTGGTCGCGCCACGGCGTCATGCTGCTCAACCGGGTGCTCACGGTGCGTCCCGGTGCCCCGGCGTCCCACCGCGGCAAGGGGTGGGAGGAGGTCACCGAGCACGCCATCCGCACGCTGGTGGCCCGCGGGACGCCCCTGGTCGCCATCCTCTGGGGGCGTGACGCCGGCACGCTGCGCCCGATGCTCGGGTCCACCCCGGTGATCACCTCCGCGCACCCGAGCCCGCTCTCGGCCTCCCGCGGATTCTTCGGCTCACGTCCCTTCTCGCGGGCCAACGCCCTGCTCGCGGAGCTCGGTGCCGACCCGGTGGACTGGTCGCTCACGTAGCATTCGACGCAGGAGGGGCCCCTACCCGGGCGCCCCGACACCGTCCCACCACGGACCCAGGAGCTGGTGACCATGACCCCCCGCGAGCCCGTCCGGCGACCTGACCTGGTCACCGAGGCCCTGGTGCACCGCGGCCTGGTGCGCCCCGACCAGGACGTCGACCGTTACCGCTCCCGCGACGTCCTCGGAGGTGGACGGCCCGCCGACGCGCCGCGCACCGACGAGGACCGCTCCGGCCCGGACGCCGAGCTGGTGGGCGCGGGGCCGGAGAAGGAGGAGGACTTCGTCCACGGCGACTCCGGTCAGGACGACGGCTTCATCGTATGACCGGCGTGGCCCGCCGCCACGTCCCCCTGCGCAGCACCTGTGCGCAGCCCCATCCCTGCCCGCGTCCGCTCCGGATGAAGGTCCTGAGCCAGGTGCCGTACTTCGCCGGCCTGGACGAGGACGAGCTGGCCGACGTCGACCGGCGCATGGTCTCGCTGTCCTGGGGCGAGGGTGACCGGCTCTACGAGGCCGGCGCACCGGCCGAGCACCTCTACGTCGTCGCGGCCGGCCGGGTCCGGATCACCCAGCCGACGCCCACCGGGCAGGACGTCCTCACGGACGTGCTCACGCCCGGCGACCTCTTCGGCGCGCTCAGCACCCTCGGCCAGGCGGAGTACCCGGAGAGCGCCGAGGCGATGACCACGACGTGCGCGCTCCGGATCGACCCGGGCGCCTTCCGCGGCGTGCTCACGGAGCACCCGCAGGTGGCCCTGCGCGTCCTGGACGACATCGCCGGCCGGCTCGCCCGCGCGCGCTCCGACGTCGGGCGCATCTCCACCGGCTCCGTCGCGCAACGGGTGGCGACGACGCTGCTGCGCCTGGCGGACAAGGTGGGCCAGGACCGGGCCGGCGGCGGCACCCTGCTGCAGGTCCCGCTCAGCCGCGCCGATCTGGCCGGCATGACGGGGTCCACCCCGGAGTCGGTCTCCCGGGTGATGAGCCGGCTGCGCCAGGACGGCGTGATCGAGTCCGGCCGCCGCTGGACGGCCGTCCTGGACCGCGAGCGCCTGGCGGAGATCGCCGCCGGCGCCTGAGGCACCGGGGCGGACGCGTGGAGCCGCCTGTCGGAATCGAACCGACGACCGTCCGCTTACAAGGCGGGTGCTCTACCAGCTGAGCTAAGGCGGCGTGGACCGGGGAAGAGTCTGCCACGACCGGCGTGGCGGTCCCCAACCCGGCCTGCGGCGGGCCGGCCGCTGCGGACGGCCGGCCCGGGGTGGTCAGGAGCCCTGGATCGCCTCCACCAGCGCACCCGCCTCGGTCCAGCCGGTGAACTCCTCGCCGTCGATCAGGACGGTCGGGGTGCCCGTGTAGCCGTCGCGGCTGAACTGCTGCGTCGTGGCCTCGACCCACTCGGCGAAGGGCCGCTGGCCCGAGGCCAGCGTGTCGGCGACCTCCTGCGGCGCAGCGGCCTCCGAGGCGGCCTGGGCGATCTGCTCGTCGGTCGGCTCGGCGTCCGTGCTCTCGGCGAAGAGGTCGAACAACGCGGCCTGGAAGGCGTTGTACGCCTCGGGGGCCTGGTCGGCGACGACCCCGGCGGCCTGCACGGCGCGGCCGGAGAACCCGGTGAAGTCCCCGCTGCGGTCCAGGATCGCGACCGGGTGGTACACCACGGTGGCCTCCCCCGCGGAGACGAGCGCGTCGATGTCCTCGGCGTTGACCTCCTCGAACGTCGCGCAGTGCGGGCACGTGAAGTCGAGGTAGACGTCGAGCACCGGGGCGCCGTCGTTCGTGGTGCCCGCCACGAGGTCGGAGCCGAGCGAGATGCCGCCGTCCTCGACCGAGGTGTTCGCGGGGACGTCCGCGACGGCGGCGATGACGGACTTGCTGCCCTGGCTGATGATCGCGTAGAGCACGACGGCGACGACCACGATGAGGGCGACGACGCCGGCGATGATGAGGTTGCGGTTGCGCTTCTCGCGCCTGGCCTGGGCCTCGCGGAGCTGGCGCGCCTGCTCGCGTGCGGCGTCGCGCCGCTGGGCCTTCGTCGGTTGGGAGGACGGGCTGGAGGACATCGGATCTTCCTGTCGGGGTCGCGGATCGGGGGCGGCGTCCGCGCGGACGCCCAGCGGCGGGACCCGGCGCTAGGCGCCGGCCGCCTGGGTCCGCGGGGGTCCCCGACGCAGCGGACGCCGGGCGACGACGGTCCGCACCGGCAGCGGGAGCGGCGCCGGCAGGAACGGCGCGGCGCGGTCGTCGCCGGGGACCGGCGCGACACCGGGGACGACGACGGCGACGAACCGCCGCACCTCGGCCGCCATGACGCGGCGCGCGGAGCCGACGAGGCCCGCAGCCCCGGAGGCCAGCGCGAGGTGCGCGAGCAGGGCGGGCAGCGCCACGGCGACGACGACGGTCAGGGCCTGGCCCGGCTCGCCGCCGGGCGCCAGGGTGCCCTCGGGGCAGGCGGCGTCGGGACGGAGCAGGGCGAGGCGCAGCGCGACCTCGGACCACGTCCCCGAGGCGGGCACGCACGCGCTGAAGACGGCTGTGCCGGTCAGCACGGCGACCACGACCGGCGCCACGAGGATGGCGGACAGGGCCAGGCCCGTCCGCCACCAGGCGCGCCGAACGATCACCGCCCAAGCGTAACCGTCCGGTCCCGGCCCGGCCCGGCCGTTACGGCTGAGCTCTGGGCGAAATGTCGGGGTCGCTCAGAGCGGCGGCGCGGGCAGCGGCGACCAGTCCGGCGCGGGCGCGGCGCCGAGCGCGACCTGTACGGCGACGACTGCGGCGACGGCGAGGACGAGCACGACGAGCAGGGCCCGGAACCCCCGGGTCGGGGTGAGGACGTCGATCATCGCCCGGGCGCCGTCGCGGGCCGGGCGGCTGGTCGGGGTCAGCCAGGCGACGAGAAGGGCGACCAGGGCCCCGGCCAGGAGGGCGAGCGGCGGCCGGACCGCCGGCTCGAGCGGCAGGGACATCCGGTCGACCACCCACCAGGTCCCGCCGCCGAGGAGCGCCCCGAGCACCGCGCCGGGCAGCACCGCGAGGACGCCGCGCAGCAGGTGCCACGGGAGCCCGGCCAGCATGCGGGCGTCGTCGCCGGGCCTGGCCCCGCGCCGCAGCCGCGCGGACCGCCGGGAGCGTCCGGCCCACCCGGTGGTCGCGGTCAGCACGAGCAGCGACGCCGTCACGAGCGCGAAGATCCCGGGGAACGAGGCCGCCGCGGCGCTGACCCCCAGGCCGACGGCCGCCACGGTGAGCGTGCGGCGGCGCGGGGGGACGGCCCAGGCCGGCGGCCGTGAGGGTTCCTGGCTGTAGGGGCCGCCGTAGCCGTACGGGTCGAGCTCGCCGTGGCCGCCGTCGCGGGGGCCGGCGACCGGCGGCAGCGCGCGGGTGAGCGGCTCCCCGACCGGCGGCAGCGCGCGGGTGAGCGGCTCCTCGACCGGCGCCCACGTGCTGGCCCGCCCGACGGGGTACGTCGGGGGCGGCGGACCGCCGGGGCCGCCGCTGGCCGCCGCCGGCGGGAAGGCCCGGGGCGGCTCGGCCGGCAGCGTCCGCGTCGACGGCTCGGCCGGCAGCGTCCGCGTCGACGGCTCGGCCGGCAGCGTCCGCGTCGACGGCTCGGCGGGCAGCGTCCGCGTGCCGTCGGCGAACGGGCTGGCGGCGACGCCCCCGGGCACGCCGGCGAGGGTGGTCGTCCCGGCACCGGGCTCGATCGCCGTCGTCGCGCCGAGCGCGCCGGCCCCGGCCGCCGCCGCCGCCGCGCCGATGACCTGGGTGAGCTGGTCGTCGCCCCAGGTGCCGTCGAGGACGGCGAGCACGCCGTCGGGGTCGAGGCGGAGGTCCGGGTCGGGGTCCAGCGCGGCGCGCAGCGCCCGGGCGGTGACCTCGGGCAGGCCGTCCGTGTCCACCTGCCCCGTGGCGACCCGCGCGAGCACGACGCCGGTGGGACCCCGGCCGAACGGCGGTCGCGCCGTCGCGGCGAACACCAGCACGGCCGCCCAGCCCCACCAGTCGCACGCCGGCCCGGGTTCGGCGCCCGCGATCACCTCGGGGTCGAGGTACCCCGGGGTGCCGGTGACCATGCCGGTCTGGGTGAGCCGGGCGTCGTCGACCACCTGGGCGATGCCGAAGTCGATGACCACCGGGCCGTGCTCGGACATCATGACGTTGCCGGGCTTGAGGTCGCGGTGCACCACCCCGACGGCGTGGATCGCGCGCAGCGCCTCCGCGAGGCCGTGGGCGAGGTTGGACAGCTCCTCCGGGGCGAACGGACCGTCGGCGGCGACGTCCTCCTCGAGGGTGGGCCCGTCGATCAGCTCGGTGACCACGAATGCCTCGGCGTCCTCCACCTCGGCGTCCAGCACGCGGGCCACGCCGGCGTCGCGCACGCGGTGGAGGAGGGAGACCTCCCGCGCCAGCCGGCGCCGCGCCTGGGGGTCCGTGCCGATGTGCGGGTGGAGCAGCTTGAGCGCCACGTGACGTCCGTCGGCGTCGACCGCCTCGTGGACCGACCCCATGCCGCCGGCCCCGATGCGGCGCAGCAGGCGGTAGCCACCCACCTCGCGCCCGTCGGGGCCCTGGTCCGTCATGGCTCCACGCTACCTACCGGCCGGGCCGCCGCGGGCGGGCGGAGCAGTGGCGGCGGCCACCACACCGGGCAGGAGCGTCGTCTCGCAAGTACGGTGGCAGGCAGACACCCCTGAAGGAGCTGAACCACCGTGCCTGCCGGAGAACATGAGTTCGTCGTCGTCGCCAACCGCCTTCCTGTCGACATCAGCGTCGCCCAGGACGGCTCGCTGAGCTGGCAGCGTTCCCCCGGCGGACTCGTCACGGCGCTCGCGCCGATCATGCAGAAGAACGACGGCGCCTGGGTCGGCTGGTCCGGGCAGGCCGACTTCTCCCACGAGCCTTTCGACGGCGAGGGCATGCGGCTGTGGCCGGTCGCGCTGAGCGAGGAGGAGATCGCCAGCTACTACGAGGGCTTCTCCAACGGCACGCTGTGGCCGCTGTACCACGACGTCATCGTGGCGCCGGAGTTCCACCGCACCTGGTGGAACGCCTACGTCTCGGTCAACCGCCGCTTCGCCGCGGCCGCCGCGGAGGCCGCCGCCCCGGGCGGGACGGTGTGGGTCCACGACTACCAGCTCCAGCTGGTCCCGGCGGTGCTGCGGCTGCTGCGCCCGGACGTGAAGATCGGCTTCTTCAACCACATCCCGTTCCCACCGGTGGAGATCTTCGGCCAGCTCCCCTGGCGCCGCCAGGTGGTCGAGGGGCTGCTCGGCGCGGACCTCGTGGGCTTCCAGCGCCCGGGCGACGCCGCGAACTTCCTGCGTGCGGTGCGCCGGCTGACCGACCTGAAGGTCCAGGGCCCCCAGGTGACGATCCCGGGCCGCTGGTCCCGCCCGGACCGCGCGGTGCGCGCCCAGGCGTTCCCGATCTCCATCGACGCCGCGTCCTTCGACAGCCTCGCCCGCACCCCCGAGGTGCTCGCCCGTGCCAAGGAGATTCGCAAGGAGCTGGGCAGCCCGGAGGTGCTGCTCCTGGGCGTGGACCGCCTCGACTACACCAAGGGCATCCGCCACCGGCTCAAGGCCTTCGGCGAGCTCTTGGAGGACGGCCAGCTGCGCGTGCCCGAGGCGTCGATGATCCAGGTGGCCAGCCCCTCCCGGGAACGGGTCGAGCAGTACCGGCAGCTGCGCGACGAGGTCGAGGTGACCGTCGGCCGCATCAACGGCGACTTCGGCACGCTCGGCCGCGCGGCCGTGCACTACCTGCACCACTCCTACCCGATGGAGGAGATGGCGGCGCTGTACCGCGCGGCGGACGTCATGCTCGTGACCTCGCTGCGCGACGGCATGAACCTCGTGGCCAAGGAGTACGTGGCCGCCCGCTCGGACCTCGGCGGCGCGCTGGTGCTCTCGGAGTTCACCGGTGCCGCGGACGAGCTCACCCAGGCGCTGCAGATCAACCCGCACGACATCGACGGCACCAAGGCCACGATCATGCGGGCCATCGGCATGGACGCGAAGGAGGGCCGACGGCGGATGCGGAGCCTGCGCCGCCGGGTGCTCGAGCACGACGTCCAGCGCTGGGCGGACGACTTCCTCGGCTACCTCGCCATGTCGGTCCCCAGCCCCATGTCCGTCGCCACCCCGATGTCCGTCCCCAGCCCGCAGGAGGTCCGGTGACCGCCCACCCCGCCCACCCCGCCGACCGGCCCGCCGCCCCGCGGCCGGGCGAGACGCCCGAGGCCGCGCACGACGCCGGGGTGCCGGGACCCGGCATCGAGGCGCCGCTGTTCACCGCCCACCTCGAGGAGTCCCTCGACCTCGCCCTGCGCGAGCTCGCGGGGCGGGGGCGGATCCTGGTCGGCCTCGACTTCGACGGCGTCCTGGCTCCGATCGTCCTGGACCCGAGGACGTCACGGATGCTCCCCGTCTCGGCCGAGGCGGTCGCGGGCCTCGCGGAGCTGCCGGGGGTCGACGTCGTCCTGGTCTCGGGGCGGGAGGCGAGCGATCTCGTGGCTCTCGCCGGCCTGCCCGCCGGCAGCCGGGTCATCGGCTCCCACGGCGCCCAGTGGGGCCGCGTCGTCGACTCCCCCGACGGCGGCACGACCCTCGAGGCGGAGCCCGTCGGCCTCACCGAGGAGCAGGCCCGCCTGAGGGCCGAGCTCCTTCGCGAGACGGAGGCCCTGGCCGCCGAGGTGGAGGGGGCGTGGGTGCAGGCCAAGCCCGCCGCCGTCGTCCTGCACACCCGGCCGGCGGAGCGCGAGCCGGGCGAGCGGCTGACCCGCCGCGTGCTGGACGGCCCGGCGGCCCGCGAGGGCGTGCGCGTGGTCGTCGGCAAGGAGGTCGTGGAGATGGCGGTGCTCGAGGTGACCAAGGGCGACGCGCTGCACCAGCTGCGCGGGGCGCTGGGCGTCGACGCCGTCCTCTACGCCGGTGACGACACCACGGACGAGGACGCGTTCGCCGTCCTGGGCGAGGGCGACGTCTCGATCAAGGTCGGCGACGGCGAGAGTGGCGCGGCCTACCGCGTGACCGACCCGGAGGAGTTCTCCGCCGTCCTCGTGCGGCTGCTCGAGCTGCGTCAAGAGGCTCAGGACTCACACCTGTAACACACCCTGTGCCACTATGGGGGTGGCTGCTGTCGTGGACCGAAGGGTCCGCGACGGTTCGCTGTGTCAGAGCGGACACCTCTCGGCACCTTTCACAACGGATCGTCCGGCACGTACCTGCCGGTGAAGGGATGTACATCACCATGGCCTCCGTCACCTTCGACAAAGCCACCCGCCTCTACCCGGGCTCCGAGCGCCCGGCCGTCGACTCCCTGGACCTGGAGGTCGCCGACGGCGAGTTCCTCGTTCTCGTCGGCCCGTCCGGCTGCGGCAAGTCCACCTCGCTGCGCATGCTCGCCGGCCTCGAGGACGTCAACTCCGGCCGCATCTTCATCGGCGACCGCGACGTCACCGACGTCCAGCCCAAGGACCGTGACATCGCCATGGTCTTCCAGAACTACGCGCTCTACCCGCACATGTCCGTCGCCGACAACATGGGCTTCGCGCTGAAGATCGCCGGCACCCCGAAGGCCGAGATCGAGCAGCGCGTCAAGGAGGCCGCGAAGATCCTCGACCTGACCGAGTACCTCCAGCGCAAGCCGAAGGCCCTCTCGGGCGGTCAGCGGCAGCGCGTCGCGATGGGCCGCGCGATCGTCCGCCAGCCGCGCGTCTTCCTCATGGACGAGCCGCTGTCCAACCTCGACGCCAAGCTGCGCGTGCAGACCCGCACCCAGATCGCCTCCCTCCAGCGGCGCCTGGGCGTCACCACGGTCTACGTCACCCACGACCAGACCGAGGCCCTGACCATGGGCGACCGCATCGCGGTCCTCAAGGACGGCATCCTGCAGCAGGTCGGTACCCCGCGGGAGATGTACGACACCCCCGCCAACGTGTTCGTCGCCGGCTTCATCGGCTCCCCGGCCATGAACCTGGGCGACTTCCGGGTCCAGGACGGGCAGGCCGTGCTCGGCTCCGCCCACGTGCCGCTGAGCCGCGCCACGCTGGACGCGCTGACCGACGCGGACAACGGCAAGGTGATCCTGGGCTTCCGGCCGGAGTCCCTCGACCGCGCTCCGGCGGGCGAGGGCACCATCCCGGTGACCGTCAACCTGGTCGAGGAGCTCGGTTCCGACGCGTTCGTCTACGGCGAGCTCTCGGGCGACCGCGAGCTCAACGAGCACCTCGGCTCCGGGGACGACTCGGACCAGATCATCGTGCGCATCGACCCGCGCGACGTGCCGATGAAGGGCGACAAGATCCACGTGCGCATCCGCGAGGGCGAGCAGCACGTGTTCTCCTCCGCGACGGGCCGCCGCCTGCCGCAGTGACCTCAGCCGGCCGACGGCGCACCTGCCCTCGGCCGGCGACCCCGAGGGGGCGGGTCCGTCCGGGCCCGCCCCCTCGGCCGGCGACCCCGAGCGGGCGGGTCCGTCCGGGCCCGCCCCCTCGGGCTCTCCTGGCGTAGATTGCGGGGAGCCGCCGCGAACCGGACGAACCTCACAGGACGGTCGGTGCCGTGCCCGCTCGCAGCGGCGCATCGACCGGGAAGAATGGCCCCATGGCACAGCAGCTGCAGATCACCGCCGCACGGGTGGACCCTGCGTTGCTCGACCTCCCCTGGGAGATCCCCCTGGAGGAGTGGCCCGAGGACGTCCTCGCCGCGCTCCCCCGCGGCATCTCGCGGCACGTCGTGCGCTTCGTGCGCCTGTCCGGCCGGATCCTCGCCGTGAAGGAGATCGGCGAGTCCGTGGCCTACCACGAGTACGAGCAGCTCCGAGCCCTCGGGCGCCTCGAGGCCCCGGCCGTGCAGCCCCTCGCCGTGATCACCGGGCGCAGCGCCCCGGACGGGGAGGAGCTGAACTCCGTGCTGGTCACCGAGCACCTGCAGTACTCCCTCCCCTACCGGGCCCTGTTCAGCCAGTACATGCGCCCCGAGACCGCCAGCCGGCTCATCGACGCCCTGAGCGTGCTGCTCGTGCGCCTGCACCTGCTCGGCTTCTACTGGGGCGACGTCTCGCTGTCGAACACCCTCTTCCGCCGTGACGCCGGCGCGTTCGCCGCCTACCTGGTCGACGCCGAGACCGGCGAGCTCCACCCCGCGCTGACGCCGGGCCAGCGCGGCTACGACCTGGACCTCGCGCGGACCAACATCATCGGCGAGCTGATGGACCTGCAGGCCGGCGAGGTGCTGGACGAGGACGTCGACGTCATCGAGGTGGGCAACCAGATCGTCGAGCGCTACGAGTCGCTGTGGGCGGAGCTCACCCGTGAGGAGTCCTTCGGCTCGGCCGAGCGCTGGCGCGTGACCGAGCGGATCAACCGCCTCAACGACCTCGGCTTCGACGTCGGCGAGCTGACCATGACCACGGACGTGGACGGCACGACCGTCTCGATCCAGCCGAAGGTGGTCGACGCCGGGCACTACCACCGGCAGATCATGCGGCTGACGGGCCTGGACGTGCAGGAGAACCAGGCGCGCCGCATGCTCAACGACCTGGAGAGCTACCGGGCCGAGACCGACCGGCAGAACGACGACCTCACGATCGTGGCCCACGACTGGCTCGACGAGGTCTTCACGCCCACGGTGACGGCGGTGCCGCGCGAGATGCGCCGCAAGCTGGAGCCGGCCGAGATCTTCCACGAGGTGCTCGAGCACCGCTGGTTCATCTCCCAGCAGCAGTCCCGCGACGTGCCCATGGCCGAGGCCGTGCGGTCCTACGTCGAGCAGGTGCTGCGCCACCGGCCGGACGAGCGGGCGTTCCTCGACCGCGACTCCGTCGAGATCCCCGCCGTCGACTTCTGACCTACCGCCGCCGCGCCGCCCGGACCACGGCCACCACCGCGAGCACGCCGAGCGCGACGAGCCCGGCCCGCACCGCCACCCGGGTCGCCGGCGGCGTCGCCGCGGCCTGCCCCTCGAACGCCAGGCGGGCGGAGCGGGCCGCCGCCCGCGGGAGCGGCTCGGCCTCGTGCGTCCGGGCTCCCGGCAGGTCCGCCGGCTCGGCGCGTCCCTCCAGCACGTCCGCGACGGCGGACGGCAGGCCGAACGCGGCGACGAAGGCCGCCATGCCGGCGGCGCCGGGCTGCCCCAGCGCGGCGGCGACGGCGACCGGGTCGGAGCCGGGGACGGCCGCGGCGAAGGCGGCCGCGTCCTCGCCGTCGCCGAGCAGGTCCTCGACGAGCGTGCGGACGCCGGCCGCGACGTCGTCGGGAAGCACGTACCGGCTGCGCATCGCCCAGCTGACGACGGCGACGCCCTCGTCGAGGTCGTCGGCGTCGGACTCCGGCCCGGGCAGCAGCAGCGCGGTGCGGTCCTCGTCGTCGACCTGCAGCCGCAGCACCGGGTAGGCGTCGGTCTCCCAGCCCAGCACGCCGAGCTCACGTCCGGGGCCGGTGGTCATCACCAGGCGCCGGCTCTCCCCGCCGACCACCTGCTCGGCCACCGTGACGGGCCGGCCCAGCAGGGTGGCGTGGAGGGGCACCTGGTGGACGGGCATCGGGGTGAGCACCACCGTGCGCGCGTCGTGCGCGGTGTCCTCAGACTCCACGACGCCGGGCACGCCGCCGCCGGGTGTGGCCGGGCGCGCGCCCGCGGTGCCGAGGTCGTCCCCCACCGTCCAGTCGGCCTCGTGGCCGGAGTGGACGCCGTCCATGAGCACGTCGGCGTCGAACGCGGCGCCGAGGTCGTCGGCGAGCGCGGCGAGCTCGGGTCCCGGCGCCACCTCGGAGCTGCCGGCGGTGCCCACGGCCCCGGCGGGGTCGGTCAGGACCGAGAGCGAGAGCAGGTGCTCCGTGCCGGGGTACCACTCCAGCCGCGCGAGGATCCCGGCGCGGGCGAGGTGGCCGGCCACGGCCTCCGGGTCGAGCGAGGCCGCGACCAGCACGCCCTCGGTACGGTTCCACGGTCCGGCCATGTCAGCTCCTGCTCTCGCGGCGCCGCGCCACCTCGTACAGGGCGATCCCGGTGGCCACCGCGGCGTTGAGCGACTCCACGGAGGCGGCGATCGGGATGGAGGCGACGACGTCGCACGTCTCGCGCACGAGGCGGCTCAGGCCCTTGCCCTCCGACCCGGTGACGAGCACCAGCGGCTCGGAGGCCAGCTCGAGGTCGCCCACGGAGACCGGGCCCCCGCCGTCGAGCCCGACGACGAAGCAGCCGGCCTCCTTCAGGTCCTTCAGCGCCCGGACGAGGTTCGTCACCCGGGCGACCGGCACCCGGGCGGCCGCCCCGGCCGAGACCTTCCACGCCGCCGCGGTCACGCCGGCGGAGCGGCGCTCGGGCACGATCACGCCGTCGGCGCCGAACGCCCCGGAGCTGCGCAGGACGGCCCCGAGGTTGTGCGGGTCGGTGACGCCGTCCAGCGCGACGAGCAGCGCGGGGTGGTTGGCGCGCTCGGCCCGCGCGAGCAGGTCGGGGACGTCCCGGTAGCTGTAGGCCGGCACCTCGATGGCCACGCCCTGGTGCACGGCGTCGTCGGTGAGGTGGTCGAGGTCGGAGCGGGAGACCTCGACCAGCGGGGCGCCCAGCGCGGTGGCGGTGCGCACAACCTCGGCGACGCGCTCGTCCGACATCATGCCGCCGGCGAGGAAGACCTTCGCCAGCGGGATCCCGGAGCGCACAGCCTCGGTGACCGGGTTGCGGCCGGCGATGATCTCGTGGTCCCCGCCGACGCGGAGGGCCTCGCGCACCTTGGCGGTCATCGAGGCGCTGCGGGCGGCGTCGCGCGCCTCGCGGCCGGCGTCCCGGCCCGCCACGCGCGTGCCGCCCCGGCGGGCCTCCTTGCGCTCCTCGGCGGCCTTCTTCTTCGCCGCCGGGTGGTAGGGGCGGTCCTCGGCCTTCGGCGTCGGGCCGCGCCCCTCGAGGGCGCGACGGCGCTGGCCGCCCGACCCGACGGTCTGCCCCTTCTTGGACCCCGGCTTGCGCACGGCACCTCGCCGCTGAGAGTTCCCTGCCATCAGTCCGTTCCCTTCACGTGCCAGCGTGCACCGCCGGCGGAGTCCTCGACCACCACGCCCGCCTCGGCGAGGCGGTCGCGCAGCGCGTCGGCCCGCGCCCAGTCCTTGGCGGCCCGCGCCGCGTCCCGCTCGCGCAGGACGGCGGTGACGAGCGTGTCCAGCGCGGCGTGCTCGGCCGTGCCCTCGCCGCCGCCCGAGGCGCGCCACGGCGCCGCGAGCGGGTCGAGCCCGAGGACGTCCAGCATGGCCCGGACCTGCAGCTGCGCGCTGCGGGTGGTGACGTCGTCCCGCTCCGCCAGGGCGGTGTTGCCCGCGCGCAGGTGCTCGTGCACCACGGCGAGCGCGGCGGAGATGTTCAGGTCGTCGTCCATCGCCTCGACGAACGCGGGCGGCAGCTGCCCCGGGCCCTGCGCGGCGACCTCCTCGGCCGGCACCTCGCCGACGCGCTCGACCGAGCGGTTGACGAAGCCGGTGAAGCGCTCCCACGAGCCGGCGGCCTCGGCGAGGGTGACGTCGGAGAACTCCACCGTGGAGCGGTAGTGGACGGTGCCGAGCGCGTAGCGCAGCACGGCGGCGTCCGTGCGGCCGAGCACCTCGGAGACCACCAGGGAGTTGCCGAGCGACTTGCTCATCTTCTCGCCGCCGGTGGTCACCCAGGCGTTGTGGACCCAGTGCCGGGCGAAGCCGAGCCCGGCGGCGTGGGACTGCGCCTGCTCGTTCTCGTGGTGGGGGAAGCGCAGGTCGATGCCGCCGCCGTGGATGTCGAACGTCTCACCGAGGTAGCGGCGCGCCATGGCGGAGCACTCGAGGTGCCAGCCCGGCCGGCCGCGCCCGAACGGCGTGGGCCATGACGCGGTCGCCGGCTCGCCCGGCTTGGGGGCCTTCCACAGCGCGAAGTCGCGCGGGTCGCGCTTGTCCGGCTCGGCGTCGGCGTCGTCGGAGACGGTCATGTTCTCGAGCGCCTGGCGGGTCAGGGAGCCGTACTCGGGCAGGGAGCGCACGTCGAAGTAGACGTTGCCGTCCGTGCCGCGGTAGGCGTGCCCGCGCTCGGCGAGCAGCTCCATGAGCTCGACCATCTCGGTGACGTGCCCGGTGGCGCGGGGCTCGTACGTGGGGCGTGCGACGCCGAGGGCGTCGTAGGCGGCGGTGAACTCCTGCTCGAACCGGTACGCCCACGCCCACCACGGGCAGCCGGCCTCCGCCGACTTCGCCAGGATCTTGTCGTCGATGTCGGTGACGTTGCGGACGAGCGTCACGTCCAGCCCGGTGCGGCGGAGCCAGCGGACCAGGACGTCGAAGGCGATGGAGGCGCGCATGTGGCCCACGTGCGGGGCTCCCTGCACGGTGGCGCCGCACAGGTAGATGCCGACCTTGCCCGGTTCCAGGGGCTCGAAGGGGCGCACCGACCGCGTCGCGGAGTCGTACAGTCTCAGGCTCACCTGCCCAGGCTACCGGGGCGGGCCGCCCCGGCCTTTCGGGCGGTCGCCGCGGGTTGACCACTCGGCGGACACCCCGGGCCGCTACGGTGCGCGGTGTGAGCAACGGACCGCTGCCCGAGTTCCATGCCGACACCGCCCAGCTCCCCGGGCCGGCGCCCGTCGTGGCTCGCCCGGCGCCGCGCCGCACGGTCGCGGCGTGGAGCCTGTGGGACCTGGGGTCCAACGCCTTCAACACCGTGATCCTGTCGTTCGTGTTCTCCGTGTACGTCACGGGCACGGTGGCGGCGGACCCGGAGAACGGGCAGCAGGTCTACTCCAACGCCCAGACCGTGGCGGGGATCCTGGTGGCGTTGCTCGCCCCGCTGATGGGGGCGTGGGCGGACCGGGTGCGCAACCGCCGTCTGCTGCTGACCGTCTCGACGCTCGCGGTCGTCGCGACCATGGCGGCGATGTGGTTCGTGCGCCCGGAGAACAGCTACCTCCTGCTCGGCGTCAGCCTGATCGCGCTGGCTTCCGTGATCGCCGAGATCGCCGGGGTCTTCTACAACGGCATGCTGCTGCAGATATCCACCCCCAGCACCGTGGGGCGCATCTCCGGCACGGCGTGGGCGCTCGGCTACGTGGGCGGCGTCATCGCCCTGGTCGTGGCACTGTTCGGGTTCATCCTCGAAGGTGGGGTGCTGGGGCTGCCCACCGAGGACGCGCAGAACGCCCGCGCTGTGGCGCTGATGTGCGCCGCCTGGTTCCTCGTCTTCTCCGTCCCGGTCATGATCTGGGGCCCCCGCGAGGCGCCCGAGGCCATCATGGTGCGCGCACCGTTCCGACCGGTCCAGGCCTACCGGGACATCGTCGCGCGGGTGGTGCGGATGTGGCGCCAGGAGCGGTCGCTGCTCCACTTCCTGGTCGCCGCGGCGGTCTACCGGGACGGCCTGAGCGCAGTGTTCTCCTTCGCGGGTGTCATCGCCGCCACCTCCTACGGGATGGACACCGTTCAGGTGGTCACCTTCGGCATCGCCGCGAACGTCGTCGCGGCCCTCGGCACGTGGGTCTTCGGCAAGGTCGACGACCGGGTGGGTCCACGCCCCGTGATCGTCGGCTCGCTCACGGCGATGATCGTGTTCGGGCTCGTCATCGTCGCGTTCGACGCCACTTCCGTGTTCTGGGTGTTCGGCATGGGGATCGCCTCCCTCGTCGGGGCGGTCCAGTCCGCGTCGCGCACGCTCCTCACGCGGATGGTGCCGCCGCAGGAGGCCAACGAGACCTTCGGCCTCTACGCCACGGCCGGCCGGGCCGTCAGCTTCATCTCCCCCGCGCTCATCGCGGTGTTCACCGCGGTCGCCGGCGCCCGGACGGGCATGCTGGGCATCGTGCTGACCCTTGCGCTCGGGCTGGCGCTCTTCTGGCGGTTGCGGGTCCCCGGTGTGACCTCGCGGGTGCGCTGACCGGCACGGTCCGGCAGTGCGCGGTCCTGCCCTCAGGCCGCCTCGAGCGGCCTGCGCACCACGAGCGCGGTGGCGACGGCGGCCACGCCCTCGCCGCGGCCGGTGAACCCGAGCCCGTCGGTGGTGGTGGCGGAGAGCGAGACCGGCGCCCCGAGCGCCTCGGACATCGCCTCCTCCGCCTCGGCCCGGCGGCGGCCGATCCGCGGGCGGACCCCGATCACCTGGACCGCGACGTTGCCGATCTCCCAGCCCGCCTCGGCCAGCCGGCGTGCGGTCTCGGCCAGCATCCGCTCCCCGGAGGCGCCGGACCACTCTGGGTCGGCGGTGCCGAACTGGCCGCCCAGGTCCCCGAGCCCGGCGGCGGAGAAGAGGGCGTCGCAGGCGGCGTGGGCGGCGACGTCGGCGTCGGAGTGGCCCTCGAGGCCGGTCTCGCCGGGCCAGTCCAGGCAGGCCAGCCGCATCGGGCGGCCGGAGCCCGCGGGCGCGAAGGCGTGCACGTCCGTGCCGATCCCGGTGCGTGGCAGCTGCATGCGCGCCAGGTTAGTGGTCCTCGGCGAGCAGGAGCTCCGCGAGCGCCAGGTCGCGCGGCGTGGTGATCTTCAGGGCGCGCTCGTCGCCCGGGACGACCCACACCCGCTCCCCCAGCGCCTCCACGAGCCCGGCGTCGTCGGAGACCGCCGCGGCCTCGTCACCGGCGCGGTGCGCGCCGGCGGCGTGCGCGGCGTCGAGCAGCGCCCGGTCGAACCCCTGGGGCGTCTGGACCGCGCGGAGGTCCAGGCGCGGGACGGTGGCCACCACCGGCGCGGCACCGTCGGGGCCGGCGTCGCCGACCCGCTTGACGGTATCGGTGACCGGCACGGCGGGGACGACGGCGCGGTGGCCGGCCCGCACGGCGGCCTCGACGGCGCGGACGAGGGCGGGCGGGGTCAGGCAGCGGGCGGCGTCGTGCACGAGGACCACGTCGACGTCGTCACCGAGCGCGGCCAGGCCCGCCGCGACCGACGCCTGGCGGGTGGGCCCGCCGGCGACGACGCGCGCGGGAACGTCCGTGCCGGGCACGGTGCCGCCCGGGAAGAGCGCGGCGAAGGCGTCGCGCTCCGCCGCGGGGACGGTGACGACGACGGCGCCGATGCAGCCGGCGCGGGCGAGCCCGACGGCCGCCCGCAGGACGAGAGGCTGCCCGCCGAGCTCGACGAGCGCCTTGGGCAGCGCGCGTCCGAGCCGGGTGCCGGAGCCGGCCGCGGTCAGGACGGCGGCCGAGCTCATGCGCGAAGAACGCCCACGCGGACGTCCGCCCCGGTCACCGCGCGATCAGGACGCGAGAACGTCGTCCAGGATCGCCTCGGCCTTGTCCTCCTCGGTCTTCTCCGCCAGGGCGAGCTCGGAGACGAGGATCTGACGAGCCTTGGCGAGCATGCGCTTCTCGCCCGCGGAGAGCCCGCGGTCGGTGTCGCGGCGGGACAGGTCGCGCACCACCTCGGCCACCTTGATGATGTCGCCGGAGGCGATCTTCTCGACGTTCGCCTTGTACCGGCGCGACCAGTTGGTCGGCTCCTCGGTGTAGGGCGCACGAAGCACGTCGAAGACCTTCTCGAGGCCCTCGGTACCGACGACGTCACGCACCCCGACCAGGTCCACGTTCTCGGCCGGGACCTGGATGGTCAGGTCGCCCTGGGCGACCCGGAGGTGGAGGTACAGCTTCTCCTCGCCGCGGATGACGCGGGTGGAGATGTCCTCGATGAGTGCCGCCCCGTGATGGGGGTAGACGACGGTCTCGCCGACAGCGAAGGTCATTGTCGTAAGGCTCCTTCAGTCGCTAAGGGTCCCTAGTCTAACACGGAAAAGTGGCGAGATTCTGCGGCTCGTGAGGGACGCGACAAAACGGGGGCACACCCGGTGGCCGGGGCGCCCCCGCCGGCGGCTGCGTCCGCCTCGTGGATCCCTCGGGTAACCTCCCCCTGGGAGGGACCGCGCGCTGTCCCGATCTAGACGAAGGAGAACCCGTGGTCCGCACCACCCGTCGCACCCGACTGGCCGCCCTCGCCGCACTGGGCGGGACGCTGACCCTGTCCGGCTGCGCCGTCGCCAACCCCATCACCACCGCCGAGCCGTACGCGCCCAGCGACGGGATCCGGGTCGCCGTGAGCGACGAGGTCGTCGTCGAGAACCTCATGATCCTCACCGAGGGCGAGGGCCAGCCGGGCCACCTGCTCGGCGCCGTGGTGAACAGGTCCGGGGAGGACGTCGAGGTCTCCTTCACCATCGGCGAGGGCGGTGCCACCGTGCCCGTGCGCGTGGACGCCGGCGAGCACGTGAACTTCACCGACGCGGGCATCACCACCCAGAGCGTCGACGCCGAGCCGGGCGCCACCATCCCGGCGACCGTCTCCATGCCGTCGGCCGGCGACGCCCAGGTCGAGGTTCCCGTCCTCGACGGCACCATCCCGCCCTACGACGAGTACCTCGACCAGGCCTGACCCTCCCGGCCGCGCGCGGCGGCGCGCAGGTCCGGCGACGAGCCCCCGGGACGCACCAGCGTCCCGGGGGCTCCGTCGTCGACGCTCAGGCCTCCGGGGTGACGAGCTTGTAGCCGAGTCCGCGGACGGTCTGCAGCATGGTGGGGCGTGCCGGGTCCTGCTCGATCTTGGCCCGCACGCGCTTGACGTGGACGTCGAGCGTCTTGGTGTCGCCGACGTAGTTGGCGCCCCAGATGCGGTCGATCAGCTGGCCCCGGGTGAGCACGCGGTCCGGGTTGCGCAGGAAGAGCTCGAGCAGCTCGAACTCGCGCAGCGGCATGGCGACCGGCTCGTCGTCGACGCTGAGCTCGTGGCGGTCCACGTCCATGCGGACCCGTCCGACGGCGAGCACCGACGGCTCGGAGAGGTCGTCCTGCCCCGCGCCGCGGCGCAGCACGGCGTGGACGCGCGCGACGAGCTCGCGGTACGAGTAGGGCTTGGTGACGTAGTCGTCGGCGCCGATCTCGAGCCCGACCACCTTGTCGATCTCGCTGTCCTTGGCGGTGAGCATGATGACGGGGACGTTGCTGCGCTGGCGCAGCTGCCGGCACACCTCGGTGCCGGAGAGCCCCGGCAGCATCAGGTCGAGAAGGACGATGTCCACGCCGCCGCGGTCGAACGCGGCCACGGCGTCGTGCCCGTCGGCCACCGCGACGACCTCGTAACCGTCGCGCTCCAGCTTGAAGGTGAGCGGCTCGCGGTAGGAGGCCTCGTCCTCCACCAGCAGGATGGTCGTCATCAGTGGGTGTCCTCCATGGCGTCGGTCCTCCGGGGGGCGGGGAGCCCCCCGGCTTCGTCTGCTGCGTCGGCGGCGGCCTGAGCGCCCGCCTCGTCGGGGGTGGCGGGGCCGTAGGCCTCGGGCAGGACGAGGGTGAACGTCGAGCCCTTGCCCTCGGTCGACCACAGCTCGACGCGCCCGCCGTGGTCGTTGGCGATGTGCTTGACGATGCTCAGCCCGAGGCCGGAGCCGCCCGTCTCGCGCGAGCGGGCCTCGTCGCCCCGGTAGAAGCGCTCGAAGACCCGCTCGCGCTGCTCGGGGCCGATGCCCGCGCCCTGGTCGACGACGGCGATGCGCACCAGCGCGTCCCGGCGCTGGACGCCCACGGAGACCCGGCCGGTCGGTGCGGAGTAGCGGACGGCGTTGTCGAGGAGGTTGCGCACGGCCGTGGTGAGCAGCGCCGCGTCGCCGTAGACCTTCACGCCCTTCTCGCCGCCGAGCACCAGGGTGACCTTGCGGGACATCGCCTCCACGCGCACCCGGTCGACCGCCTCGGCCACCACCGCGTCGAGGTCGACCAGCTCGGGATCCACGAGGGCGTCCGGCTCCTGCAGGCGCGAGAGGTCGATGAGCTCCTGGACGAGGGAGGCCAGGCGCGCCGACTCCTTCTGCATCTGCCCGGCGAAGTGACGCACCGTGTCCGGCTCGTCGGCGGCGTCGGCGACCGTCTCGGCGAGGAGGCCGAGCGCGCCGACGGGCGTCTTGAGCTCGTGCGAGACGTTGGCGGTGAAGTCCCGGCGCATCTCCTCGAGCCGGCGCGCGGCCGTACGGTCCTCGGCGAGCACGAGCACCCGGCCGTGGCGCAGCGGCGCGACGCGCACCTGCATCCGCAGCGTGCCCGCACCCTCCACCGGGCCGCGGGACAGGGTGAGCTCCTCGTCCCGGATGCGCCCGTCCCGCCGTACGCCGTCGACCATGTCGCGAACCTCGGGGTGGGCGACGACGTCGTTGCGGACCAGGCCGAAGGCGTAGGCGGCGGCGCTGGCCCGCTGGACGTCGCCGTCGGGCTCGAGGACGAGGACCGCCTGCGGGAGCACGGAGAGGACCGAGATGACGTCGTCCAGCCCGTCCCCCCGACCGGTGTCGCGGTAGCCGCTCCGCTCACGCTCACTCACGAGGAACGCGATGATCCCGGCAGCGACCACGAGCAGAGCCAGCAGCACGACGCTGAGGATCTGCATGAACTCCATGCCCCGAGGGTAGGGCGCGGTTCGCCAGTTCACCGAGACGGCCCCGGGGCGTCATCCCGCGTTCATCGCGCGGCCATCGGTCGTACACTGCGGGCCGCTTGGCTACGGTAGGGGAACAGATATCCCGCTCGCAGCGGGGGAAGAGCGACCGAGGGAGCCTGCGATGCGTGAGATCTTCAAGCAAGAGATGGAGCAGCTCGGCGGCGATCTGCTGACCATGGCCAAGCACATGAGCTCCGCGATCGAGAAGGCCACCAAGGCGCTCGAGACGGCGGACCTCACCCTGGCCGAGGAGGTCATCGACGCCGACCGGCAGATCGACGAGATCGAGCGGAGCCTGGACGAGCAGGGCGTCTCGCTGCTCGCGCGGCAGCAGCCGGTGGCCACGGACCTGCGGGTCGTCGTCTCCGCCATGCGCCTGTCCGCCACGATCGAGCGGATGGGTGACCTGGCCCGCCACGTCGCCTACGTCGCGCGCGGCCGCTACCCGGAGGTCGCGGCGACCGGGCGCACGCGCGAGATCCTGCACCAGATGGGCGAGCAGGCCGTCAAGGTGGCACGCCAGGTGGTCGAGCTGCTGGAGAGCCGGGACCTGAACCTGGCAGAGCGGATCGAGGCGGACGACGACGTCCTGGACCGCCTCCACCGCGAGTCGTTCCAGGTGGTCCTGGACGATGACGAGCAGCTCACCCGCCAGCAGCTGGTCGACGCGGTCCTGCTGGGCCGCTACCTCGAGCGCTTCGGCGACCACGGCGTCTCCGTGGCGCGCCGCGTGTCGTTCCTGGTGACCGGCGATCTGCAGAACGCCGTCGTCAACACCGGGGTGCTCGGCCTGAAGGACGAGCAGGTCACCGACCAGGCCGCGCGCCAGGACTGAGCCGCCGGTCCCGCCGGGAGGCGGGGCCCGTGGACCGGGAAGGGTCCCGCACCGTCGGTGCGGGACCCTTCCTCGTCGGGGGTGCTGACGCGGCTACTTGCCCTGGTTGGCGACCGCGGCGATGGCGGCCTCGGCCGCCTTCGGGTCGAGGTACTTGCCGCCGCTGACGGTCGGGCGCAGGTTCTCGTCGAGCTCGTAGAGCAGCGGGATGCCGGTGGGCACGTTCAGGCCCGAGATGGTCTCGTCATCGATGCCGTCGAGGTGCTTGATGATCGCGCGCAGGGAGTTGCCGTGGGCGGCGACGAGCACGGTCCTGCCCGCCCTGAGGTCCGGGACGATCTCGGCGTTCCAGTACGGCAGGGCACGCTCGAGGACGTCCTTGAGGCACTCGGCGCGCGGGATCGGCTCGCCGGCGTAGCGCGGCTCGGAGTCCTGGGAGTACTTCGAGCCCAGCTCGATCTCCGGCGGCGGCACGTCGTAGGAGCGGCGCCAGAGCATGAACTGCTCCTCGCCGTACTCGTCGCGGATCTCCTTCTTGTTCTTGCCCTGCAGCGCCCCGTAGTGGCGCTCGTTGAGGCGCCAGCTGCGCTTGACCGGGATCCAGTGCAGGTCGGCGACGTCGAGGGCGTAGTTCGCGGTGGAGATGGCGCGGCGCAGGAGCGAGGTGTGGAGGATGTCCGGGGAGACCCCCGCCTCGCGGAGCAGCTCGCCGCCCCGCTTGGCCTCCTCGACGCCCTTCTCCGACAGGGGCACGTCGACCCAGCCGGTGAAGAGGTTCTTGGCGTTCCAGTCGCTCTCGCCGTGACGGAGCAGTACCAGGGTGTAGGTCATGGACCTCATTGTTCCATCATCGCGGCGGGGCACACGCGGGACGTCGGCCCCACGACGCAGGCGGCCGGCCACCCCGTCGGGTGGCCGGCCGCCGGTCCGGCAGGGACCGGGTCAGCTGGTGGCCTTCTCGTAGGCCTCGCGGATCTCCGCGGAGATCCGGCCGCGCTCGGAGACCTCGTAGCCGTTCTCGCGGGCCCAGTCGCGGATGCGGCCCGCGTCCGAGGAGGAGGAACGGGCGGCGGTGCCGCCGGTCGAGCGCCGCGCGGGCGCGCGCCGCCCGCCGGCCCGGCGCGCGTGCCCCTTCCACTCGGCGAAGGACTCGCGCAGAGCCTTGGCGTGGGCGTCGGAGAGGTCGATCTCGTAGGTCACGCCGTCAATTGCGAATGTGACGGTCTCGTCCGCGGGAGAGCCGTCGATATCGTCGATGAGCTGGACTTGCATCTTCTGCACCATGGCGGGTTCTTTCTCGTCGTCAATCGTGAGAACAGGAGAACACCCCTGAGAGTGATACGCGTGTCGATCACCTGATGCGCGAGCGTAATTCTTTTGACGAGGAATGTCACGCCAACGGGCGCGTGCTGTGGAAGAAGATGTAATCAGGCGCGCGGGGCCTGTTCCGGGCCTTTCCGAAGCGACTCGTCCTCGAGCCTGCGGATCGCCTCGCGCTCGTTACGGTCGGCGTTCACGAAGGCGCGGATCACGAGGTAGAACAGCAGCCCGGTACCGACCGAGGGGATGAGCGCGACGAGATAGTCCACCTCTCGAGTGTACGGCGAGCACCCCGAACCCCGGCAATCTCGCGCGGGAGCGATCGCACCCGGATCCGCGCCAGGCCGCACTGGCACGGGGAGCCGAAGCACCGGCGCCGCCGCCCGGCCCACCGACGCGGCACGAGCCGCCCGCGGCCGACAAGCCCGCCCATCGTCCGGCGGTCCGGGGCACGCACCCGCCCGGACCCGGAAAGCGCACACCCGCACGAATTCACCGTGGGCGCAATCCGGGGACCGAGTATGGGAACAATTTCACACCGTAGCGGCCGAAATTGGAGCGGACTCCCGGCGCAGGAAGTGCCGTCACGGCATAGCCGCACGGCGACATTGCCGCCCGCACGGCACGGCCGGAGATTTTGCGACGGTAAATCCCCGCACCTCGGGCCCGGGGAGCAACGTCGCCCGGCCGGGAATGACGGACGGCCCGGTCCGACTGGGCGTCATGACCGGGCCGCCGGAGCGGAGCCGCCTGTGGGAATCGAACCCACGACCTATTCATTACGAGTGAATCGCTCTGCCGACTGAGCTAAGGCGGCGTGCGCGTCGAGGATCGCCCGACGCAGCGCGGACCACTGTACCGGGAGCGTGGCGCCTGGAACAAAACGGTCCGGCCAGGTGTGCGCGGCATCACTCGCCGCACCGCAGCTCAGCAGGTGAGGCCCTCCTGCGGGACCGTCCCGTCGATGAGGAAGTCGTCGACCGCGCGGACGACGCACTCGTTGGACCGACCATAGGCGGTGTGCCCCTCCCCCTCGTACGTGACGAGGAAGCCGCTCTCCAGCTGCTCGGCCAGGCTGACGCTCCACTCGTACGGCGTCGCCGGATCGCCCGTGGTGCCCACCACCATGATCGGGGCCGAGCCCTCGGCCGTGATCGGCCCCCGCTCGGCGTCGCCCTCGACCGGCCACTGGTCGCACAGCATGTCGCCGTAGCCCATCGCCGGGCCGAACGTCGGCGCGGCGGCCTCGAGCTCCTCCGCCTGCTGCTGCCACTGCGCCGGATCGCCGGTGGCCGGGAAGTCCAGGCAGTTGACCGCCCAGTTCGCCTCGGTGGAGTTCTTCGGGTAGGTCCCGTCCTCCTCGCGCCCGGCCATGAGGTCGGCCAGGAACAGCAGCTGCGAGCCGTCGCGCTCGTTGATCGCCTGGTCGAGCGCCGCGGAGAGGACGAACCAGCTGGCGCTGTCGTACAGCGGAGTGATGACGCCCGAGAAGGCGAGAGAGGCCGTCAGCTCACGGCCGGTGGCCGTGGGCAGCGGGGTGTCCCCCACCATGTCGAACAGGGTCTGCACCTGCCGGACACCGTCGTCGACCGAGCCGGTCAGCGGGCAGTCCGGCCCGCCGAGGCAGTCCTCGACGTAGGCGCGCAGCGCCTCCTCGAACCCGACGGCCTGGGCCAACGTCGTCTCGTGCGAGCTGAGGGAGGGATCCATCGCTCCGTCGAGGACAAGGTTCCCGGTGTTCTGCGGGAACAACTCGGCGTAGGTCGCGCCCAGGAACGTGCCGTAGGAGTACCCGAGGTAGTCCAGCTTCTCCTCGCCCAGCACGGCGCGCAGGATGTCCATGTCCCGCGCCGCGGACTCGGTGTCGACGTGCCCGATCAGCTCACCGGTGCTGGCGACGCACCCGTCCGCGATGAGCTTCGCGTCCGCCCGGTAGGCGTCGAGGCCCTCCGTGGTCTCGGTGTCGTGGTCGGCGCTGCGGATGCGGTCGAGCTCGGCGTCGCTGACGCAGTCCACCGGCGTCGAGGCCCCGACGCCGCGGGGGTCGAAGCCGACCACGTCGTACGCCGCGCGCAGGTCCTCGCTGAACATCGTGGGGACGGCGTCCATGAGGTCCAGGCCGGAGCTGCCGGGCCCGCCGGGGTTAATCAGGAGCGAGCCGACCCGGGCATCGGGCTCGGCGCTGGCCAGCCGCTTGACCGCGAGGGTGATCCGTTCGCCGTCGGGCTCGTCGTAGCTCAGCGGCACGGCGACCTCGGCACACTCGAAGTCCCCGCACGCGTCCCAGGCGACCCGCTGGCCGTAGTAGGCCTGCAGCTCGTCCGTCGACGGGGTGGTGGTCCCCTCGGCCGAGGCGGTCGGCGAGGAGTCGGTCGACCCGGCGTCCGGGACGCGCTCGAGGGGCTCGGGGGTGCAGGCGGTGAGCGTCAGGGCGGCGGCGAGCACGCCGAGGACGGCGGCGCGTACGGAACGTGGCACGCGCTCACGCTACCTGGCGCCGGGGACCGCCAGCCGCGGGTCCTGTCATCCCTGGGGACGCAGGGCCACCATCATCGCCTCGACGGCCAGGAGCGGCGCCACGTTCGCGGCGAGCCGCTCCCGGGCCACCCCCACCGCGTCCATGCGCCGCACCGTCTGCTCGGGCGTGGAGCCGCCCGCCAGGGCGCGCACCTCTGCGCCGAGGTCGGTGTTGATCAGCTCGACGTCGGCCCCGAGCTGGACGACGAGCACGTCACGGTAGAGGGAGAGCAGGTCCACCATCGCCCGGTCGAGCACGTCGCGCTGGGCGCGGGTGGCCCGCCGCTTCTGGTCCTCCTCGAGCTGCTTGACCTGCCCGCGCAGCGCGGGCGGGAGCCGGGTGCCGGCCTCGGCGCCGAGGTTGCGCAGCAGCTCGGCCTTCTCGGCGGCGTCGCGCTCCTCCGTGGCGGCCTTGGCGTCGGCGGCCGCGGTGTCGATGAGGTCGGCCGCGGCCAGGACCGCGTCGCCCACCCCGCGGATGCCGGCGGGGACGGCCAGCAGGCGGCGGCGCCGGGCGCGGGCCTCCGGGTCACGGGCGAGCCGGCGGGCCAGGCCGACGTGGGACTGGGCGGCCCGCGCGGCGGCCAGCGCCACGTCCGGGTCCAGGCCGTCGCGGCGCACGAGCAGGTCGGCCACCGCCCGGGGGTCCGGGACGCGCAGGTGCACGGCGCGGCAGCGCGAGCGGATCGTGGTCAGCACGTCCTCCGGGCTGGGCGCGCACAGCAGCCACACCGTCCGCGGCGGCGGCTCCTCCACGGCCTTGAGAAGCACGTTGGACGTGCGCTCGACCATGCGGTCAGCGTCCTCCATGAGCATGACCCGCCACCGCCCCTGGGACGGCGCGCGCTGCGCCTGGGAGATCAGCGGCCGGATCTCCTCGATCGCGAAGATGACCTTCTCCGTGCCGATGAGGGTGACGTCCGCGTGGGTCCCGGCCAGCGCCGTCGTGCACCCGTGGCAGTGCCCGCAGCCCGGCTCCGCCGGGTCGGTGCACTGCAGGGCGGCCGCGAAGGCGCGGGCCGCCACCGAGCGCCCGGAGCCGGGCGGCCCCGTGATGAGCCACGCGTGCGTCATGGCGCGGGCGGCGGCGTCGCCGTCGGCCTGGCGCGAGGCGAGGACGGCGCCGCGCAGCGTGGCGACCACCTCGTCCTGCCCGACCACCTCGTCCCAGACGCTCATCGTGAGCCCTGCGGGGAGGTCGCGGCGGCGGGCGCCGGCAGCAGCGGCGCGAGGCGGGCGCGCACGGCGGCGTGGATCTCCTCGGGCGGCGCGGCCGCGTCGAGCACCAGGAAGCGGCCCGGCTCGGCCCGGGCGAGCGCGAGGAAGTGCTCCCGCACCCGGGTGTGGAACTCGAGGGACTCGCGCTCGAGGCGGTCCGGGGCGCCGGTGCGCCGCCGGGCCGCGGCGGACGGGTCGAGATCGAGCAGGACGGTGAGGTCCGGCAGCAGCCCCTCGGTCGCCCACAGGGACAGCGCGCGGATCTCGTCGTCGCCCAGCTCGCGGGCAGCGCCCTGGTAGGCGACGGAGGAGTCGAGGTACCGGTCCGTGACCACGACGGCGCCGCGGGCGAGCGCCGGCCGCACGAGCCGGTGGACGTGGTGGGCGCGGTCGGTGGCGTAGAGCAGCGCCTCGGTGCGCGGGTCGAGGTCCTCGCCGTGCAGGACGGCGTCGCGCAGCACCTGGCCGAGGGCCGTCCCGCCGGGCTCGCGGGTGAGGACCACCTCGTGCCCGAGCCCGCCGAGCCACCCGCCGAGCAGGTCGCGCTGCGTCGTCTTCCCGGCGCCGTCGCCGCCCTCGAACGAGACGAAGCACCCCCGGTGGGCGAGGTCGGCGGCGGGCGGGACGGCGTTCGGGACCTCGGGGCTCACCGGGCCAGGGTAGCCGCGCACGCCCGCACGCTCCGCCGTCGTCCCCACCGGCGCCGGCCGTTCCGCCCGCCCCTGGCGGCCGCGCGTGCCAGAGTGAGGGCCCCGGCCGTGAGGGGGCTGACGATGCACAGGGTCGACGTCGACGGGCTCGCGATCGCGTACGAGCGGGTGGGCGAGGGGCCGCCGCTCGTCCTCCTGCACGGGTTCGTCGGGGACGCGCGCAGCACGTGGCGCCGCCAGCTCGAGGCCCTCGCCGACGAGTTCACCGTGGTGGCCTGGGACGCTCCCGGCGCGGGCCGGTCCGACGACCCGCCCGAGGGGTTCGGCATGGCCGGCTACGCGGACGCGCTGGCCGGCCTCCTCGACCGGCTGGGCCTGCACCGGCCGCACGTGGCGGGCGTGTCCTTCGGCGGGGCACTGGCCCTCGCCCTGCTCGGGCGTCACCCCGCGACGCCGGCCACCCTGGTCCTCGTGAACGCCTACGCCGGCTGGGTGGGGTCGCTGCCCGCCGAGGTGGCGCGCCGGCGGCTGGAGGACTCGCTCGCGCTGGCGGACTCCGGCGGCGAGGAGCTCGCCGCGGCGCTGGTGCCCACGATGTTCGCGCCCGGCACGCCGCGTGCGGCGGTCGAGGAGTTCGCCGCGGCGGTGCGGGCCTTCCACCCGGACGGGTTCCGTGCCATGGCCCGGGCCTCGGCCACGGACCTGCGGGAGGTCCTGCCCCGCGTGCGGGTGCCGACGCTGGTGGTGAACGGGGAGCGGGACACGCGGGCGCCGCGCGCCGTCGCCGACCACCTGCACGCCTCGATCGCCGGCTCGACGCTCACCGTGCTGCCCGGCGCCGGGCACCTTTGCCAGATCGAGGCACCGGTGGCCTTCAACCGTGCCGTCCGGACCTTCCTCCGCTCCGTCGGTCAGCGCGGGGGGACGTCCGGCTCCGGGACCGCCTCCACGGCGGGGTCGACGCCCGTGAGCTCGCCCGGGTAGACGACGCCGAGCTGGCGGCGCACCTCGTCGAGGGTCGCCATGACCTCGAGCGTCGCGCTCCACGGCATGACGTCGGACTGCTGGCGCCCCTGAGCCACGCACCGCGCGACCTCCGCCGCCTCGTGCTGGAAGCCGCCGCGGTCGGCACCCTCGGGCGGCCAGCTCCACGCCCGCCCCGAGAACGGGGTGACCGTGAAGCCGCTCGTGCCGTAGAACGGCGCGGCGACGTCCAGGCGTCCCTCCGTGCCGATCACCGAGGCCGTCGTGGGGCTGCGGGCCCACATGTTCGCGGTGCACACGGCGACGGCGCGCGCGTGCTCCCCCGCGTAGGTGAGGGTCACCGCCTCGTGCGCGTCCACGCCGAGGTCCGTCAGCACACCGGCGGCGTGCACGCCCGCGGGGGCGCCGAGGAGGCTGTGCGCGAAGGAGATCGGGTACACCCCCAGGTCCAGCAGCGCCCCGCCGGCCAGCTCGGGGGCGTAGAGGCGCTCCACGAGGTCCAGGCGCTGCCCGTGGTCCGCGTGCACGGCGAGCACCTCCCCCAGCGCGCCGGAGGCGACCACCTCGCGCAGGGCGACCATGTGCGGCAGGAACCGCGTCCACATCGCCTCCATCGCGAACAGGCCGAGATCGCCCGCGGTGGCGAGGACCTCCTTCGCCTCCGCGGCGTTGCGGGTGAAGGCCTTCTCCACCAGCACGTGCTTGCCCGCCGCGAGCGCGAGCATGGCGTGGGCGTGGTGGTGGCTGTGCGGCGTGGCGACGTAGACGACGTCGACCTCCGGGTCCGCCACCAGCGCGGCGTACCCGCCGTAGGCGCGGTCGACACCGTGCTCGGCAGCGAACGTGGCGGCCTTCATCGCGTCCCGGGACCCGACGGCGACCACCCGCTGCGCGCTGCGGGCCGGGACCTCGCGCGCGAACCGGGCGGCGATGCCGCCGGCGCCGAGGATCCCCCAGCGCAGCGGCGGGGCGTGGCGCGGGTCCGGCGGTGCGGCCAGCGGGGGCGGCGCCGCCGTCGACGAGGTCATGGCAGCAAATCTACGGTCCGACGGCGAGGGTGAGGTCCCCGCCGGAGGCGCGGGCCTCGACGGTGACCGTGCCGCCCGGCCCCAGCTCCACCACGGTCGACGCCGTCCGGGCGCCGTCGCGGACGGTCAGCTCGTGGCTGCCCGGCGCGACCGCCAGCCGCAGCACGCGTCCGGCCCGGGCGTCGTGGACGTCGCCGTCGAGGACGACGCTGGGCGCGCGGAAGGCGTGGCGCAGGCGGCCGAGGAAGCTGGCGGCCAGCACCCGGACCTGCAGGGTCGCGGCAACGGTCACGGGCCGATCCTGCCAGGGCCGGCCCGCCCCCGCGCGCCGCAGCCGCTCAGCCCTTCGCGGGCGTCCTGCGGGTGGTCGCCTTCTTCGCGGCGGGCTTGCGGGCCGCCGGCTTGCGCGCGGGCTTCTTGGCCGGCCCCTTGGCCCGCTTCTCCGCGAGGAGCTCGTAGCCGCGCTCGGGGGTGAGCGACTCGATGTCGTCGTCCTTGCGCAGGGTGGCGTTCGTGGTGCCGTCGGTGACGTACGGGCCGAACCGGCCGTCCTTGACCACCACGGGCTTGCCGCTGACCGGGTCCTCCCCCAGCTCGCGCAGCGGCGGCTTGGCGGTGGCGCCCCGCCGGGTCTTCGGCTGGGCGTAGATGGCCAGCGCCTCCTCGAGGGTGATGTCGAACATCTGCTCCTCGGACTCCAGGGAGCGCGAGTCCGTGCCCCGCTTGAGGTACGGGCCGTACCGGCCGTTCTGCGCGGTGATCTCCACGCCCTCCGGGTCGGTGCCGACCACCCGCGGCAGGGACAGCAGCTTCAGCGCCTGGTCAAGGTCGACCGTCTCCAGCTGCATCGACTTCAGCAGCGAGGCGGTGCGCGGCTTGGCCTTGGCGACCTTCTTCCGGGCCGGCTTCTTCACCCCCGACGGCGCAGCCTCGGCCGCGTCGTCGTCCTCGGGCAGGACCTCGGTGACGTACGGGCCGAAGCGGCCGTTCTTCGCGATGATCGTGTGCCCCGTGGCGGGGTCGGTGCCGAGCTCGCGCCCGTCGTCGGCCTGGCGCTCGAGGAGCTCGCGGGCCAACTCGACGGTGAGCTCGTCGGGGGCGACGTCGTCCGGCACGGAGGCGCGCTTCCCCTCCTGGCCCTCGGTGGCGGCGGTCTCCAGGTAGGGGCCGTAGCGCCCCACCCGCAGCGTGATGCCGTCGCCGATGTCGATGCTGTTGACGGCGCGGGCGTCGATGTCGCCGAGCCCCTCGACGAGGTTCTTCAGGCCCGGGCGCTCGGTGGCGGCGTCGCCGCGGTAGAAGCGCGCCAGCCAGCCCACGCGGTCCTCGGACCCGGAGGCGATGCGGTCGAGATCGGACTCCATCTCGGCCGTGAAGTCGTAGTCGACGAGCCGCGGGAGGTTGTCCTCGAGCAGGCGGACCACGGAGAACGCCAGCCAGGTGGGCACCAGGGCCTGCCCGCGGCGGTCGACGTAGCCGCGGTCGACGATCACGGAGATCGTGGCGGCGTAGGTGGAGGGGCGGCCGATGCCGCGCTCCTCCAGCGCCTTGACCAGGCTCGCCTCGGTGTAGCGCGGCGGCGGGGTGGTCTCGTGCCCCTCGGCGGTGACGGCGTCGGTGACGACGACGTCGCCCTCGGCGACCACGGGCAGCCGCGTCTCCCTGTCGTCCTTGCCGTCCTTGTCGTACCGGTCGGCGTCGCGGCCCTCCTCGTAGGCGGCGAGGAAGCCGCGGAAGGTGATGACGGTGCCGGAGGCGGTGAGCTCGGCGCGTGCGGTGGTCCCGTCCGCGAGCGCCGGGTCGGCGCCGAGCCGGACGGTGGCGGTCGAGCCGCGGGCGTCGGCCATCTGCGAGGCGACCGTGCGCTTCCAGATCAGCTCGTAGAGCTTGAACTGGGCGCCGCTGAGCTGGCCGGCCACCTGCGCCGGCGTCCGGAAGGAGTCCCCGGCGGGGCGGATGGCCTCGTGCGCCTCCTGCGCGCCCTTGGCCTTCGTGCCGTACACGCGGGGCTTCTCCGGCACGTACTCGCCGCCGTAGAGCTCCGCGGCCTGCCGGCGGGCGGCGGAGATCGCCTGCCCGGACAGCGCCGAGGAGTCGGTACGCATGTAGGTGATGAAGCCGTTCTCGTACAGGCCCTGCGCGGTGCGCATGGTCTCCCGGGCGCTCATGCGCAGCTTGCGGGAGGCCTCCTGCTGCAGGGTCGAGGTCGTGAACGGCGCGGCCGGGCGGCGCGTGTAGGGCTTGGTCTCCATCGAGACCACCCGCGCCTCGACCTTCTCCAGGGCCGTGGCCACGTCGGTCGCGCGCGCCTCGTCGAGGTGGACGGTGCCCGCCTTCACGGCGGCCGGCCTGAGCCGGCCGTCGTCACCGAAGTCACGGCCGGAGGCGACCCGCTTCCCGTCCAGGGTGACCAGGCGGGCGACGAACTGGCCACGGTCCTGAGCGGGACCGCCCGTGAAGGTTCCCTTGACGTCCCAATACGAGGCGGCGCGGAACGCCATGCGCTCCCGCTCCCGCTCGACCACCATGCGGGTGGCGACGGACTGGACGCGCCCGGCGGAGAGGCCCGGCTTGATCTTGCGCCACAGCAGCGGGGAGACCTCGTACCCGACGAGGCGGTCCAGGATGCGGCGCGTCTCCTGGGCGTCGACGAGCCGGGTGTCCAGGTCCCGGGTGTTCTCCAGCGCCCGGCTGATCGCCTCGCGGGTGATCTCGTGGAACACCATCCGCTTGACCGGCACCTTGGGCTTGAGGACGTCGAGCAGGTGCCACGCGATGGCCTCGCCCTCGCGGTCCTCGTCCGTCGCGAGGTAGAGCTCGTCGGAGTCCTTCAGGGCGCGCTTGAGCTCGGCGACCTTCTTCTTCTTGTCCGCGTCGACGACGTAGTAGGGGTCGAAGTCGCCCTCGACGTCCACGGCGAACTTCCCGTACGGGCCCTTCTTCATCTCGGCCGGCAGCTCCGACGGCTGGGGCAGGTCGCGGATGTGCCCGACGCTGGCCTCGACGTCGAAGTCCGGGCCGAGGTAGCCGCCGATGGTGCGGGCCTTGGCGGGCGACTCGACGATCACAAGCTTGCGGGAGCTGGTCACGCGGACCTTCCTCACTTTCTGGGCTGACCGCCTCGTGGGCGGCCGGGGGTTCGCGCTGACGGTACATGGTCGGCCGGACACGGTGCAGGCGTGGCCCCGCCCGAGCGCGCCGGGCGCCCCGGTGCTTGGCTTGCGTGAAGGAGGTGCGCCGATGGGACAGGAGACACGCCAGCCGGCGACGGCGGCGCCGTCGTCCGGGGGGCCTGCCCCGGTGCTCGGGCGACGCCCGTCGAAGCGCTTCATGACCGGCAAGGCGGTCCGGAAGTTCTTCGCCGACGAGTGCTGGGACCGGGCCGCGGGCATGACCTTCTTCGGGGCGCTGTCGATCCCGCCGCTGGCGGTCGCGCTCGCCTCCGTGCTCGCGCTCGCGGGGCAGGACGAGGCCGCCGTGAAGGCGGTGCTCGACGTGCTGCGCCTCCTCGCCCCCGACCAGGAGTCCCTCGAGGCGGTCAGCCGTCCGGTGCTGGCGCTCATGGACCACCCCTCCGCCGGCATCTCGCTCGTGGTGGGGCTGGTGACGGCGCTGTGGCTCGCGGCGGGCTACGTCGGGTCCTTCGGCCGTGCGATGAACCACATCTACGGCGTGCACGAGGGCCGGCCGCTGTGGCGCCTGCAGGCGTGGCACCTGCTGACCACGGTGATCCTCGTGGCGTTCGGGGTCCTCGTGACCCTGCTGCTGGTCGTCTCCGGACCGGTGGCGCGCGCGATCGGCACCGTGCTCGGCGTCGGGCGGACCGCGCTGCTGGTGTGGGAGGTGCTGCGCTGGCCGCTGCTCCTCGCGGCGGCGGTGCTGGTGGTCGCGCTGCTCTACTTCGCCACCCCCAACGTGCGCCACCCGCGCTTCCACTGGATGTCGCCGGGCGCCCTCGTCGCCCTCGGCGTCTCCGGCGTCGCCACCCTGCTCCTGCGGCTCTACGCCACCTCCGGGCGCATCGACCTCACGTACGGCGGCGTCCTGGCCGGGGTCGTGGTGTTCAGCCTCTGGCTGTGGGTGATCAACATGGCGCTGCTGCTGGGCGCGGAGCTCGACTCCGAGGTCCACCGCGCGCGCCAGCTGGTCGCCGGCGTCCGGGAGGCGGAGCACAAGGTCCACCTCCCCGTGCGGGACAGCCGGGCCACGGACAAGGCGCGGCGCCGGCAGGCCGCCGACGCCGCCCGCGCCCGGAGCCTGCGGCACTCCCACGGCTGGCGGGACGACGAGAGGGAGGAGCGCGACGAGCGGTAACGCCGCCACTACGCCAGGTGGTCCGCCTCGTGAGACACGGGCTCGTCGAAGCCGCCGTCGCCGTTGATCCGGCGCGGCGCACGGCCCGGCGGCTGGGTGGGCGGGGGCAGGAGCGGCTCGGGACGGCGCAGCGGCCGGACCACCGGGGCGTCGTCGCCGACCTCGACGTCCTCGCCGTAGAGGCGCAGCGGCATCCGGCAGCCCGCCGGGCCGGCGACGGCGCACCGCACCTGACCCTCGGCGACCCGTACCTCCAGCCGCATCCCGCGCCAGCGCACCCGGAAGGTGAGCGCGTCGACCGTCGTCGGCAGGGCCGGCGCCAGGCGCAGCACGTCGCCGTCCTCCCGCAGCCCGCCGAACCCGGCGACGACGCCGATCCACGCCCCGGCGAGCGAGGCCAGGTGCACGCCGTGCTCGGCGGTGCCCTGGAGGTCGTGGAGGTCGACGAGCGCGGCCTCGTGGAGGTAGTCCCGCGCCAGGTCGAGGTGGCCGGTCTCGGCGCACATCACCGCCTGCGTGCAGGCGGAGAGGGAGGAGTCCCGCACGGTGCGCCGCTCGTAGTAGTCGAGGTTGCGGGCCTTCTCCTCGGCGGTGAACGCGTCCGGGTGCCAGTGCATCGCGAGCACGAGGTCGGCCTGCTTGACCACCTGCTTGCGGTAGAGCTGAACGTACGGGGCGTGCAGCAGGAGCGGGTACCGCTTGCCGTCGGGCTCGAAGTCCCACTCCGCGTACCGGGTGAAGTGGGCGCACTGCTCGTGCACGCCCAGCTCCGCGTCGTAGGGGATGTGGACGTTTGCGGCGGCCGACTCCCACGAGTCGAGCTCCTCCTGGGTCACCCCCAGCCCGGCGGCGAGGTCGGCGTGGCGGCGGCAGGCCGCGGCCGCGGCGGTGAGGTTGCGGGCGGCCTGGAGGTTGGTGAAGACGTTGTCGTCGACCACGGCCGTGTACTCGTCCGGGCCCGTGACGCCGTCGACGTGCCAGCCCCCGGCGCTGTCGTGGTGGCCGCGGGACACCCACAGCCGAGCCGTCTCGACGAGCACCTCGAGACCGCCGTCGCGCTCGAGAGCGGTGTCCCCGGTGACGAGGCGGTAGACGTCGAAGGCCCGGGCGATGTCCGCGTTGACGTGGAAGGCGGCCGTGCCGGCCGGCCAGTACGCCGAGGTCTCTGCGCCGTCGATCGTGCGCCACGGGAACGAGGCGCCACCGAGCCCCAGCGTGCGGGCCCGGTCGCGGGCCGCCGGCAGCGTGCTGGCGCGCCAGCGCAGCGCGTAGGCAGCGGCCTCCGGCGCGGTCAGCGCCAGCACGGGCAGCACGAACCCCTCGATGTCCCAGAAGGTGTGACCGTTGTACCCGGTGCCGGTCAGTCCCTTGGCGCCGATCGCCCGGCCCTCGGCGCGCGCGCCGGACTGGAGGACGTGGAAGAGGCCGAACCGCACCGCCTGCTGCAGGAGCTCGTCGCCCTCGATCTCGACGTCGGCGGCCTCCCAGAAGTCGCCGAGGTACTCCCGCTGCGAGAGGCGCAGGCTGGTCCAGCCGGCGTACCGGGCGCTCGTGAGCGCGGCGGCGACCTGGTCCCGCAGCGCCGTGGAGGTGCGCACGGAGGACCAGCCGTACCCCACGTACTTGACCACGCGGAGCTTCTGCCCGGGCCGCAGCGCGGTGACGATCGAGGTGCGGGCCCAGTCGGGCCGGACCTCGTTCTCGACGTCGTACTGCCCCGGGCACTCGATGTCGTGGTCCATGCCGGCGGCCACGTGGAGCCCGGACTGGGCGGTGCGGTGGACCAGCACGGCGCCCCGCTGCTCGACGTCCTGGCTCACGGCGACGAGCGGCGCGTCCAGGGCCTTGGCCACGCGCGGGTCGTCGCTGTCCGGCGCCGGCGCCGCCTCGTTGGCGACCAGCTCGGACTGGATGATGATGCGCGTGTGCTCCACCGCCTCGACCGTGTAGGCGATCGCGGCCACGGCCCGGTGGGCGAAGGAGACCAGACGGGTGGACTTGATCCGGACGGGCCGGCCGGCGGGCGAGGTCCAGTGCACCTCGCGCCGCAGGGTGCCGGCGCGCAGGTCGAGCCGGCGCTCGTGCTTGGTGAGCGTTCCGTAGCGCACGTCGAACGGCTCGTCGTCGACCAGCAGGCGGATGAGCTTGCCGTTGGTGACGTTGACGATCGCCTGCCCGTCCTCCGGGTAGCCGTAGCCGCCCTCCGGGTACGGCAGCGGATGGTGCTCGAAGACGCCGGAGACGTACGTGCCGGGGACCGCGTTGGGCTCGCCCTCGTCGAGGTTCCCGCGCAGGCCGACGTGGCCGTTGGACAGGGCGAAGAGCGACTCGGTCTGCCCCAGGTGCTCCAGGTCCAGCGTGGTCTCGCGCAGCACCCACGGGTCCCGGCCGAGGTCGGCGTGGCCGCCGGTCACAGCAGGTCTCCCAGGTCCCCGACGACGACGTCGGCCCCCGCGGCCCGCAGCGCGTCCGCCTGCCCGAGCCGGTCCACCCCGACGACGTACCCGAACCCGCCGGCCCGGCCCGCCTCGACGCCGGCGAGCGCGTCCTCGAAGACGGCGGCGGCACCGGGCGCGACGCCCAGCTCGGCCGCGGCGGCGAGGAAGGTGTCCGGGGCCGGCTTGCCCGGCAGGGACCGCTCGCGCGCGACGACGCCGTCGACGACGACGTCGAAGCGGTCCGCCATGCGCGTGGCCTCCAGCACGGTGGTCGTGTTGGCGCTGGAGGAGACGACGGCGAGCGCCAGGCCGGCCTCGCGCGCGGCGTCCACGTAGCGGCGGCTGGCCGGGTAGACCTCGACGCCGTCCTCGCGGATCACCCGCAGCAGGAGCTCGTTCTTGCGGTTGCCCACGCCGTTGACGGTCGCGGCGTCGGCCGGGTCGTCGGGCCGGCCCTCGGGGAGCTCGATGCCGCGGCTGCGGAGGAAGTCGCGCACGCCGTCGGCCCTCCGCCGGCCGTCCACGTGGGCGGCGTAGTCGGCCTCGCTGAACGGGACGAACGGTGTCCCGGTGCGAGCGGCGTGGGCGGAGAGGAACTCGTCGAACGTCCGCGTCCAGGCGGCGGCGTGGATGCGCTGGGTGTCTGTGAGCACGCCGTCGAGGTCGAACAGGCAGGCCGTGACGCCTTGCGGCAACCCGAGCACGCGCACCATCCTTCCGTCGGTCCTGGGACCAACTCTGGCACCGGCTGCCGGGCGGCACGACTCCAGCGGGCACCCGGCCCGGCCGGGCGGCGGGACCTCAGCGCGGGCACGCCGGGCGCCGGGTGCTCAGCCGCGGGTGCGCGCGCGCCGCGGGGTGCTGAGGACGAGGGCGGCGAGGGCGCTCAGGCAGGTCACCGCGACGACGCCGGCGCTCGCGCCGCCGTAGGCGAGGAGCTGCTCGACACGGTCGGCGCCGTCCACCTGCGAGACGACGAGCATGCTCAGCAGCCCGACCAGCCCCGCTCCCGCGCCCACCACGGCCAGGAACGGGCGCGTCAGCGCGTCGGCGCGGCGGGACCACGGCGGCGCCGTCCGGCCGCTGTCGTCCGAGCCCGGACCGACCACGGCGAGGGCGAGGAGCACCCAGGCGGCGACCACGAGGAGCGCGGCGACGACGTCGGAGGCCCGGTGCCACCCGCCGATCATGGTGGCCAGCCCGGTACCGCCCGCGTAGGCGGCGCCGAGGAGCACCGCGAGCCAGCGCCACCGCGGGGGCGTGACCAGGAGGGCCGCCCCGGCCACGGAGGCGGCCACCGTGGTGTGCCCGCTGGGCAGGGAGTTCAGGTCGACCTCGGAGATGCCGAGCTCCGGCCGGCTGAAGATGCCGTACTTCAGCAGCTGGGTGGTCACGTTGGAGCCGCCCACCACCGCGGCGACGGCGACGGCGAGCAGCAGCCGGCGGCGCACCAGCGCCACCGCCGCGCCGGCCAGCACGACGAGCACGAGGAACGGGACCGAGACGACGTCGAGCATGGTCCGCGCGCCCTCGTCGAGCCGGCTGCGGCCGATGCGTGACCCCAGGTAGGCGACCTCGTCGACGTGCTGGCCGCTCGGCGTCGTCACGAAGAACCACCACGCCCCCACGACGGCGAGGGCCGCCAGCGCGGCGAGGAGGAGTCCGACGACGCGGCGGGCCGCGGTACGGGTGGGTGCCGCGGAGGCGTCGGTTCTGGTCACGGCCCCACGGTATCCGCGCGCGGCTAGACTGCGAGGGCCCCGCCCGACGACGTGTGGAGGTTCACGCGATGACCACGCTCGCCCGCCCGAGCGCGAAGCAGGTGACGACCAGCCCGCTGCGGTTCGTCACCGCCGCCAGCCTGTTCGACGGCCACGACGCCTCCATCAACATCATGCGCCGGCTCATCCAGGACCGCGGCGCGGAGGTGGTGCACCTCGGGCACAACCGGTCCGTCGAGGACGTCGTGCGCGCGGCGCTGCAGGAGGACGCCGACGCCGTCGCGCTCTCCTCCTACCAGGGCGGTCACCTGGAGTACTTCCGCTACATGATCGACATGCTGGGCGAGCGCGGGGCCGGGCACGTACGCGTCTTCGGCGGGGGCGGCGGGACGATCACCCGGGAGGAGATCGCCGAGCTCGAGGCCAGCGGCGTGGAGCGGGTCTACCACCCCGACGACGGCATGAGGCTCGGCCTGACCGGGATGATCGACGACGTCGTCGACCGCACGGCACGCTCCCGGCAGGAGCGGGAGCCGGGGCCGCCCCCGGACGCCGCCGCCGTCGCCGCGGGCGACGACGCCGCAGTGGGACGGGTGCTCAGCGCGATCGAGGACGGCGCGTGGGACGGTGCCGAGCTGGAGCGGCTGCGACGGGCGTGGGCCGGGCGGGCGGCGAGCTCCGGCGTCGTCCCGGTGGTGGGGGTGACCGGCACCGGCGGCGCCGGAAAGTCCTCGGTGATCGACGAGCTGCTGAACAGGTTCCTCGGCGCATTCCCCCAGATGCGGGTGGCCGTGCTGTGCGTGGACCCGACGCGCCGGCGCACCGGCGGAGCACTGCTCGGGGACCGGATCCGCATGAACTCGCTGCGCAGCCCCCGCGTGTACATGCGCTCGATGGCCACCCGTGCCAGCAACGTGGCGGTCAGCGCGGTGCTGGGGGACGCGGTGGCGTTCCTGCGCTCGGCCGGGTTCGACCTCGTGGTGGTGGAGACGGCGGGGATCGGGCAGGCGGACTCGGCCGTGGTTGAGCTGGTGGACCTGCCGGTGTACGTCATGACCAGCGACTACGGGGCGGCGAGCCAGCTCGAGAAGATCGACATGCTGGACCTGGCCGAGCTCGTGGTGCTCAACAAGTACGACCGGCGCGGGGCGGAGGACGCGCTGCGGGACGTGCGCAAGCAGTGGCGGCGCAACCGCGTCGCGTTCGACCTGCCCGACGACGACGTGCCCGTCTACCCCACGATCGCCAGCCAGTTCAACGACCCGGGCGTCACGTGGATGTTCGTCAACCTGTGCCGTCTCCTCCGGGAGCGGGTGCTCGACGGCCCCGACGGCGGAGCGGGCCCCGACGGCAGAGCGGCTTCCGACGGCGCGGCCGCCCGCCCGGCGCCGCGGGTGGACTTCCGGCCCGACGTCGGCACGAGCCTGCGCGAGCCGCGCGCCACCGTGCTGATCCCGCCGCACCGGGTGCGCTACCTCGCGGAGATCGCGGAGCAGGGGCGGGCGGCGAACGCGTCGATCGAGGCCCAGGCCGAGGTCGCTGACAGGGCCCAGGCGTACTGGCGGGCGCTGCGGGACCTGGACGATCCCCGGCTGCCCGAACCGCTGGGGCGCTACGCGGCTGCCGACCTGGACCTCACCGACCGAGGAGCCACCGGCGTGCGGGCCACGGGCTCAACGGCGGCGGACGCAACGGCCGCGGACGCAACGGCCGCGGACGTGCCGGCCGCGGACGCGACGGCCGTCGACGAGGCCGAGGAGGCCCGTCCCGACCCCACCCTGCTGCGGCTACGACGTCGCTATGACGACGCCGTCGGCGCCCTCTCTCCCGAGTCCGTGGCGCTGCTGCGCGGCTGGCCCGCGCGGCTGCGCTCCATCACGGAGGAGTCCGCGGAGTACGTGGTGCGCGGCCGGACGATCCGGGTGGACAACTACCGCGAGTCGCTCAGCCACCTGCGCGTGCCGAAGGTCGCGGCGCCGACGTACCGCGGGTGGGGGGATCTGCTGCAGTTCCTCGGCAAGGAGAACCTGCCGGGCCACTACCCGTACACCGCCGGCGTGTACCCCTACCGCCGCACGGGCGAGGACCCCACGCGGATGTTCGCCGGGGAGGGCACCCCGGAACGCACCAACCGTCGGTTCCACTACCTCTCACGCGGCCAGGCGGCCGTCCGGCTGTCGACGGCGTTCGACTCGGTGACGCTGTACGGCGAGGACCCGGCGCCGCGCCCGGACATCTACGGCAAGGTCGGGAACTCCGGCGTGAACGTGCCGACGCTGGACGACATGAAGAAGCTGTACTCCGGCTTCGACCTGTGCGCACCGACGACGTCGGTGTCGATGACGATCAACGGCCCGGCGCCGATCATCCTGGCGATGTTCCTCAGGACCGCGGTCGACCAGCAGGTGGAGAAGTACCTGCGCGAGGACCCGGAGCGGTGGGCGGCGGCGCAGCGGCGCCTCGAGCAGATCTTCGCCGGCCGGGCGCGCCCGGCGTACGCGGGAGACCTGCCCGAGGGCCACGACGGGCTGGGCCTCGCGCTGCTCGGCGTCACCGGGGAGGAGCTCGTCGACGCCGCCACGTACGAGCGGATCCGCACCGAGACGCTCCGCGTGGTCCGAGGCACCGTGCAGGCCGACATCCTCAAGGAGGACCAGGCGCAGAACACCTGCATCTTCAGCACGGAGTTCGCGCTGCGGATGATGGGTGACATCCAGGAGTACTTCAGCCGGGAAGGGGTGCGGAACTTCTACTCGGTCTCGATCTCGGGATACCACATCGCCGAGGCGGGGGCGAACCCGATCAGCCAGCTGGCGTTCACGCTCTCCAACGGGCTGACGTTCGTCGAGTACTACCTGGCCCGCGGGATGGCGGTGGACGACTTCGCGCCGAACCTGTCGTTCTTCTTCTCCAACGGGATGGACCCCGAGTACACGGTGATCGGCCGGGTGGCGCGGCGGATCTGGGCGCGCGCGATGCGGGAGCGCTACGGCGCGGGGCCGCGCAGCCAGATGCTGAAGTACCACATCCAGACCTCAGGCCGGTCGCTGCACGCCCAGGAGATCCAGTTCAACGACATCCGCACCACCCTGCAGGCCCTCTACGCCCTCTTCGACGCGACGAACAGCCTGCACACCAACGCCTACGACGAGGCGGTGACCACCCCGACGGAGGAGAGCGTCCGCCGCGCGATGGCCATCCAGATGATCATCACCAAGGAGCTGGGGCTGAGCGCGAACGAGAACCCGTGGCAGGGCAGCTTCGTCGTGTCCCGGCTGACCGACCTGGTGGAGGAGGCCGTCTACAAGGAGTTCGACGCGATCAGCGAACGCGGCGGCGTCCTGGGCGCGATGGACACGATGTACCAGCGCGGCCGGATCCAGGAGGAGTCGCTGTACTACGAGCGCCGAAAGCACGACGGCTCGCTGCCCATCGTCGGGGTGAACACGTTCCTGCCGGCCGAGCACGCCGGGGAGATCCGCACGCCGGTGCAGCTGATCCGCTCCACCGAGGAGGAGAAGGCGCAGCAGATCGCCGGCGTGCACGCCTTCAAGGAGGCCCGCAACCCGCTCGCGCCCGACGGCCTCGCACTCCTCCAGCGCGCCGCCCGCGAGCGGGAGAACGTCTTCGCGGCGCTGCTCGAGGCGGTGAGGACTCACAGCCTGGGGCAGATCACGCACGCGCTGTACGACGTCGGCGGCGAGTACCGTCGCAACATGTGACATGGGTCTCCCGCGCATGGGCCGAGGCGGTAGCGTCCCGCCCACGCCCGGACCGCGCGCGTCCGGTCATTGCGGATCAACGCCGATCGACTCCCGGAGGCCTCCATGTCCCGACGCCGGATCACCAGCGCAGCCCTCGCCTGCACGCTCGCCCTGACGCTCCTCGCCTGCTCCGGGGAGACGGAGCCCGAGGCCACCGACGACGCCGGAGCTACCGCCGGTGGCGCCGCCGGCACCGAGACCGTCACCCTGGGCCTGATCCCGATCATCGACGTCGCGCCCGTCTACGTCGGCATGGATCAGGGCTTCTTCGAGGACGAGGGGATCGAGCTCGAGCTGAGCACGGGCCAGGGCGGCGCGGCGATCGTGCCGGGCGTGGTCAGCGGGAGCATCGACTTCGGGTTCGGCAACAACCTCTCGCTCGTGATCGGGTCCTCCAACGGCCTCCCGCTCCAGGTGGTCGCCTCCGGTGTGGACAGCACCGGCGACCCGGAGCAGGACCCGTACACGATCGTGACGGCCGACGACTCGCTCCAGCGCCCCGCGGACCTGGAGGGTAAGACGGTAGCGGTCAACACTCTCAAGGCCATCGGGGACACCGTCGTGCGGGCCTCCGTCCGTTCGGACGGCGGGGACCCGGACGCCGTGGAGTTCGTCGAGATGCCGTTCCCGAACATGACGGCCGCGCTGGTGGCGGGCGACGTCGACGCCGCCTGGCAGGTAGAGCCCTTCATCACGCTCGGTGAGGCGGACGGCGTCCGTGTGCTGACAACCCCACTGAACGACTTCACCGACGAGACGATCGAGGTCTCGTCGTACTTCACCTCGCAGAAGTTCGCGCAGGAGAACCCCGAGCTGGTCGACGGATTCCGTGCGGCGATCGAGAAGTCGCTCGCCTACTCGCAGGAGAACCCGGACGCGGTGCGCGAGGTGCTACCGAGCTACCTCGAGGTCGAGCCAGACCTCGCCGAGCGGCTCATCCTGCCCGCGTGGAACACCGAGGTGAGCGAGCCGACCTTCGAGATCTTCGCGGAACTCGCCGGAACGGACGGCCTCATCCAGGGCGACGTCGACCTGGACACCCTTCTCGGCAGGTAATCACCCCACCCAGGCGCCGCCGCCGGCCCGATCAGAAGGGTGGTGGGTCGTCGTTCTCGTCGTGGAGGGGTTCCGGCTGGGCGTGGTGGGGGTGGTGGACGGCGATGAGGGTGACGGTGCCGTTGGGTTCGCGCCGGTAGGTGTGCCCGGAGGGGGTGCGCCAGATGAAGATGCCGGGCTCGGGCTGGGTGACGGCGAAGG
>NZ_BAABBA010000006.1:0-231058 GCF_039537705.1 Georgenia daeguensis
GTCCGCGCCCGCGCCGCCCGCCGCGACCTCGCGCCCCGGCCCGCCCGCCGCGGGGCTCACCCGCGCCTCCCGAGGAACGACAGCGCGGCGCCGGCCAGCAGCGCCAGGCCTGCCATGCCGGCCCGGTTGAACATGTGCGGCAGGTCGCGGGTGCTGACCACCGGGTCGGGCGGGAGGCCGTAGACCTCGGGCTCGTCGAGCAGCAGGAAGAAGGCGCCGGCGCCGCCCGTGCCGTCGTGCGCGTCCTCGCCGTACAGGCGCGCCCCGCTCACGCCGTCGTCCTGCAGGCGCTCGAGCCGGGTCCGCGCCCGCTCGCGCAGCTCGTCGAGGTCGCCGAACTGGATCGAGTCGGTCGGGCAGGCCTTGGCGCAGGCGGGCTCGAGGCCGGCACCGAGCCGGTCGTAGCACAGCGTGCACTTCTGGGCGATGCCGACGTTGCGGGCACCCGCCGGGCCCTTCCTCCGCTCGATGACGCCGTACGGGCACGCCGCGACGCAGTAGCCGCAGCCGTTGCAGACGTCGTCCTGGACCACGACGGTGCCGAACTCCGTGCGGAACAGCGCGCCGGTGGGGCACACGTCGAGGCAGGCGGCGTGCGTGCAGTGCTTGCAGACGTCGGAGGACATCAGCCAGCGGAAGTCGGGAGGCCCGTCCCCGGTGCCGTCGTCGGGAGCGGCGGCTCCGGCACCGCCGTCGGCGGAACCCTGGCCGGGCGCGCCGGCTCCGCCGTCGGGAGGCCCGAGGCCCGGCATGCCGAGCGGCACCGGGCCCCGCCCGCCCGCCGGCTGCTCGACGAACGCGACGTGCCGCCACGTGCTCGCCCCGAGGGCGCCGGTGTTGTCGTAGGAGGAGCCGAGCAGGTCGAAGCCGTCGTCGGGCAGGAGGTTCCACTCCTTGCACGCGACCTCGCACGCCTTGCAGCCGATGCACACGCTGGTGTCGGTGAAGAACCCCTTGCGCGCGGGCGGGTCGTCGTAGCCCGCGTCCTGCGCCGGGTCGATCGGCCCGAACAGGCTGTTCCTACCGGCCATCGTGCCCCTCCTCGTCCTGCGGCCCGGCGCCGCCCTGGTCCGCGCCGGTCGCGCGTGCGGTCACGATCTCCCCGCCGCCGCCGTCCACGATTCCTGCCCGACGGCGGTACCCGGCCACGTACTCCAGGAGCGCCGCCCCGGTGGGGCGCCGCCCGGGCCGCACGTCGCAGGTGCCGGCCTTGGTCTCCTGGATCAGCACGTTGGGCTCGAGCGCGATGCCGAACAGGTCGTTGGCGGAGTCCCCGGTGACCAGGCCGCCGCTGCCCCAGTGGTAGGGCAGCCAGACCTGGTGCACCGTGCGGCCCTCGATGCGAAGCGGGCGCAGGCGGTCGGTGACCATCACCCGGCCCTCGATCGCCGACCGCGCCGTGACGACGTGGCACCAGCCCATGTGCTCCAGCCCGCGCTCGGCCGCCAGCTGCGGGGAGACCTCCACGAACATGGCGGGCTGCAGCTCCGAGAGGTACTCCAGGAACCGGCTCATGCCGCCCGCGGTGTGGTGCTCGGTCAGCCGCGAGGTCGTGAACACGAACGGGAAGACCTCGCTGTCCCCGGGCGGGCCGGGATGGATCGGGTTGTCGGCGCGGCGGTACTCCACCCGGGTGGGGTTGGCCTGCTGGCCGTAGAGCGGGTTGCGGAACGGGGACTCCACCGGCTCGTAGTGCGTGGGCAGCGGCCCGTCGAGCAGGCCGACCGGGACGAACAGGGCTCCCTTGCCGTCGCCCTGCATGATGAAGGGGTCGTCGCCCGCGATGCCCTCGACGCCGTCGGCCCCCTCGGGCGGGCGGTACGACGGCGGCTTGGTGCGCTCGAAGTCGGGCACGTCGTGCCCCGTCCACTCCCCGGCCTCCTCGTCCCACCAGACGTACGCCTTGCGCTCGCTCCACGGCCGGCCCTCCGGGTCCGCGGACGCCCGGTTGTACAGGATGCGGCGGTTCGCGGGCCAGGCCCAGCCCCACTCGGGCGCCACCCAGGACTGCTCGGAGCCGGGACGACGGCGGGCGGCCTGGTTGACGCCGCCGGCGTAGACGCCGGTGTAGATCCAGCACCCACCGACCGTCGAGCCGTCCGCGCGCAGCTCGGTGAACGCCGAGAGCTCCCGGCCGCTCGCCACCTCGTAGCCGTTGATCTCCCGCAGCACCGCCTCGGCGCTGGGCTCGTCGGTGGGGCCGTGCACCGGGTAGTCCCAGGCCAGGTCGAGCACCGGCCGGTCCCGCTCGAGCGTGGAGCCGGCCAGCCGCTCCCGCACGAGGCGGCCCAGGTGGTAGAAGAACCACAGCTCGGAGCGGCGGTCGCCGGTGGGGTCGAGCGCCTTCTCGCGCCACTGCAGCATCCGCTGCGTCTGGGTGAAGGTGCCCTCCTTCTCCACGTGCGAGGCGGCGGGCATGAGGAAGACCTCGGTGCGGCACTCCTCGGGCACGATCTCCCCGGTGGCGATCTCCGGGGAGTCCTTCCAGAACGTGGCGCTCTCGATCTCGTAGAGGTCGCGCACCACCAGCCAGTCGAGGTTCGCCATGCCCAGGCGCTGGGCCCGGCCGTGGGCCGACCCGACGGCGGGGTTCTGCCCCAGCAGGAAGTAGCCCTTGACCTTGCCGTCGATCATGTCGAGCACGGTGCGGTAGGTGCCGTGGTCGCCGGTCATCCGCGGCAGGTAGTCGTAGGCGAAGTCGTTCTCCGCCGTGGCTTTCTCACCCCAGTAGGCCTTGAGCAGGCTGACGGCGTACGCGTCGGCCTGCTTCCAGAACCCCTTCGCGCCGGGGTGGCGGATGCTCCCGACCCAGCTGTCCAGGTCCGGGTGGTCCTCCGCGTGCGGCATCGGCAGGTAGCCCGGCAGGAGGTTGTACAGGGTCGGGATGTCGGTGGAGCCCTGGATGCTGGCGTGGCCGCGCAGCGCGAGGATGCCGCCGCCGGGCCTGCCCATGTTGCCCAGCAGCAGCTGGAGGATGGCGCCGGTGCGGATGTACTGGGCGCCCACGCTGTGCTGCGTCCACCCGACGCTGTACACCAGCGCGGTGGTCCGCTCGCGCCCGGAGTTCGCGACCCAGGCGTCGGCCACCTTGAGGAACTCCTCCCGCGGCACTCCGCAGGCCTCCTCGACCATCTCCGGCGTGTAGCGCGCGAAGTGCCGCCTGAGCACCTGGTACACGGTGCGCGGGTCCTGCAGCGTCTCGTCGCGGAGCGGGTGGCCCTGGACCTGGATGCCGTGGGTCTCGTGCTCCATCGGGCGCGCGGCGGCCCGCCGGTCCCCGGCCTCCTCCTCCCCGTGGCCGGCGTCGTCCGTGGCGTACTGCCAGCTGTCGTTGTCGTAGCTGCGCCGCTCGCGGTCGAAGCCCGAGAAGAGCCCGTCGAGGTCCTCGGTGTCGACGAAGCGCTCGTCGAGGATCGTGGCCGCGTTCGTGTAGGCCAGCACGTACTCGCGGAAGTCCAGCTCGTTGCTCAGGACGTGGTTGACGATCGCGCCGAGGAAGACGATGTCCGTCCCGGCGCGCAGCGGCACGAACTGGTCCGCGAGCGCGCTCGTGCGGGTGAACCTCGGGTCGACGTGGATGACCCTCGCGCCCCGGGCCTTGGCCTCCACCACCCACTGGAAGCCCACCGGGTGGGCCTCGGCCATGTTCGAGCCCTGGATGACGATGCAGTCCGCGTTGGCCAGGTCCTGCTGGAACCCGGTGGCGCCGCCGCGCCCGAAGCTGGTCCCCAGACCGGGGACCGTGGAGGAGTGTCAAATACGCGCCTGGTTCTCGATCTGCAGGGCGCCGAGCGCGGTGAACAGCTTCTTGATGAGGTAGTTCTCCTCGTTGTCCAGCGTCGCCCCGCCCAGGCTGGCGATGCCGAGGGTGCGGCGGACCCAGCGGCCGGTCTCGTCGAGGTCCTGCCAGGTCTGCTCGCGCGCCCGCACCACCCGGTCCGCGATCATCTCCATGGCGACGTCGAGGGGCAGGTCCTCCCACTCGGTGCCGTAGGCCCGGCGGTACCGCACGGTCGAGAGCCGCGCCGGGTTGGTCACCAGGCTCTTGCTGGCGGACCCCTTGGGGCACAGCCGCCCGCGCGAGATCGGGCTGTCCGGGTCGCCCTCGATCTGGACGACGCGCTCGTCCTTGACGTAGACCCGCTGACCGCAGCCGACGGCGCAGTACGGGCAGACGCTGCGGGCCACCCGGTCCGCCGTCGTCGTGCGGGCGGTCAGCTCCTCCGTGCGGGCGGAGCGTACGGCCGGACCGCGCCCGAGCGGGTCCGCGCCCGTGAGCTGGCGCACCACGGGCCAGTCGAGGAAGACCTTGCGTGCCACCGCCCCTGCCCCTTCCTGCCGACGCCGTCGTCCTGCCCCCGATGGTGCCCCGTCCGTGCCGTCACCGCACCCGAACGGCGTGCTCCCCCGCGGCCACCAGCTCTCCGACCACCGGGTAGCCCGGCACCTCCCCCGCCACCAGCAGCCCGCCGGAGGTCTGCGCGTCGGCGAGCAGGACCAGCTCGTCCTCCCCGACGGCGGAGTCGAGGTGCGGGCGGACCCAGTCCAGGTTGCGTCGGCTCCCGCCGGGGACGAACCCGTCCGCGAGCGCCTCGCGGGCTCCGTCGACGTAGGGCACGGCGGCCGCGTCGATGACCGCGGAGACCCCGCTGGCGCGCACCAGCTTGTACAGGTGGCCGAGCAGCCCGAAGCCGGTGACGTCGGTGGCGCAGCGCGCGCCGCCGTCGAGCGCGGCCGCGGCGGCGTCCCGGTTCAGCGTCGTCATCTGCGCCACGGCCTCCTCGAACCGCTCGCCGGTGGCCTTGTGGCGGTTGTTCAGGACTCCCAGCCCGAGCGGCTTGGTCAGCGTCAGCGGCACGCCGGCCTCGCCGGCGTCGTTGCGCAGCAGCCGGTCGGCATCGGCGATGCCCGTGACGGCCTGGCCGTACTTGGGCTCGGGGTCGTCCACGCTGTGCCCGCCGCCGAGGAAGGTCCCCGCCTCGGCGCACGCGTCGGCGCCGCCGCGCAGCACCTCGGCGGCGATCTCGAACGGGATCGTGCTGCGCGGCCAGCACAGGAGGTTCACCGCCACCAGGGGGGTCCCGCCCATCGCGTAGACGTCGGAGAGGGCGTTCGTCGCCGCGATGCGCCCCCAGTCGTACGGGTCGTCGACGACGGGGGTGAAGAAGTCGGCGGTGGCGATGATCGCCCGCCCGCCCTCGATGCGCACCGCCGCGGCGTCGTCGCCGTTCTCCAGGCCAACCAGCAGGTTCCCGCCGGCCGGCAGCCGCAGCGTCCCCAGCACCCGCTCCAGCTCCCCCGGCGGCACCTTGCAGGCGCAGCCTCCCCCGGCGGCGTACTGCGTCAGTCGCAGCGGCTGCGTCGTCGCGGTCACAGGGCGAGCCTAGGTGCGGCCCCGGCCGGGGTCCACCCTCCGCCGGCTGCCACTAGGGTGAGCGGCGGAGGCGTACCTCGTCTGGTGACGGGCGCGGTCCTCAAAACCGTTGTGGCCGGGTATCCCGGCCAGGCGGGTTCGATTCCCGTCCGCCTCCGCCACCGTCAGGAGGGCCGATCGTGCCGGACCGTCGCAGCGCCGCGACCGATTCCCGCCGCGCCGTGCCGCGCACGGACGCCGTGCTGGCCGACCCGCGGCTGGCCACCGCGGCCGCCCGCCTCGGCGGACGGCTCGTCAAGGAGGCCGTGACCGCGGCGCAGGCCCGGTGCCGCGCCGGTGACCTCGAGCCGGGCGAGGTCGCCGACGCCGCGCTCGCCGCCCTGCCCGAGGCCGCCACCTCGCTGCACCGCGTGGTCAACGCGACCGGCGTCGTCGTCCACACCAACCTCGGGCGCGCCCCGCTCTCCGCCGCCGCGCGCGAGGCGGTCGCCCTCGCGGCCGGCCCCACCGACGTCGAGCTGGACCTGGCGACCGGGCGGCGCGGGCCGGGCGGCGCGGGCGCGCTGGCGGCGCTCGCCGCCGCGGTGCCGGACGCCGGCGCCGTGCACGTGGTCAACAACGGCGCCGCGGCGCTGGCGCTGGTGACGCTGGGGCTCGCGGCGGGCCGGAACGTCGTGCTCTCCCGGGGCGAGATGGTGGAGATCGGCGACGGCTTCCGCATCCCCGAGCTGCTGGAGTCGGTCGGCGCGACGCTGCGGGAGGTCGGCACCACGAACCGGGTCCGCCTGGCCGACTACGCGGCGGCGGTCGACGGCGCCACCGCGTTCGTCCTGAAGGTGCACCCGTCGAACTTCGTCGTCTCCGGGTTCACCTCCACCGTGCCGGTGCGCGAGCTCGCCGGCCTGCCCGTGCCGGTGGTCGCGGACATCGGCTCGGGCCTGCTCGCGCCGCACCCGCTGCTGCCCGGCGAGCCGGACGCCGCCACGGCCCTGCGCGAGGGCGCCGCCCTGGTGACCGCCTCGGGCGACAAGCTCCTCGGCGGCCCGCAGGCGGGGCTGCTCCTGGGCCGCGCCGACCTCGTCCAGGCGTTGCGGCGCCACCCGCTCGCCCGGGCGCTGCGGGTCGACAAGCTCACGCTCGCCGCCCTCGAGGCCACCCTCACCGGTCCGACGGCGCCCGTGCGGGCCGCCCTCGAGGCCGACACCGCGGCGCTCCGGCGGCGCGCCGGGGCCCTCGCCGGGCTCCTGGCCGACGTCGGGGCCGACGCCCGCGCGAGCGTCGCCGCCGTCGGGGGCGGGGGCGCGCCTGGCGTCGAGCTGCCCAGCGCCGCGGTGACCCTGCCCGTGCCGTTCGCCGAGGCGCTGCGCCGCGGCCGCCCCGCGGTCGTGGGCCGCGTGGAGCGCGACCGGCTGCTGCTGGACCTGCGCACGGTGCCGCCCGAGCAGGACGAGGAGCTGCTCGCGGCGGTGCGGGCGGCCGCGGCGGCCCTGGCCGGGGCCTGACCGGTGCACGTCGTCGCCACCGCGGGACACGTGGACCACGGCAAGTCCGCCCTGGTCCGCGCCCTGACCGGCAGCGACCCGGACCGCCTGCCCGAGGAGCACCGGCGCGGCCTGACCATCGAGCTCGGCTTCTGCTGGACCGCGCTGCCCGGCGTGGGCGACGTCGCCTTCGTGGACGTGCCTGGCCACGGGCGGTTCGTGCCCACGATGCTCGCCGGCGTCGGGCCCGTGCCGGTGGCCCTCCTCGTGGTCGCCGCCGACGACCCGTGGATGCCGCAGGCGGCCGAGCACCTCGCCGCCCTCGACGGCCTCGGCGTCTCCCACGGCGTGGTCGCCGTCAACCGGTCCGACCTCGCGGAGCCGGGCTCCGCGATCGCCCGGGCGCGCGCGGAGGTCGACGCCACGTCCCTGCGCGGCTCCGCCGTCGTCCCGGTCAGCGCCCGCACGGGCGCCGGCCTGCCGGAGCTGGCCGAGGCGCTGACGCGGACGCTGCGCGAGCTGCCGCCGCCCGACGAGGACGCGGACGTGCGCCTGTGGGTCGACCGGAGCTTCGCCGTGCGCGGGGCGGGGACGGTGGTGACCGGGACGCTGCCCGCCGGCCGGGTCGCCCCGGGCGACCGGCTGGCCCACGACGGCGGGACCGTCCGGGTCCGGGCGGTGCAGTCCCTCGGGCTCGAGGTGCCCGCGGCCGTGGGGGTGGCCCGCGTGGCCCTCAACCTCGCCGGGGACGCCGACGTCGAGCGCGGCGCCGTGCTCGTCACGCCGGGCGCCTGGCACCGCACCTCGGTCGTCGACGTGCGGCTGCGCCCCGCCGGCCCGGCCGCACCCGGCGGGCCTCCGTCCACCGCGTCCGTCCCGCCGGAACGTCCGCTGCTGCACGTGGGCGCCGCGTCGGTCGAGGTCCACCACCGTCCGCTCGGGGACGGCCTGGCCCGGCTGACGCTGCGCCGGGCGCTGCCCCTGCGCGTGGGCGACCGGGCGCTGCTGCGGGACCCCGGCAGCCGGGCCCTGTGGGGCGTCGTCGTCCTGGACCCGGCCCGGCCGCCCCTGGCCCGCCGGGGCGCGGCCGCGAGCCGCGCGGCCGCCCTCGCCGGTGCCGCCGGCACGCCGGACTTGGCCGCGGAGCTGCGCCGCCGCGACGGGCTGGCCGACCTGTCCCTGCTGCGCCGGATCGGAGTGCCGACCGCCGACGCCGCCGCGCACGGCGTCGTCGCCGCGGACCTGGTCCTGTCCGCGTCGCGGGCGGCGCGTGCGCTGGCGGACGCGGAGCGCCTGGTGCGCGAGCACGACGCCGCCCACCCCCTCGACCCGGGTCTTCCGCCGGCGGCCCTCGCGTCCCGGCTCGCCGTGCCCGAGGCGCTGCTGCGGGCCGTTCTGCGTCCGCCGCTGGCCATGGCTGACGGGCGGGTGATCCTCGCAGGCAGCGGCGGGCTGCCCCCGGGGCTGGAGGAGGCTCTGGGTGAGCTCGCCGCGGATCTCGCCGGGGCGCCGTTCGTCGCCCCGACGGCGGACCGGTTGCGCGAGCTGGGGCTGGACGAGCGCGCCCTGGCCGCCGCCGCACGGGCGGGCCGGCTGCTGCGCCCGGCCCCCGGCGTCGTGCTCCCCGCCGACGCGGCCGAGCGCGCCGCCGGGTGGCTGGCGGACCTGCCGCAGCCCTTCACGACGAGCCAGGCGCGCGTCCGGCTCGGCACCTCACGCCGCGTGGTGCTCCCGCTCCTGGACCTCCTCGACCGGCGCGGCCTCACGCGGCGCCTGCCCGACGACCGGCGGGAGCTCACCGGGCGTCGCCCCTGAGTGCGCCGCGATAGTCTCGCGCGGTGGAGCCCTCGAGCGTGACGCTGGCCGTCGACTGCGGCGGCGGCGGCATCAAGGCCTCGGTGCTCGACGCCGCCGGCACCATGCACGCCCAGCCGGTGCGGGCCACCACGCCGTACCCGCTGCCGCCGTCCCGGCTCGTCCGGACAATCGCCTCCCTGGCCGAGCAGCTCCCCCCGGCCGGACGGGTGACGGTCGGGATGCCGGGGATGCTGCGCCACGGCGTCGTCATCCAGACCCCGCACTACATCACCAAGGCCGGCCCCCGCACGCGGGTGCTGCCCGAGCTCGAGCTGCACTGGTCCGGGTTCGACATGAAGGGCGCCGTCGAGCAGGAGCTCGGCATCCCGGCCCTCGTCCTCAACGACGCCGAGGTGCACGGCGCCGGCGCCATCACGGGCGCCGGGCTCGAGATGATCGTGACCCTGGGGACGGGGCTCGGGAACGCGGTCTTCGACGGCGGGGCGCTCGCCCCGCACGTGGAGCTCAGCCGCGGCCCGGTGAAGTGGGGCCTGACCTACGACGACTACGTCGGCGAGCACGAGCGGCTGCGGCTCGGCGACGCGATGTGGTCCCGGCGGGTCCGCAACGTCGTCGAGGCGCTGCGCCCGATGTACCTGTGGGACCGGCTCTACCTCGGCGGGGGCAACTCCCGCCGGATCACCCCTCAGGTGCTCTCCCGGCTCGGGGACGACGTCGTCATCGTGCCGAACTCGGCGGGCATCGTCGGCGGCGTGCGGGCCTGGGAGCTGCGGGTCCCGTAGGCGCCGTCGGCGGCGTCCGCCGTCACGCGGTCCACCAGCTCGAGCAGCACGCGGTTGAACGCCACCGGTCGCACCAGCGAGACCAGGTGGGTCCCGCGCGGGACCAGGACGAGGTGCCCCTCGCGCGCGGCCGCCACGAAGCGGCGCTCGTGCGCGCGGAAGTGGTCCCACCGTCCGTTGACGAACCAGACCGGGGCGTCGATGCGCGTGATGTCCGCGTAGGTGTCCACCCCCGCCATGCCGGCCAGGGCGGCGGACATGACCGACATCGTCATGCCCCCCGCGGCGAGGTCGGCACGGGCCTCCTCGGGCAGGAACCGGCGGACCATGAACGCGTTGACGCCCGCTCCGCCGTCGGGCAGCCGCCCGATCAGCGCGGCGAGACGGCGGTAGGCGGCCAGTCCGGGGCCGGCGGGCTGGGTGCAGCAGGAGGCGGCCAGGATCGCCGCGGGCCGCTGGGGCGTGCGGGCCGCCCAGTGCAGGACGAGGTAACCGCCGAGGGACAGCCCGGCGACGACGACGGGCCCGTCGACGCGGGCCACGGCCCTCTCGATGGTCTCGACCGCGGCCGGCACGGTGAAGTCCTCCGCCGCGCGCGTGCCGTGGCCGGGCAGGTCCGGCGCGACGGCGGGAACGCCTGCCGCCTCCAGCGCGGCGAGCTGGCGCAGCCACATGCTGCGGGAGGCACGGATGCCGTGCACCAGCACGACCGTGGGGACGCTCACCCACCCAGGCTAGATGCCGAGCCGTCCCCCTTCCGCCAGACGTGGCGGTCTCACGTGGTGGCGCCGGGGACGCACGAGGGGCCCGGACCGTGACGGTCCGGGCCCCTCGGGGCGGGCGCGACGCGACGGCGTCAGGCCCGCGGGTGACTCACTTGCGCGGGTCGACCGGGCCCTTGGCCTGGCCGGCCTCGGCCTCGGTGGCCTCGGCGTCGGCGGCCTGCGCGGCCTTCTCGGCGTCGGCCTGCTGCGCCTCGACGGTCGCCTCGGCCTCGACGGCCTCGGTGGCCGACCCCTGCTCGGCCGGCGCCTCGGCCTCGACGGCCGCGGCGGTGGTCTCGGCGACCTGCTCCTCGGCGGGGGCCTCGGCGGTCGGCGCGGCCGTGGCGGCGCGGGCGGTGGCCTTCTCGGCCTCGCGCACGGTGGCCTGCTTCGGGCTGACCGGCTCGAGCACGAGCTCGATGACCGCCATGGGGGCGTTGTCGCCCTTGCGGGGGGCCACCTTCGTGATGCGGGTGTAGCCGCCGTTGCGCTCGGCGAACTTCGGCGCGGTCTGCTCGAAGAGCTCGGCGACGATGTCCTTGCGGCGCACGGTCGTCATGACCTTCCGGCGGGCGTGCAGGTCACCGCGCTTGGCCAGCGTGATGAGCTTCTCCGCCACGGGCTGCAGGCGCTTGGCGCGGTGCTCGGTGGTGGTGATCCTCTTGTGCTCGAACAGCGCGGTGGCCAGGTTGGCCAGCATGAGCCGCTCGTGCGCAGCGCTGCCACCCAGACGGGGTCCCTTGGCAGGGGTAGGCATTGTTGTCTCCTAGTAGATGTGTCGGGTGAGCAGGTCAGCTGGGCTGCTCGTCGCTGAACTGGATGTCGCCGTAGGCCTCGTCCTCTTCCTCGTCGCCCGCGTGCGCGGAGAGGTCGAAGTCGGCGGGGCTGTCCTTCAGGCCGAGGCCGAGACCGGCGAGCTTCTCCTTGATCTCGCCGATCGACTTGGCACCGAAGTTGCGGATGTCGAGCAGGTCGGCCTCCGAGCGGGCGACGAGCTCGCCCACCGTGTGGATGCCCTCGCGCTTGAGGCAGTTGTACGAGCGCGACAGCAGGCCGAGGTCCTCGATCGGCAGCGCCAGGTCCTGGGCGAGCGCGGCGTCGGTCGGCGACGGGCCGATCTCGATGCCCTCCGCCTCGACGTTGAGCTCGCGGGCCAGGCCGAACAGCTCCACGAGGGTCTTGCCGGCGGACGCGAGCGCGTCGCGCGGAGCGATCGCGTTCTTGGTCTCGACGTCGACGATCAGCTTGTCGAAGTCGGTGCGCTGCTCGACGCGGGTGGCCTCGACCTTGTACGTGACCTTCAGGACCGGCGAGTAGATCGAGTCGACCGGGATGCGGCCGATCTCGGAGTCCGCGCTCTTGTTCTGCACCGCGGAGACGTAGCCGCGGCCGCGCTCGACCGTGAGCTCGATCTCCAGCTTGCCCTTGGAGTTGATCGTCGCGATGTGCAGGTCGGGGTTGTGCACCTCGACACCGGCCGGCGGGGTGATGTCCCCCGCGGTCACGACGCCCGGGCCCTGCTTGCGCAGGTACATCACGACGGGCTCGTCGTTCTCCGAGGAGACGACGATGTTCTTGATGTTCAGGATGATCTCGGTGACGTCTTCCTTGACACCGGGAACGGTCGAGAACTCGTGGAGCACGCCGTCGATGCGGATGGAGGTCACGGCGGCACCCGGGATGGAGGAGAGCAGGGTGCGACGCAGCGAGTTGCCGAGGGTGTAGCCGAAACCGGGCTCGAGGGGCTCGAGGACGAACCGCGAGCGGTAGTCGGAGACGACCTCTTCGGTCAGTGCGGGGCGCTGTGCGATGAGCACTTGGGGTTTCCTTTCAGCCGACGTCCGCTATATGACGTCTGGGCGAGGACCTGCCGACATCGGTCCGTCCGGCAGGGGTGGTGCTGGGGTCATGCAGCGGGGTGCGCACGCATCGCGCGCGCACCCCGCTGCATGGACTTCTCCGTCAGACGCGGCGACGCTTCGGCGGACGGCAGCCGTTGTGCGCCTGGGGCGTGACGTCCTGGATCGAGCCGACCTCGAGGCCGGTGGCCTGGAGGGAGCGGATCGCGGTCTCGCGGCCGGAGCCGGGACCCTTGACGAACACGTCGACCTTCTTCATGCCGTGCTCCTGGGCGCGACGCGCGGCGGCCTCGGCGGCCAGCTGCGCGGCGAACGGCGTCGACTTGCGCGAGCCCTTGAAGCCCACCTGGCCCGAGGACGCCCAGGCGATCACGGCGCCGGTCGGGTCGGTGATGGAGACGATGGTGTTGTTGAAGGTGCTCTTGATGTAGGCGTGGCCGTGGGAGACGTTCTTCCGCTCCTTGCGGCGCGGCTTGCGGGCCGCGGTCGCCGTACGGGTCTTGGGGGGCATAGAGGGTTCCTACTCCTGGGGTGAGGTCGTCGGACCGGTCCGCGCCGGGCTCGGCGCGGTCACGGACTGCTACTTCTTGCCGGCCTTCTTCTTGCCGGCGACGGTGCGCTTGGGGCCCTTGCGGGTACGCGCGTTGGTCTTGGTGCGCTGGCCGTGGACCGGGAGGCCACGACGGTGGCGCAGGCCCTGGTAGCAGCCGATCTCCACCTTGCGGCGGATGTCCGCGGCGACCTCGCGGCGGAGGTCACCCTCGACCTTGAAGTTGCCCTCGATGTAGTCACGCAGCGCGACGAGGTCCGCGTCCGTCATGTCCTTGACGCGCAGGTCCGGGCTGATCCCGGTCGCTGCGAGCGCCTCGGACGCACGGGTACGGCCGACGCCGTAGATGTAGGTGAGCGCGATCTCGAGCCGCTTCTCGCGGGGGAGGTCGACGCCGGAAAGACGTGCCAACTTTGACTCCTGTTGTGGGTCGGAGGTCTTCCGCACCACCCTCCCGCCGGTTGCGGGCCCCGGCCTCCGAGCCGAGGGTTGCGCCGCCGTGACCGGCGGTGCTGGTGGTACGTGGTGCCGGGGCGCTGCTCCCGGCGGTCAGGGCCTCAGCCCTGGCGCTGCTTGTGACGCAGGTTGGTGCAGATGACCATGACGCGGCCGTGCCGACGGATCACCTTGCAGTTGTCGCAGATCTTCTTGACGCTGGGCTTGACCTTCATGTGTTCCTCCGCCGCCGCGCACGCCGGACCCAGGTCCGCCGACGGCGTTCGATCGTGGTGGTTACTTGTAGCGGTAGACGATGCGACCCCGGGTGAGGTCGTACGGGCTCAGCTCGACGACCACCCGGTCCTCAGGGAGGATCCGGATGTAGTGCTGGCGCATCTTGCCCGAGATGTGGGCGAGGACCTTGTGCCCGTTGCTCAGTTCCACGCGGAACATCGCGTTGGGAAGAGCCTCGACCACGCTGCCCTCGATCTCGATGACGCCGTCCTTCTTCGCCATTACTCCCGCTCACGTTGATGACTGAAACCTGGTGATGGCTCATCGTGCTGCCGCGCACGCGCGACGAAGGTGAAGCCATGCCCAGCGGTCCATCCTACGGCATGACGCCGCACTGTGGAACCGGGCCCGCGGTGACGGCCGTCACCGGCCTCGCTGGCCCTGTCCGGGCGCACGAGAGCGGGGCCGCCCATCCCGGGGGAAGGTGGGCGACCCCGCCGTCTCGAGCGGTCAGGCGGGGTGGCGCGGCGCCGTTGCCGCACCACCGCCGTCGACCTCGGCCCCGGCTGTGCCGCCGGAGCCTGGGTCCAGAACACATCGAATGTCCGGCATTGTCAGCGAGACCGGGAGGGGATGGAGGGATGAAAAGCCGCCCTCACCCTCCGTAGGCGCGCCACCGCCATGGGTGACCGACCGGGGACGACGGCGCACCGCCGTGACGAGGACGGACGACGGCGCACCCGGAGCGACCAGGCCGGACCGCGCGCTCATTCCTGGGGCGGGAGGAGCCCCAGGAGCCGGCCGCGCTCGAGCGCCTCGGCACGGGAGTGGACGCCCAGCTTGCGGTAGATGCTCCGCACCTGCGTCTTGACCGTGCTCTCCGAGACGAACAGCCGGCGGGCCATGATCGGCACCGGACGGCCGGTGGCGAGCTCGCGGAGCACGTGGATCTCCCGCCCGCTCAGCGGTTCCACCCGCACGGCCTCCGGGAACGGCCCCGCCACGGCGGCCTGGTCCAGCTTCTCCAGCAGCGCACGGCTGTTGGGCAGACCCGCGGCAACGTTCTCCAGGTCCGCCCGGGGCACGAGCAGGAAAGGGCGCAGCATCCCCGTGCGTTCCACGATGCGGGTGGCAAGGTGCATGGCCTCCTGGGCGAGCGCCCGCTGGCCGGTCCGGTGCGCGGCGACCGTGCGGACGAGGCTGAGCTTGAGCGCCACCCGCGGCCGCACCGGGGCGACCGTGGGGGCGTCCTTGGTGACGTCCAGGGCGAGCTGGTCGTCCCCGGAGTAGAGCGCGAGCCGCGCCAGCGCCGCGCGGAGCAGACCGCTCTCCCAGCGCCTCGGCCCCGCCTGGACGCCGATCTCCCGCGCCCGGGCGAGCTGGTCCGTGGCGATGCACAGGTCGATGAGCGCGGCCGCGAGCATGGACTCCCCCAGCCAGGTGCTGGGACGGTGCCGGTTGCGGTCCCGGTACTGCTCGACGTCGCCGAGCACCTCCGCCGGGTTGCCCAGGTGGAGGGACCGGTTCACCCACACGTAGACGATGAGGGTCTCGAGCCACTGGTGAGCCTCGGGCAGGTCGGGCGGCTCGGCGGGCAGGTCGACGTCCGCGAGCCGGTCGAGCTGCAGGAAGCCGGGCACCACGATGCGCGCCACCGTCTCCAGCGGCCCGGGCGGCGGGTCCGGCCGGGCCTGCACCCAGTCCATCCAGTGGTCCGCGGCGTCGAGGTGGCCGAGCAGGGCGGTCGTCAGCGCGACCCCGGCGCCGGCCTCCCGCACGAGGGTGTGCTCCTCCTGCGTCCCGCGCCGCACGGCGTCGTAGCAGGCGAAGGAGGCGCCGAGGACGTCGGCCTCGCCGAGCAGCACGTGGGCGAGCTCCAGCATGGTGCGGGCGACGCCGGGCTCGTCGGCCTCGTCGTGGGCGATGGCCAGGGTGCTGCTGCCCGGGGCGATCACGGGCAGGTCGGACTGGACCGCCTCGAGGAACCACCGGGGCAGCTCACGCGGGGCCACGTGGTCGCGCAGCGCGATCATGGTCGGGGTGGCCGCCAGCGTCTCGGGCTGCAGGTGGGTCAGGGCCTCGCGCAGCTTGTCGCGGTCCGCGGCGAGCAGCTGTGGCCAGGACTCCTCCACCACCTCGGCCAGGAGCGGGGCGTCCTGGGAGCGGACCGCGTGCTCCAGAGCCTGGGTCATCCGCCCCGCCGCGCGACACAGTCGTGCGACGTCGGCGTTGAGCCGCCAGTACCTCGCAGGGTCGTCCTCGCGCAGGAGCAGGTTCGCGGCGTCGCGGAGGATGGTCGGGTACGCGAACTCCCCCTCGCCTCGCGTCACCAGCAGCCCGGCGCGCCGCATCCGCACGAGGATCTGCTCGGTCGCCTCGATGTTCTCCGCGCCCACGAGCTGCTCGGCGAGCTCGGGGGTGAAGGACTCCGGCACGGCCAGCGAGGTCAGCGCCGCGTCCACCCCGTCGACCGCGAGGTCCTGGAGCACGATGCGCAGGTAGTCGGCGATCGAGAAGAGGTCGACGACGGGCTCGCCGTCGTCCGTGAAGCTCGCCGTCAGCAGCGCCACCCTCAGCAGGCCCGGCCACCCGGCCAGCCCGGCGCACAGCTCCTCGGCGGCCTTCTCCGTCACCGGCACGCCGAGCTCCTCGCCGAGCTGGCGGGTCTGCTCCCCCGTCAGGACGAAGTCGCCGGCCTGGAGCACCACCGCCTCGGGCGCGATCGCGCGGGCGAGGGCCACCACCGGCCGCACGGTGCGGGTGAGCAGCACGATGTGGAGGTTCGCGTGCCGCTGGGCGAGCTCCACCAGCTCCTCGTCCACGGTCTCGTCGACGACCCGCTCGAAGCTGTCCACCACGATCACGAGGTGGCGGAACCGCTCCTGGGCCGCGCGGCCGACGTCGCGGCCGTCCAGCACCGGGCCGGGGTCGTCGTAGCCCGCCCGGACGACGGAGTCGCGCACCTCGGCCCAGAACTCCTCGCGTGCGACGGCGCGGGGCGGCAGCCCCACCCACACCAGGTCGTGGTCGGGCAGGTCGGGGCGGCGCAGCCAGGCCGAGGCCGTCGTGGTCTTGCCGTAGCCGCGCGGGGCCTGGAGGACGACCAGCGGCGGAAGGACCTCGAGCGCGCGCTCCACCGTCGGCGACGGCGTGAACGCCGCGGGCACGCGTGGCAGCCCCTGGCCGTCCCCCCGGTGCTGATCGCTGCGGTGGGACGGCCGGCTCATCTCAGCCCATCCCCACGTGACCCGGCGGCCCTGCGCGGTCGAGCTCGTCCGCGCGCCGGAGCGCACCCGAGCGGTTGGTCACGCCGAGCTTGTGGTAGACGCTGCGCAGGTGCGACTTGACGGTGTTGACCGACAGCCCGAGCACCTCCGCGATCGGCACGGCGCCGGTGTGCTGGTGCAGCGCCTGGAGAACCTCGAGCTCGCGCGGGGTGAGCAGCTCGGTCAGCCCGCCGCGGGGCTCCTCGGCGGTCTCGCGCTCGGTCGGCCGGTAGGCCTCGGGCCACAGGTCCAGCACGCGCGCGTCCCCGGCGGCGAGGGCGGTGAACACGCTGTGGCGCAGCACGAGCAGCGGGCGGCGCTGTCCGGAGGCGTAGGCGGTGCGGATGGCCTCGGCGAACGCGGCCCGGGCGGCGGCCCGCTCACCCAGCGCGTGGTGGGCCCCCGCGAGGACGAGCTGGCACTCCATCACCGAGCGCTGCGAGAGGGTGACCACCTCCAGCGCCTCCCGGGCGCGGGAGGCGGCCTGCCGGTACTCGCCGTTCGCGAGCGCGAGGTGGGCGTGGGTCGACAGGCTCACCGCGTTGACGGGCAGGTTGCGCGCGACGTGCCGGGCGTCGTCGAGCAGGCCGCCGGAGAGGAGCACCTCGACCTCCGTGGCGCGCAGGACCATCTCGGCCATCCGGCCCTGGGGCAGGTAGTGCCGCGCGGCGCGGACGTTGGCAGCCCACCGGGCGATGTCGCCGGCGTCGCCCGACGTGGACGCGTTCACCGCCGCGACGAACACCTCGAGCCCCCAGATCTCGTCGCGCCTCGGGCGCTCGCGCATCGCCGCCACGGCCGCCGCGGCGCCAGGATCGAGCCGGTCGAGGGCGATGAGCGCCCGGATCAGGCGCTGCCAGTAGTCCACGTACTCGGCCAGCTCCGGGGGGACGTCGCCGGTGCGGCGCAGGGACTCGTCCTCGAGCCAGGACGCGGCGATGTCGACCTCGCCGTAGATCGCGTGGGTGCCCGCCAGGCCGAGCGTGGCCAGAGCGACGGCGGCGGACTCGCCGTCGCGCTCCTGGGAGAGCGTCCGGGCCCGCCCGAAGGCGTAGAGCGCCGAGGGCTCGTCCCCCGCGAGAACCGCCGCGACGCCCCACTGCACCAGCGCGAAGACCGTGGTGTCCATGCCGCCGCGCAGGCGGGTCGGCCCGAGCTCGGCCGTCAGGCCGCGGATGTCGCCGGTCGGCCAGATGAGGTCCCGGCCCTGGCGGCTCGACTTGAGGGCACCGTCCATCTCGTCCCGTGCCACCTGGAAGCGGGGGTGCTCCGCGACGACGTCGGGCGGGATCAACTGCGCCGCCGCCATGAGCACCGCGGGCTCCTGGGTGACGAGGTGGTGCCACTCCTCCTCCATCACCTGCTCCGCGGTCGACCAGGCGCCGGCGTGGATGGCGTGCACGAGGGCGTGGACGTGGTCGCGCTCGTGCAGGCTGTGGCTCATCAGCGCGCGGTGCACCTCACGCAGCTCGTCGGGCCGCGACTCGGCGAGCATCCGGACCAGCGCCTGGCGCACGATCGGGGCGTAGGAGTACACCCTCCGCTCCCCCTCGATCTCCTCGCGGAGCAGCCCCGCGGAGCGGACGTTGCGCAGGATCGTGAGGGTGGAGTCCCCGGGGGCGACGAGATCGGCCAGCTCGGCGTCGAAGGACTCGGGGACGGCGGTGCGCAGAAGGAAGGCGCGCACCTGCTCGTGCCGGAGGTCGCGGACCATGCTCGCGATGTAGTCGTCGGCCAGGGCGAGGTTGATGCGCCCGCCCTCGCCGCGGGAGCGGACGAGGACGTCCCGGATGGCGGCCGGCCAGCCGGCGAACCCGGTGGCGAGCTGGTCGGCCTCGCGGTCGTTGAGCTGGACGCCCAGCCGCGTGGCGAGCGCCGCGACCTGGCTGCCGCGCAGCCGCAGCTCGCGCGGAGAGACGACGGCGACGTCGATCGAGAGGCTTCCGGTGGTCTCGATGGCCCGCGTGGTGCGGCTGGCGACGACGAGGTAGAGCTGGTCGTTCTGGCGCACCGCCTCGACGAGCTCGTCGTCGATGTCGGCGGCCGCCTCGAGCCGCCCCGCGTGGTGGTAGTCGTCGATGACGACCGTCAGCGGCGCGGCGCGCCGGACCAGGGACCGCACGGCGCGGGCACGGTGGTCCCCGTCCTCGCCGTCGACCACGCCGGCCTCGGAGAGTGCCGTGCACAGGGCGAGCCAGAACTCCTCGGCCTCGTTCGCCTCGCGGGCGAGCGTCAGGCGCACCACCTGGTGCGGCGGCGGGGCCGAGGCGAGCCAGGCGTTCAGCGTCGCGGTCTTGCCGTAGCCGCGGGGACCACGCACCACGGTGAGGGGGGCCTGCTCGGCGAGGATCTCGAGGACGGCGTCGTCGACGACGAGGTCGCGCGGCATGCGCGCGTGCGTTCGCGTCGCGTGTACGGCTGTCGCCACGGCCCACACCCCTCGTACGCCCGGCGGGGGCCCAGGGGTGACTCCCGTCCGGATCATCAAGGTACCGAGGACCTGGACGCGACACGGCGTTTTCGTGTCCTCAGTTCTTGCGACCTGCCACCGGAATCTGATATAGGTTCCGGCCCGTCCGCGTCCCGAGAGAACGCGATGCGGCCCGTCAGGCGCCTGAGTGCGCGCGTCGGGTTCCCGTCGCGTGGGACGGAGGTCCCGGTCAGCCCGGCACCGAGGTTCGGTCAGCCAGGCCGAGGACGCGATCAGTCCAGCGGAGCGACCGTGACGCCGCGCTGGGCCAGCTGCTCGGCGCCGCCGTCGGGCGCCGTGAGCACCCAGATGCCCCGTTCGCCGATGGCGACCGTGTGCTCGAAGTGGGCCGCCCGGGAGCCGTCCAGGGTCACGACCGTCCAGTCGTCCTCGAGCACCTCGCTCTCGGGGCTGCCTGCGGTGAGCATCGGCTCGACCGCCAGGCACATCCCCGGACGCAGGCGCGGGCCCTTCTCCCGGGTGCGGTAGTTCAGCACCTCGGGCGGCTGGTGCATGGCGGAGCCGATGCCGTGGCCGACGTACTCCTGGACGATGCCCAGGGTGACGCCGCGCTCGGCCGTCGCCCGCTCGACGACGGTCTCGACGGCGTCGCCCACCACCCCGAGCCGCTCGCCGGTGGCCAGGGCCGCGATGCCGGCCCACATGGCCTCCTCGGTGACCTCGACAAGCGCCCGGTCCGTCTCGGAGGGCGTACCGACGACAAGTGAGAAGGCCGCATCGCCGTGCCAGCCGTCGACGATCGCGCCGCAGTCGAAGGAGACGAGGTCGCCCTCGGCGATGACCCGGTCCCCGGGGATGCCGTGGACGATGACCTCGTTGACGGAGATGCACACCGTCGCGGGGTAGCCGTGGTAGCCGAGGAAGTTCGACCGCGCCCCGGCCCGGGAGAGGACGTCGGCGGAGACGGCGTCGAGGTCCGCCGTCGTCATCCCCGGGGCGACGGCCTCGCGGAGGGCGGCGTGGATGTCGGCGACGACGAGCCCGGCCCGGCGCATGGTGCGCACCTGGTCGGGGGTCTTGTACTCGATCTTCTCGCGGCCGAACACGTCCGCTCCTTCCGGGTACGACGACGGCGCGGACCGATCGGGCCGCGCCGTCGTGATGGGGTTGAGGCTCAGCCCAGCTTCGGCTCGAGCGCCGTGAGGATGCGCTCGGTCACCTCGTCGAGGGAGCCGATGCCGTCGACCTGCACCAGCAGGCCGCGCTCGGCGTAGAGGTCGGCGAGCGGGGCGGTCTGCTCCGCGTACACCTCGAGGCGCCGCCGGATCACCGACTCGGTGTCGTCGGCGCGGCCCTGCTCCGCGGCCCGCTTGAGCAGCCGGGTGACCACCTCGTCGGTGTCGGCGGTGAGCTCGACGACGGCGTCCAGGCGGGTCCCGCTGTGCGCCAGCATCCCGTCCAGCTCGGCCACCTGGTCCGCGGTGCGGGGGTAGCCGTCCAGGAGGAAGCCGTCGACGGCGTCCGCCTGGGCGAGCCGGTCGCGCACCATGGCGTTGGTGACCTCGTCGGGGACGTACTCGCCCGCGTCCATGTAGCGCTGCGCGCGCCGGCCGAGCTCGGTCTGCTCCGCGACGTTGGCGCGGAAGATGTCGCCGGTGGAGATCGCGGGGACGCCCAGCCGCTCGCAGATGCGGGCGGCCTGGGTGCCCTTGCCGGCTCCGGGAGGGCCGAGGAGGACCAGTCGTGCGCTCATCGCAGGAACCCTTCGTAGTGACGCTGCTGGAGCTGGGAGTCGATCTCCTTGACTGTCTGCAGGCCGACGCCCACGACGATGAGGACCGACGTCCCGCCGAACGCCATCATCTGCTGGTCGATGCCCATCTGGGCGAAGACGACGGTCGGGATGAGGGCCACCAGCGTCAGGTAGATGGCTCCCACCGTGGTGATGCGGGTGATCACGTACTGCAGGTACTCGGCCGTGGGGCGGCCCGCCCGGATGCCGGGGATGAAGCCGCCGTAGCGCTTCATGTTGTCCGCGACCTCTTCGGGGTTGAACGTGATCGAGGTGTAGAAGAACGTGAAGAACAGGATCAGCACGGCGAAGAGGCCGAGGTACAGCGGCGCGGACGGGGTGGCCAGGTTGACCATGATCCACTGCACCCAGCCCTGGGTCTGGTCCCCGAACTGCGCGGCCAGCGTCGGCAGCGCGAGCAGCGAGGACGCGAAGATCACCGGGATCACGTTCGCCATGTTGATCTTGATCGGGATGTAGGTGGACGAGCCGCCGTACATCCGGCGCCCCACCATCCGCTTGGCGTACTGCACCGGGACGCGTCGCTGCGACTGCTCGACGAAGACGATCAGCAGCGTCACGAGCAGGATCAGCGCGATGACGGCGAGCAGGCGGCCGACCCCGCCGTCGCTCTGGAGGATCGAGCCGAAGGAGCCCGGGAAGGACGCCGCGATCGAGGTGAAGATCAGCAGCGACATGCCGTTGCCGACGCCGCGCTCGGTGATGAGCTCGCCCAGCCACATGATCAGCCCGGTGCCCGCCGTCATCGCGACGATGGTCAGCAGCAGACTGCCGGGCGAGTCGTCCGGGATGGGCAGCACGGGGCAGCCCGGGAAGAGCTGGGAGTTTGCGACCGTGACGATCACGGAGGACTGCAGGACCGCCAGGAAGATCGTCAGGTAGCGGGTGTACTGGGTGAGCTTGGCCGTGCCGGCCTGGCCCTCCTTGTGCAGCTCCTCGAAGCGCGGGATGACCACGCGCATGAGCTGGACGATGATGCTCGCCGTGATGTAGGGCATGATCCCCAGCGCGAAGATGCTCAGCTGGAGCAGTGCCCCGCCGCTGAAGAGGTTCACCATGCCGAGAAGGTCGGCGGTGCCCGCGCTCGCGAGGCACTGCTGGACGTTCGCGTAGGAGACGCCGGGGGCCGGCACGAAGGTGCCCAGCCGGAAGATCGCCATGATCCCCAGCGTGAAGAGCAGCTTGCGCCGCAGATCAGGCGTGCGGAACGCCTGGGCGAATGCGCTGAGCAATCTTCCTCCTGCTGATCGGGCCCGTTCTGGGGCCTTGCTGACCGCATGCGCGGCACGGGCCGTCGGTCAGACTATCGCGACCGTCGCCGCTTCCCCGACCGCGGCACGGATGCCGGGCGCTCTCGGCCCGGCCGCCCCTGCGGTGGAGACGTCCCTGCGGCGGGACACCCCTGCGGTGGAGACGCTCCTGCGGTGGGACGCTCCCCCGGTCACGTCCCACCGCGGGAACGACGACGCGGGCGGCCCGGCTTGGCCGGACCGCCCGCGTCGCTGGCTCACTCGGCGGAGATGGTCCCGCCGGCAGCCTCGATCTTCGACTTCGCCGACGCGGACCACGCGTCGACCGTGACCTCGAGCTTGACGTTCAGCTCTCCGGTCCCGAGGACCTTGACGAGCTGCCCGGAGCGCACGGCGCCCTTGGCGACGAGGTCCTCGCGGGTGACGGTGCCACCCTCGGGGTAGAGCGCGCCGAGCTTCTCCAGGTTCACGACCTGGTACTCGGTGCGGTTGGGGTTCTTGAAGCCGCGGAGCTTGGGCAGCCGCATGTGCAGCGGCATCTGCCCACCCTCGAAGCGCTCCGGCACCTGGTACCGGGCCTTGGTGCCCTTGGTACCGCGGCCGGCGGTCTTCCCGCGCTTGCCACCCTCACCGCGTCCGACGCGGATCTTGGCGGACTTCGCCCCGGGGGCAGGACGCAGGTGGTGCACCTTGAGGGTGTGGACCTGCGCCTCGGCGCCGGTGTTCTTGGAATCGGCCATGGTCAGTCGACCTCCTCGACGGTGACGAGGTGCGCCACCGTCGTGATCATGCCGCGGACCTCGGGCTTGTCCTCGCGAACGACCGACTGGCCGATGCGCCTGAGGCCCAGCGAGCGCAGCGTGTCACGCTGGTTCTGCTTGCCGCCGATGACGGACTTGGTCTGGGTCACCTTGAGCTGAGCCATCACGCACCTGCCCCGACGGTCTGCTCGGTGGCAGCCTTGTCCTCGCGCTCCTTGGCCTCGCCCTTGGCGCGCGCCCGCAGCAGCGCGGCCGGGGCCACGTGCTCCAGGGGCAGGCCACGGCGGGCGGCGACGGCCTCGGGCTGCTCGAGCCCCTTCAGCGCCGCCACGGTGGCGTGGACGATGTTGATCGCGTTGGACGACCCGAGGGACTTGCTCAGGATGTCGTGGATGCCGGCGCAGTCCAGGACGGCGCGGACCGGGCCACCGGCGATGACCCCGGTACCCGGGGAGGCCGGGCGCAGGAAGACGACGCCTGCGGCGGCCTCACCCTGCACGGCGTGCGGGATGGTGCGGGCCACGCGGGGGACGCGGAAGAAGTTCTTCTTCGCCTCCTCGACGCCCTTGGCGATCGCCGCGGGCACCTCCTTGGCCTTGCCGTAGCCGACGCCGACCGTGCCGTCACCGTCGCCGACGACCACGAGGGCGGTGAAGCTGAAGCGACGACCACCCTTCACGACCTTGGCCACGCGGTTGATCGTGACGACGCGCTCGATGTACTGGTTCTTGTCCTCGGCCCCGCGACGGTTGCTGTCGCGACGGCCACCGTCGCGGCGGTTGCCGCCCTCGCGGCGGGCCCCGCCCTCGCGGTTCTCGCCCGAGCCGGTAGCCGGACCGGTGGTCCTGCCTCGCTGCGGTGCAGCCATCAGATGTTCCTCTGCTCTCGTACGCTCTGCTTGGTCACAGGGTCAGACCACCCTCGCGGGCGCCGTCGGCGACCGCCGCGACCCGCCCGTGGTACTTGTTGCCGCCGCGGTCGAACACCGCGGCGTCGACCCCGGCGCTCTTCGCACGCTCGGCGACGAGCTCGCCGACCCTGCGCGCCTTGGCGACCTTGTCACCCTCGGCGACCCGGAGGTCCGCCTCGAGCGTCGAGGCCGAGGCCAGGGTGCGGCCGGTGGTGTCGTCCACCAGCTGGGCGACCATGTGGCGGCTGGAACGGGTGACGACGAGACGCGGACGCTCGGCGGTGCCGGTGACGCGCTTGCGCACCCGCAGGTGACGGCGCGTGCGGGCGACCTGCTTGCCCTTGCCCTTGACGGAGATAGCCATGGGTTACTTACCAGCCTTTCCGACCTTGCGGCGGACCTGCTCGCCGGCGTAGCGCACGCCCTTGCCCTTGTAGGGCTCGGGCTTACGGATCTTGCGGATGTTCGCCGCGGTCTCGCCGACGAGCTGCTTGTCGATGCCGGAGACGGTGAACTTCGTGGGGCCCTCGACCGAGAAGGTGATGCCCTCCGGGGCCTTCACCGAGACGGGGTGGGAGAACCCGAGCGCGAACTCGAGGTCCGAGCCCTTGGCCTGCACGCGGTAACCGGTGCCGACGATCTCCAGCTGCTTGGTGTAGCCCTGGGTGACGCCGACGACCAGGTTGGCCAGCAGCGTGCGGGTGAGACCGTGCAGCGAGCGGGACTCGCGCTCGTCGTTCGGACGGGTCACCACGAGGGCGCCGTCCTCGTCGCGGGCGACGGTGATGGGTTCGGCCACGGTGTGGGACAGGGTGCCCTTGGGGCCCTTGACGGTGACGTTGGCACCGTCGATGGTGACGTCGACGCCAGCGGGGACCGGGACGGGGAGCCTACCGATTCGAGACATGCTCTGCTTCCTTCCTGGTCACCAGACGTAGGCGAGGACTTCCCCGCCCACACCCTTGGTCTGTGCCTCGCGGTCGGTCAGCAGGCCGGAGGAGGTGGACAGAATGGCCACCCCCAGGCCGCCGAGGACCCTGGGCAGGTTCGTGGACTTGGCGTAGACGCGCAGGCCCGGCTTGGACACGCGGCGCACACCGGCGAGCGAGCGCTCGCGGTTCGGGCCGAACTTCAGGTCCAGGGTCAGCGTCTTGCCCACCTCGGCGTCCTCGACGGTCCAGCCGGCGATGTAACCCTCGGCCTTCAGGATCTCCGCGATGTTCGCCTTGAGCTTCGAGTACGGCATCGCAACCGTCTCGTGGTACGCCGAGTTGGCGTTGCGCAGACGCGTGAGCATGTCTGCGATGGGGTCGGTCATAGTCATCGGGCCTCAGCCCTTCCTCGTCGTGGTTTCCTCGCGGGACCTGCGACGTAGTCGTTTACCAGCTGGACTTGGTCACACCGGGGAGCTGGCCGGCGAGGGCCATCTCCCGCAGGCAGATCCGGCACAGCCCGAACTTGCGGTACACCGAGTGCGGGCGCCCGCAGCGCTGGCAGCGGGTGTAGCCACGCACGGGGAACTTCGGCTTGCGGTTGGCCTTCTGAACCAGGGCGGTCTTCGCCATCTCAGTTCTCCTTGAACGGGAATCCGAGGCGACGCAGCAGCGAACGCCCTTCTTCGTCGGTGGTGGCCGAGGTGACGACCGTGATGTCCATGCCGCGCACCCGGTCGATCTTGTCCTGGTCGATCTCGTGGAACATCGACTGCTCGGTCAGACCGAAGGTGTAGTTCCCGTGGCCGTCGAACTGCTTGGGCGACAGGCCGCGGAAGTCACGGATGCGGGGCAGCGCCACGGAGAGCAGACGGTCCAGGAACTCCCACATGCGGTCGCCGCGCAGCGTCACGTGCGCGCCGATCGGCTGGCCCTCGCGCAGCTTGAACTGCGCGATGGACTTGCGGGCCTTGGTGACCTGCGGCTTCTGGCCGGTGATGAGGCTGAGGTCGCGGATGGCGCCCTCGATCAGCTTCGAGTCACGAGCGGCGTCGCCGACGCCCATGTTGACCACGATCTTGGTCAGGCCGGCGACCTCGTTGACGTTGGCGTGCTGGAACTCCTCACGCAGCCCGGCGACGATCTCGTCGCGGTAGCGCTGCTTGAGGCGCGGCGTCACGGTGGTGGTGGTCTCGCTCATGCTCAGATGTCCTTACCGGAGCGCTTGGCCACGCGGACCCGCACGGTGCGGGTCCGGCCGTCGCGCTCGACCTGCTCGGTGCGGTGACCCACCCGGGTGCCCTTCTTGGTCTCCGGGTCGACCACCATCACGTTGCTGACGTGGATGGGGGCCTCGACCGTCTCGATGCCGCCCGTGCGGGCGCCACGGCTGGACTGGCCGACCTTGGTGTGCTTCGTGGCGCGCTGGACACCCTCGACGACGACGCGGTCGGAGTCCTTGAGCACCTCGAGCACGCGGCCCTGCTTGCCCTTGTCACGGCCGGCGATGACGACGACGAGGTCGCCCTTCTTGATCTTCGCCATGGTCAGAGCACCTCCGGCGCCAGAGAAATGATGCGCATGAACTTCTTGTCGCGCAGCTCGCGGCCCACCGGGCCGAAGATGCGGGTCCCGCGCGGGTCGCCGTCGGCCTTGAGGATGACGGCTGCGTTCTCGTCGAACTTGATGTACGAGCCGTCCGGGCGGCGGCGCTCCTTGGTCGTGCGGACCACGACCGCCTTGACGACGTCGCCCTTCTTGACGTTGCCGCCGGGGATGGCGTCCTTGACGGTGGCGACGATCGTGTCGCCGATGCCGGCATAGCGCCGGCCCGAGCCGCCGAGCACGCGGATGCAGAGGATCTCCTTCGCACCGGTGTTGTCGGCGACCTTCAGCCGCGACTCCTGCTGGATCATTCGATTAACTCCTGTCGTCGTGCCGGTTCTCGGCGGGGCCGAGCCTGGCCGAACGGATGGTGGGCTAGAGGGCCGGGACTACTTGGCCTTCTCGAGGATCTCGACCACGCGGTGGCGCTTGGTGGCCGACAGCGGGCGGGTCTCCATGATGAGGACCAGGTCCCCGACGCCGACCTCGTTGGTCTCGTCGTGGGCCTTGACCCGCTCGGTGCGGCGGATGACCTTGCCGTAGAGCGCGTGCTTGACGCGGTCCTCGACCTCGACCACCACGGTCTTGTCCATCTTGTCGCTGACCACGTAGCCGCGGCGCGTCTTGCGGAAGTTGCGGTCCGCGGCGGCCTCGGGGGCCGTGGACGTCGTGTTCTCGCTCACTGGGACCTCGTTCACTTCTCGGTGCTCGGCGCCGTGCGGATGCCGAGCTCGCGCTCGCGCACGATCGTGTAGATGCGGGCGATGTCACGACGCACGGCCTTGAGCCGGCCGTGGTCCTCAAGCTGCCCGGTCGCCGCGGAGAACCGCAGGTTGAACAGCTCGGCCTTGGCCTTCTCCAGCTCCTGCGCGAGACGGTCGTTGTCCATCCCGTCCAGGTCGGCCGGAGCCAGGCCCTTGCTTCCGATGGCCATCAGCCTTCACCACCCTCACGACTCACGAAGCGAGTCTTCATCGGCAGCTTGTGCTGCGCGCGGCTCATGGCCTCGCGAGCGAGCTGCTCATCGACGCCGGCCAGCTCGAACATGATGCGGCCGGGCTTGACGTTGGCGATCCACCACTCGGGCGAACCCTTGCCGGAACCCATGCGGGTCTCGGCCGGCTTCTTGGTGAGCGGGCGGTCGGGGAAGATGTTGATCCACACCTTGCCGCCACGCTTGATGTGGCGGGTCATGGCGATACGGGCGGCCTCGATCTGCCGGTTGGTGACGTACGCACCCTCCAGAGCCTGGATGCCGTAGTCGCCGAAGGAGATCGACGTGCCACCCTTGGCCACGCCGCGGCGCGTCGGGTGGTGCTGCTTGCGGTGCTTGGTCCGCCGGGGGATGAGCACGGCTCAGGCCTCCGTTCCGGTCGGTGCCGAAGCCTCGGCGGCCGGGGCGTCGCCCTGGCCCGCCGCGGCGGGAGCGGCCTGCGTGCGGGACTCGCCGCCGCGGCCGGCGCCGTCACGGCGCGGGGCGCCACGGCGCTCCCCACCACGACCACGCGGCGCGCGGGAGGCGGAGTCGGCCTGCTCGCGGGCGTACTCCTTCTCGGTCACGTCACCCTTGTAGATCCAGACCTTCACGCCGATGCGGCCGAAGGTGGTGCGGGCCTCGAAGAACCCGAAGTCGATGTTCGCGCGGAGGGTGTGCAGCGGCACGCGGCCCTCGCGGTAGAACTCCGAACGCGACATCTCGGCGCCACCGAGGCGGCCGGAGCACTGCACCCGGATGCCCTTGGCGCCGGCGCGCTGGGCCGACTGCATGCCCTTGCGCATCGCGCGGCGGAAGGAGACACGGCTCGCGAGCTGCTCGGCGATGCCCTGCGCGACCAGCTGGGCGTCGACCTCGGGGTTCTTGACCTCGAGGATGTTCAGCTGGACCTGCTTGCCCGTGAGCTTCTCGAGCTCCCCGCGCAGGCGGTCGGCCTCCGCACCACGACGCCCGATGACGATGCCCGGGCGGGCGGTGTGCAGGTCGACGCGCACGCGGTCACGGGTGCGCTCGATGTCGACCTTGGAGATGCCGGCGCGCTCGAGCCCGGCGGACATGAGGCGACGGATCGCCACGTCCTCGCGCACGTAGTCGCGGTAGCGCTGGCCGGCCTTGGTGCTGTCGGCGAACCAGCGCGAACGGTGATCGGTGGTGATGCCGAGCCGGAACCCGGTCGGGTTGACCTTCTGACCCACTATCGGGTCCTCCCCTTCGTGCCGGCGGCCTGCTTGGCCGCGCCGTTGGTCTCAGCCTCACCGACGATGACGGTGATGTGGCTGGTGCGCTTGAGGATGCGGCTGGCCCGGCCCTGGGCGCGCGGCCGGAACCGCTTCAGGGTGGGACCCTCGTCGACGAACGCCTCGATGACGACGAGCTTGGACTCGTCGAACGCCTCGCTGGCCTGGTCGGCCTTCACGCGGGCGTTGGCGATCGCGCTCTCGACAACCTTGCGCACGGGCTCGGCCGCCGCCTGCGGGGCGAACCGCAGCACGGACACTGCCTCCTCAGCGCGCTTGCCGCGGACGACGTCCACGACACGGCGCGCCTTCTGAGGCGTGACGCGCACAAATCGCGCCTGCGCCTTGGCTTCCATGTTCCTGCCTTACTTGTCGGTTCGGTGTGCTCGGGAAGGTCGTCGCCTCAGCGGCGGCGAGCCTTGCGGTCGTCCTTGTCGTGCCCGCGGTAGGTGCGGGTCGGGGCGAACTCCCCGAGCTTGTGGCCGACCATCGACTCGGTGACGAAGACCGGGACGTGCTTCCGGCCGTCGTGCACCGCAAAGGTGTGGCCCAGGAAGTCGGGCGTGATGACCGACCGGCGGGACCAGGTCTTGATGACGTTCTTCGTCCCCTTCTCGTTCTGGACGTCCACCTTCTTCTGCAGGTGGTCGTCGACGAAGGGGCCCTTCTTCAGACTGCGAGGCATGTCGTCGTCTCCCTATCAGCGCTTCTTGCCGGTACGGCGACGGCGCACGATGAGCTGGTCGCTCGGCTTGTTCGGACGGCGGGTCCGGCCCTCGGGCTGGCCCCACGGGCTGACCGGGTGACGACCACCGGAGGTCTTGCCCTCACCACCACCGTGCGGGTGGTCGACCGGGTTCATGACGACGCCGCGGACGGTCGGGCGCTTGCCCTTCCAGCGCATGCGGCCGGCCTTGCCCCAGTTGATGTTCGACTGCTCGGCGTTGCCGACCTCGCCGACGGAGGCGCGGCAGCGCGCGTCGACGTTGCGGATCTCGCCGGACGGCATGCGCAGCTGCGCGAACTTGCCCTCCTTGGCGACCAGCTGGACCGACGTGCCGGCGGAGCGGGCGATCTTCGCGCCGCCGCCGGGCCGGAGCTCGATGGCGTGGACGACGGTACCGACCGGGATGTTGCGCAGCGGCAGGTTGTTGCCGGGCTTGATGTCCGCGCCCGCGCCGTTCTCGATGCGGTCGCCCTGCTTGAGCTTGTTCGGCGCGAGGATGTAGCGCTTCTCGCCGTCGGCGTAGTGCAGGAGCGCGATGCGCGCGGTGCGGTTCGGGTCGTACTCGATGTGCGCGACCTTCGCCGGGACGCCGTCCTTGTCGTGACGACGGAAGTCGATCACGCGGTAGGCGCGCTTGTGGCCACCGCCCTTGTGGCGGGTGGTGATCCGACCGGTGGAGTTGCGGCCACCTGTCTTCGACAGCGGGCGGACCAGCGACTTCTCCGGCTCGGACCGGGTGATCTCGACGAAGTCGGCCACGCTCGAACCGCGGCGGCCCGGCGTCGTCGGCTTGTACTTACGGATTCCCATTTTCGATCCTTCCTTCGGCGCGCCGGCGTCAGCCGGCGACCTCGCCAAAGATGTCGATGGTTCCCTCGCGCAGCGTGACGATCGCGCGCTTGGTGTCCTTGCGCTTGCCGAGGCCGAACTTGGTCCGGCGGGACTTGCCCGCACGGTTCGCCGTGTTCACCGAGGCGACCTTCACGTCGAAGATCTTCTCGATGGCGTTCTTGATCTCGGTCTTGTTCGAGCGCGGGTCCACCTCGAAGGTGTACTTGCCCTCGTCGATCAGGCCGTAGCTCTTCTCGGAGACGATCGGCTTGATGATGATGTCGCGGGGGTTCTTGCTCGCCTCGAGGCTCACTTCGTCTCCTCCTCGCCCTTCGGGCCGCGCAGGAAGGCCTGCAGCGCACCGGAGGTGAACACGACGTCGTCGTTGACCAGGACGTCGTAGGTGTTGAGCTGGTCGGCCCAGAGCAGGTGGACGCTCGGGACGTTGCGCAGGCTCAGGACGCTGAGCTCGTCGCCGCGCTCCACGACGACCAGCGCCGTCCGGTCGGCCACGACGTTCTTCAGCGCGGTCAGCGCGGCGGCCGTCTTCGGGGTCTCGCCGGAGACCAGCGAGGAGACGACGTGCACGCGGCCGGCGCGGGCCCGGTCGGACAGGGCGCCGCGGAGGGCGGCGGCCTTCATCTTCTTGGGGGTGCGCTGGCTGTAGTCGCGCGGCTGCGGGCCGTGGACGGTGCCACCGCCGGCGAACTGCGGCGCGCGGGTCGAGCCCTGGCGCGCGCGGCCGGTGCCCTTCTGCTTGTAGGGCTTGCGGCCACCGCCGCGGACGTCGCCGCGGGTCTTGGTGGCGTGGGTGCCCTGGCGGGCGGCCGCCAGCTGGGCGACGACGACCTGGTGGATCAGCGGCACGTTCGTCTGGACGTCGAAGACCTCCGCGGGCAGGTCGGCCGAGCCGGCCTTCTCGCCCGTGGCGTCCAGGACGTCGACGGTCTGCGTGGTTGCCATGCGGCTCACGCCCCCTTCGCGGCGGTACGGATCACGACGACGCCACCCTTGTTGCCGGGGATGGCGCCGGCGACGAGCACGAGGCCCCGCTCAGCGTCGATGGCGTGGATCGTGAGGTTCTGGGTGGTCTGGCGCTCGTTGCCCATCCGGCCGGCCATGCGCAGGCCCTTGAACACGCGCGACGGCGTCGAGGCGCCACCGATCGAGCCGGGCTTGCGGTGGTTGCGGTGCGAGCCGTGCGAGGCAGAGACGCCGGCGAAGCCGTGGCGCTTCATGACACCGGCCGTGCCCTTGCCCTTGGTGGTGCCGACGACGTCGACGCGCTGGCCGGCCTCGAAGGTGTCCACCGAGAGCTCCTGGCCGAGGCTGTACTCGGCGGCGTCGGAGGTGCGGATCTCGGCCACGTGGCGGCGCGGGGTGACCCCGGCCTTCTCGAAGTGGCCCTTGAGCGGCTGGGTGACCTTGCGCGGGTCGATCTGGCCGAAGGCGAGCTGGACGGCGTTGTAGCCGTCGGTCTCCGCGGAACGCACCTGCGTCACCACGTTCGTGCCCACCTGGACGACCGTGACGGGAACAAGGCGCCCGGCCTCGTCCCAGACCTGGGTCATGCCGAGCTTCGTGCCGAGCAGCGCCTTGACGGCGCGGCCGGCAGCCTGCTGGGAAGTCGTAGTCATTGCAGGAGTCCTCAGAGCTTGATCTCGATGTTGACGTCCGCCGGCAGGTCGAGACGCATGAGCGAGTCGACAGCCTTCGGCGTCGGGTCGACGATGTCGATGAGGCGCTTGTGGGTGCGCATCTCGAAGTGCTCGCGGCTGTCCTTGTACTTGTGGGGCGAACGGATGACGACGAAGACGTTCTTCTCCGTCGGCAGCGGCACCGGGCCCACGACCGTCGCACCAGCGCGAGTCACCGTGTCGACGATCTTGCGCGCCGAGCTGTCGATGACCTCGTGGTCGTAGGACTTGAGCCGGATGCGGATCTTCTGTCCCGCCATGGCGTCGTCTAACCTCTCTCGTACCGCTACCTGTACCGACCCCCGCGCTCGGGCGTGTCGCGGAAGGCAACATGCTCCGACCCGGATCCCCGTTCGGGGGTGGTCGTTGTGATGCTTGTTCGGACCTGGGTGTTGGCACCCGATCCAGCAGTCATGTCTCTGGGGCCTGACCCCAGGCAACCGGACTAGTCTGCCAGAGCGACGGGCCAGTTGGCCAATCAGGACCCCTTCCCCGCGGTGAGGACTGGATCACTACCCGGCAGGCACGCTCGCGCGTCCCGGCCCCGTTACGTTACCAGCACGCGGCGCCGGGCCGCGAGCCCCCGGCCCTGATCACCCTTGTGACGCTGCCCACCGGGGCGGGCGCAGCCCGCGGGATCGGCCGGCTCGACCGCGGCCGCAGCTGCCAGCACGTCCACGGCGCCGGCGGCGCCCGATCCGCTTCCTCGCGGATCCGTACGCGGGCCGCGCATGAGGACCGGGGATGACTGGTGTCGCTGTGCGACAGCAACCTCCCCCGTTCCGCGGCGGAAGCGGCTGGGACTGCGGCGGAAGCGACTGGGACGGCCGGACTGCGGGACGGCGGGACGGCGGGACGGCGGGACGGCGGGAGGCAGCATCTCCAAGCCGCACCCTGAGGCTCGGCGCACCCGGACCCGCTCCGCCGCTCTCGCGCCCCAACTTCCCCCCGCACACGCACCCGACCTTGCCGGCGCACACGCCCCGGCCCTGCCCGCACACGCACGCACCCCGAACTGCTGCCGCCCCGCAACACCGACAAGGGCCCGGCAGCTGCTGATGCAGCTGCCGGGCCCTGTGGTCCTGCGCTCGCCGGCCGGGGCCGGCTGCCGGGGTCTCCCCCGGCGGGTGCCAGGCCTAGGCCTGGCGGGCGATCACTTGAGGATCTTGGTGACGCGGCCGGAGCCGACGGTGCGGCCACCCTCGCGGATGGCGAAGCCGAGGCCCTCCTCCATGGCGATCGGCTGGATCAGCTCGACCGTCATCTCGGTGTTGTCGCCGGGCATGACCATCTCGGTGCCCTCGGGCAGCGTGATGACGCCGGTGACGTCGGTGGTCCGGAAGTAGAACTGCGGACGGTAGTTCGAGTAGAAGGGGTTGTGACGACCGCCCTCGTCCTTGGCCAGGATGTAGACCTGACCCTCGAACTGGGTGTGCGGGGTGATCGAGCCGGGCTTGCAGACGACCTGCCCGCGCTCGACGTCCTCGCGCTTGGTGCCGCGCAGCAGCAGGCCGACGTTCTCACCCGCGTCCGCGGTGTCGAGCAGCTTGCGGAACATCTCGATGCCGGTGACGGTGGTGGTCTGCTTCGCCTCCTTGATACCGACGATCTCGACCTCCTCGTTCACCTTGAGCTGGCCACGCTCGACACGACCGGTGACCACGGTGCCGCGGCCGGTGATCGTGAAGACGTCCTCGATGGGCATGAGGAACGGCTTGTCGATGTCGCGGACCGGGTCCGGGACGTTGTTGTCGACGGCGTCCATGAGCTCCTCGACGGACTTGACCCACTCCGGGTCGCCCTCGAGAGCCTTCAGAGCCGAGACGCGCACGACCGGCACGTCGTCGCCGGGGAAGCCCTGGGACGACAGCAGCTCGCGGACCTCCATCTCGACGAGCTCGAGGATCTCCTCGTCGTCGACCATGTCGGCCTTGTTCAGCGCGACCAGCAGGTACGGCACGCCGACCTGGCGGGCGAGCAGAACGTGCTCGCGGGTCTGAGCCATCGGGCCGTCGGTCGCCGCGACCACCAGGATCGCGCCGTCCATCTGGGCGGCACCGGTGATCATGTTCTTGATGTAGTCGGCGTGACCCGGCGCGTCGACGTGCGCGTAGTGGCGCTTCTCCGTCTGGTACTCGACGTGCGAGACGTTGATCGTGATACCGCGCTGACGCTCCTCGGGAGCGTTGTCCACCTGGTCGAACGGGGTGAACTTGTTCAGGTCGGGGTACTTGTCCGCCAGCACCTTCGAGATCGCAGCGGTCAGCGTCGTCTTGCCGTGGTCGACGTGACCGATGGTGCCGATGTTGACGTGCGGCTTGGTCCGCTCGAACTTGGCCTTCGCCACTGGGGTCCTCCTGGGACTTGGGTAGTTGTCTCTCAGCTCTGGCAGGCGCTTGGCGGCCCCTGCCGGGGCGGATGGGATCCTACGGGTCGGTTATGGGGTTACTGCAGGGTCGACCTGTGGGACTCACTCGCCCCGGGTCTTCTTGATGATCTCCTCGGCGACGTTCCGAGGAACCTCCGCGTAGCTGTCGAACTGCATCGAGTACACCGCGCGACCCTGGGTCTTCGACCGGAGGTCGCCGACGTACCCGAACATCTCGGACAGCGGCACGAGAGCGCGGACGACCTTGACGCCGCTCGCGTCTTCCATCGACTGGATCATGCCACGGCGGGAGTTGAGGTCGCCAATGACGTCACCCATGTACTCCTCGGGCGTACGCACCTCGACGTCCATCATCGGCTCCAGCAGGGCCGGGTCGGCCTTGCGGACGCCCTCCTTGAGGACCATGGAGCCGGCGATCTTGAACGCCATCTCCGAGGAGTCGACGTCGTGGTAGGCGCCGTCCAGCAGGGTCGCCTTGACGCCCACCATCGGGTAGCCCGCGAGGACGCCGTTCTGGAGCGCGTCCTGGATGCCGGCGTCCACGCTCGGGATGTACTCGCGCGGGATGCGGCCACCGGTGACCTTGTTCTCGAACTCGTAGAGCTCGCCCTCGGCGGTGTCGAGGGGCTCGAAGGTGACCTGCACCTTCGCGAACTGGCCGGAACCACCGGTCTGCTTCTTGTGGGTGTAGTCGACCTTCTCCACCTTGCGGCGGATGGTCTCCCGGTAGGCGACCATCGGCGCGCCGACGTTGGCCTCGACCTTGAACTCGCGGCGCATGCGGTCCACGAGGATGTCGAGGTGGAGCTCGCCCATGCCGCCGATGACGGTCTGGCCGGTCTCCTCGTCCAGCTTCACGGAGAACGTGGGGTCCTCCTCGGCCAGCTTCTGGATGGCCGTGGAGAGCTTCTCCTGGTCGCCCTTGGTCTTGGGCTCGATGGCCACGTGGATGACCGGCTCGGGGAAGGACATCGACTCGAGGATGATCGGCGAGTCGATGGCGCACAGGGTGTCACCGGTGGTGACGTCCTTGAGACCGATGAAGGCGTAGATGTGCCCGGCGTGGGCGACCTCGATCGGGTTCTCCTTGTTGGAGTGCATCTGGAACATCTTCCCGATGCGCTCCTTCTTCCCCTTGGTGGAGTTGAGGACCTGGGCGCCCTGCGCGACGGTGCCGGAGTAGACACGCACGTAGGTGAGCTTGCCGAAGAAGGGGTGCGTCGCGACCTTGAACGCCAGGGCGGAGAAGGGCTCCTTCTCGTCCGGGTGGCGCTCGACGACCTGCTCCTCGTTGCCGACGGCGTGGCCCTGGACGGCCGGCACGTCGAGCGGGGTGGGCAGGTAGTCGATGACGGCGTCGAGCATGGGCTGGACGCCCTTGTTCTTGAACGCCGAGCCGCAGAAGACCGGGTACGCCTCGCTGGCGACGGTCAGGGCGCGCACGCCCCGCTTGATCTCCTCGACCGTGAGCTCCTCGCCGCCGAGGTACTTCTCGAGCAGCTCCTCGTCAGCCTCCGCGACCTGCTCGATGAGCTTGTTGCGGTACTCCTCGGCCTTCTCCTGAAGGTCGGCCGGGATCTCCTCGACCTCGTAGTCCTCGCCGATCTTCACCTCGCCGCGCCAGGTCAGCGCGCGCATGTTCACGAGGTCGACGACGCCCTGGAAGTCGCTCTCGGAGCCGATCGGCAGCTGCATGACGAGCGGCGTCGCCTTGAGGCGGTCCTCGATGGTCTTGATGGTGAAGTAGAAGTCCGCACCGAGCTTGTCCATCTTGTTGACGAAGCAGATGCGCGGGACGTCGTACTTGTCCGCCTGGCGCCACACCGTCTCGGACTGGGGCTCGACGCCCTCCTTGCCGTCGAAGACGGCGACGGCCCCGTCGAGCACGCGCAGGGAGCGCTCGACCTCGACCGTGAAGTCGACGTGGCCGGGGGTGTCGATGATGTTGATCTGGTTGTTCTTCCAGAAGCAGGTGGTGGCGGCGGAGGTGATGGTGATGCCGCGCTCCTGCTCCTGCTCCATCCAGTCCATCGTCGAGGCACCGTCGTGCGTCTCGCCGATCTTGTAGTTGATGCCGGTGTAGAACAGGATCCGCTCGGTCGTCGTCGTCTTGCCGGCGTCGATGTGCGCCATGATGCCGATGTTGCGGACCTTGGTCAGGTCGGTCAGCACGTCAAGTGCCACGTGAGGCTCTCTTCGGTCGTGTCGTGTGTGAGGACGTGGGGGCCGCCGCCGGGATCACCGGCGGCGGCGCCGTGACTACCAGCGGTAGTGCGCGAAGGCCTTGTTGGACTCGGCCATCTTGTGCGTGTCCTCGCGACGCTTCACCGCGGCGCCGAGGCCGTTGGACGCGTCGAGGATCTCGTTCATGAGGCGCTCGGTCATGGTCTTCTCGCGGCGCGAGCGCGCGTAGTCGACGAGCCAGCGGAGCGCGAGCGTGGTCTGGCGCACCGGCCGGACCTCGACGGGCACCTGGTAGGTGGCGCCACCGACGCGGCGGGAGCGGACCTCGAGGGAGGGACGGACGTTCTCGAGCGCACGCTTGAGGACGACGGCGGGGTCGGACTGCGTCTTGTCGCGAACGCCCTCGAGGGCGCCGTAGACGATGCGCTCGGCCGTGGACTTCTTGCCGTCCTGCAGGACGCGGTTGACCAGCTGGGTCACGACCGGGGAGCCGTAGACCGGGTCGACGACGAGCGGACGCTTCGGGGCGGGGCCCTTACGAGGCATTACTTCTTCTCCTTCTTCGCGCCGTAACGGCTGCGAGCCTGCTGGCGGCCACGAACACCCTGGGTGTCGAGCGCGCCGCGGACGATCTTGTAACGGACACCGGGCAGGTCCTTCACACGACCGCCGCGCACCAGCACGATGGAGTGCTCCTGGAGGTTGTGACCGACGCCGGGGATGTACGCGGTGACCTCGATGCCGGAGGACAGGCGCACGCGGGCGACCTTGCGAAGGGCCGAGTTCGGCTTCTTCGGGGTCGTGGTGTACACGCGGGTGCACACACCGCGACGCTGCGGGCTGCCCTTGAGGGCCGGCGTCTTGGAAGTCCCGACCTTGACGCTACGGCCCTTGCGGACCAGCTGCTGAATCGTGGGCACTACATCTCCGTCTCGAAGTACTTGCTGTGTCGATGTTTCTCTGCTCGCCCGACCACGGGGTCGACCGGCACGGACCGCATCCGGCCCGACCTGGCTCGCTCCCCCTGCCCCCGCTGTCGGGCGTGTCGACCAGCTGCTGCGCGGCCTCGTCTGCCACCGTAAAGGGCGGATCGACGTGCTGCTACTGGGCGGTGACGCCTGCGGGCCCCGCTCCTGCCGGGCTGGTGACCCAGCGGCGTGAGAGGCACGCACGAGAGCCCGAATGTCGCGGGCACCGCCGAACAGCGTACTCTGCGGCGGTTTCGTGCGTCAAAGCTTGGGGCGAGCATGGGGCGTGGCGTGCGACACCTTGGCGGCGCACCACGTCCGTGACACGCGGCGGGGCCGGGAGGTGAGAACCTCTCGGCCCCGCCGCGCCTATGCGTGGATCAGCGGAACTCCAGCCCGTACGTGTCCGGACCGAAGTCCAGGTCGTCGAGGAGGATCGACTCGTTGGTGCCGCCGGTGGGGGCGAAGTCGATGTCGCTGTAGCCCAGCCGGCTGAACGCCTGGGCCTTGGCCTCCTCGGTCGGCTCCACGACCACCTCGTGGTAGCGGGGCAGGCCCGTCCCGGCCGGGATGAGCTTACCGAGGATGACGTTCTCCTTGAGGCCGAGGAGCGGGTCCCGCCGGCTGCTCATGGCCGCCTCGGTGAGCACCTTCGTCGTCTCCTGGAAGGAGGCGGCGGAGAGCCACGAGTCGGTGGCGAGCGAGGCCTTGGTGATACCCATCAGCTCGGGCCGGCCGGAGGCGGGGGTGCCGCCCTCGGAGACCACGCGCCGGTTCTCGGTCTCGAAACGGCTGCGCTCCATGAGCTCGCCGGGCAGCAGTCGCGAGTCGCCGGAGTCGAGCACCGTCACGCGGCGCAGCATCTGGCGGACGATGACCTCGATGTGCTTGTCGTGGATGTCCACGCCCTGGGAGCGGTAGACCTCCTGGACCTGCTCGACGAGGTGCTTCTGCGTGGCGCGCGGGCCGAGGATCCGCAGGACCTTCTTCGGGTCCACGGCACCGGCGATCAGCTGCTTGCCGACGGCGACGTGCTCGCCGTCCTCGACCAGCAGGCGGGCACGCTTGGTGACCGGGTAGACGGCGTCCTCCTGGCCGTCGTCGCGCGTGATGACGATCTTGCGCGTGCGCTCGGTGTCGTCGATCTTCACGCGGCCGGCGGCCTCGGCGATCGGGGCCTCACCCTTGGGGGTGCGGGCCTCGAACAGCTCCTGGACACGGGGCAGACCCTGCGTGATGTCCTCCGCGGAGGCGGCGCCACCGGTGTGGAACGTACGCATGGTCAGCTGCGTGCCGGGCTCGCCGATGGACTGCGCGGCGATGATGCCGACGGCCTCGCCGATGTCCACCAGCTTGCCGGTGGCCAGGGAGCGGCCGTAGCACTTGGCGCAGGTACCGACGCGGGACTCGCAGGTCAGCACCGAGCGGATCTTGACCTCGGTGATGCCGGCCGCGACGAGGCGCTCGATGAGCACGTCGCCCGCGTCGTCGCCCGCCGCGGCGAGGACGTTGCCGTCCGCGTCCTTGACGTCCTGGGCGACCGTACGGGCGTAGACGCTGGTCTCCACCGTCTCGGCGCGCACCAGGTTGCCCTGGGAGTCCGGCTCGGCGATCGTCATCGTCAGGCCCATGCGGGTGCCGCAGTCGTCCTCGCGGACGATGACGTCCTGGGAGACGTCCACCAGACGACGGGTGAGGTACCCGGAGTCGGCGGTCCGCAGGGCGGTGTCGGCCAGGCCCTTGCGGGCACCGTGGGTGGCGATGAAGTACTCGAGGACGGACAGGCCCTCGCGGTAGTTGGACTTGATCGGGCGCGGGATGATCTCGCCCTTCGGGTCCGCCACCAGACCACGCATACCGGCGATCTGACGGACCTGCATCCAGTTACCGCGGGCACCCGAGGAGACCATGCGGAACACCGTGTTGCGCTCCGGGAAGTTCTCCCGCATCGCCGCGTCGACGTCGTTGGTCGCCTGGGTCCAGATGTCGATGAGCTCCTGACGGCGCTCGTCGTCCGTGATCAGACCGATGTCGTACTGCTCCTGGATCTTCGCGGCCTCCCCCTCGTACTTCTCGAGGATGCCCGCCTTCGCCTCGGGGGCGACGACGTCGGAGATCGCGATGGTCACGCCGGAGCGCGACGCCCACCGGAAGCCGGCCTCCTTCAGCGCGTCGAGGCTCGCCCCGACCTCCACCTTCGGGTACCGCTCGGCCAGGTCGTTGACGATGCTGCCGAGCACCTTCTTGTCCACCACACCGTTGATGTACGGGTAGTCGACCGGCAGCAGCTCGTTGAACAGGGCGCGGCCCAGCGTGGTCTCGAGGACGTACGGGTCGCCGTCCTCCCAGCCCTCCGGCGCCGTCCAGCCCTGCGGCGGGACGAGCTCGGGGAAGCGGATCTTCACGACCGCGTTGAGGTCGAGCTCGCCGGCGTCGTAGGCCATGATCGCCTCGGCCATGGAGGCGAAGGAACGGCCCTCGCCCAGGGCGTCGCTGCGGTCCGACGTCAGGTGGAACAGGCCGATGATCATGTCCTGGGTGGGCATGGTCACCGGACGGCCGTCCGACGGCTTGAGGATGTTGTTCGAGGACAGCATCAGGATGCGGGCCTCGGCCTGCGCCTCCGCGCTCAGCGGCAGGTGCACGGCCATCTGGTCGCCGTCGAAGTCGGCGTTGAACGCGCCGCAGACGAGCGGGTGCAGCTGGATGGCCTTGCCCTCGACCAGCTGGGGCTCGAAGGCCTGGATGCCCAGGCGGTGCAGGGTCGGGGCGCGGTTGAGCAGCACCGGGTGCTCGCGGATGACCTCGGAGAGGACGTCCCACACCTGCGGGCGCGAGCGCTCGACCATGCGCTTGGCCGCCTTGATGTTCTGCGCGTGGTTGAGGTCCACGAGGCGCTTCATCACGAACGGCTTGAACAGCTCCAGGGCCATCTGCTTGGGCAGACCGCACTGGTGCAGCTGCAGGGTCGGGCCGACCACGATGACCGAACGGCCGGAGTAGTCGACGCGCTTGCCGAGCAGGTTCTGGCGGAACCGGCCCTGCTTGCCCTTGAGCATGTCGGAGATCGACTTCAGGGCTCGGTTGCCCGGGCCCGTCACCGGACGCCCGCGGCGGCCGTTGTCGAAGAGCGCGTCCACCGACTCCTGGAGCATGCGCTTCTCGTTGTTGACGATGATCTCAGGCGCGCCGAGGTCGAGCAGCCGCTTGAGGCGGTTGTTGCGATTGATGACGCGGCGATACAGGTCGTTCAGGTCGGAGGTGGCGAAGCGGCCACCGTCGAGCTGGACCATCGGGCGCAGGTCCGGCGGGATGACCGGGACGCAGTCCAGGACCATGCCCAGCGGCGAGTTGCCGGTGGTGAGGAACGCGTTGACGACCTTCAGGCGCTTCAGCGCCCGGGTCTTGCGCTGACCGGTGCCCGTGGCGATGGTCTCGCGCAGGGAGTCGGCCTCGGCCTGCAGGTCGAAGGTCTCCAGGCGCTTCTGGATCGCCTCGGCGCCCATCGAGCCCTTGAAGTAGATGCCGTAGCGGGCGTTGAGCTCGCGGTAGAGCAGCTCGTCACCCTCGAGGTCACCGACCTTGAGGTTCTTGAAGCGGTCCCAGACGCGCTCGAGCCGGTCGAGGTCCTGGTCCGCGCGCTTGCGGATCTGGGCCATCTCGCGCTCGGCGGACTTGCGCACCTTGTCGCGCGCGTCGGCCTTGGCGCCGGACGCCTCGAGCTCGGCGAGGTCGGCCTCGAGCCGCTGGGCGCGGGCCTCGATGTCGGCGTCGCGCCGGGTCTCGACCTGCTTCTTCTCCAGGTCCATCTCGTTCTGGAGAGAGGGCTGGTCCTCGTGCCGGCCGTCCTCGTCCACCTCGGTGATCATGTAGGCGGCGAAGTAGATGACCTTCTCAAGGTCCTTCGGCGCCAGGTTGAGCAGGTACCCCAGGCGCGAGGGGACGCCCTTGAAGTACCAGATGTGCGTGACGGGCGCGGCCAGCTCGATGTGGCCCATGCGCTCGCGCCGGACCTTCGAGCGGGTGACCTCGACACCGCAGCGCTCGCAGATGATGCCCTTGTAGCGCACGCGCTTGTACTTGCCGCACGCGCACTCCCAGTCCCGGGTGGGGCCGAAGATCTGCTCGCCGAACAGACCGTCCTTCTCCGGCTTCAGGGTGCGGTAGTTGATGGTCTCGGGCTTCTTGACCTCACCGTGCGACCACTCACGCACGTCGCCCGCGGTCGCGAGCGAGATGTGGAGCTGGTCGAAGACATTGACGTCGAGCAAGGGTTCCTACTTCCTCCGGTAGAACACCGTGTACAGCTTTTCGATGAGCGGCGGCGGGCTGGTGGCGCCGGGAGCGCCGCCGACCGTGTTCTTGCGGTCGGCGGCGGTCCGGCACGCCCTGTCGGGCTCTACAGTTCGTCGACGCTGCTGGCGTCGGGGCGCCGCGAGAGGTCGATGCCGAGCTCCTCAGCGGCCCGGTACACCTCGTCGTCGGCGTCCCGCAGCTCGATGGCGTTGCCCTCGGCGTCGAGCGCCTCGACGTTCAGGCAGAGCGAGCGCATCTCCTGGATGAGCACCTTGAAGGACTCGGGGATCCCGGGCTCGGGGATGTTCTCGCCCTTGACGATGGCCTCGTAGACCTTCACGCGGCCGGTCACGTCGTCGGACTTGATCGTCAGCAGCTCCTGCAGGGCGTAGGCGGCGCCGTAGGCCTCGAGGGCCCAGACCTCCATCTCGCCGAAGCGCTGACCACCGAACTGCGCCTTACCGCCCAGCGGCTGCTGGGTGATCATCGAGTACGGACCCGTCGAGCGCGCGTGGATCTTGTCGTCCACCAGGTGGTGCAGCTTGAGGATGTACATGTAACCCACGGAGATCGGCTCCGGGAACGGCTCGCCGGAGCGGCCGTCGAAGAGCTGAGCCTTGCCGTCGGAGTTCACGAGCCGGTCCCCGTCGCGCGTGAGCGTGGTGTGCTGGAGCAGACCCTGGACCTCCTCCTGGTGGATTCCGTCGAACACCGGCGTGGCCACCGGGGTGCGCGGGGCACCCTTGAGGGCCTCCTCCGGCAGGTGCTTGGTCCACTCCTCGGCCGCCTTGGCGGCCTCGGTGACGTCCCAGCCCTGCGCGGCGATCCAGCCGAGGTGCAGCTCGAGCACCTGGCCCACGTTCATGCGTCCGGGGACGCCGAGCGGGTTGAGGATGACGTCCACCGGCGTGCCGTCGGGCAGGAACGGCATGTCCTCGACCGGGAGGATCTTGGAGATGACGCCCTTGTTGCCGTGACGGCCGGCGAGCTTGTCGCCGTCGGTGATCTTGCGGCGCTGCGCGATGTAGACGCGGACCATCTGGTTCACGCCCGGGGGCAGCTCGTCGCCGTCCTCCTCGGAGAACTCGCGGATGCCGATGACGATGCCGGACTCGCCGTGCGGCACCTTCAGGGAGGTGTCGCGCACCTCGCGCGCCTTCTCGCCGAAGATCGCACGGAGCAGGCGCTCCTCGGACGTCAGCTCGGTCTCGCCCTTCGGGGTGACCTTGCCGACGAGGATGTCGCCGGAGCTGACCTCGGCACCGATGCGGATGATGCCGCGCTCGTCCAGGTCGGCGAGGACCTCCTCGGAGACGTTCGGGATGTCCCGGGTGATCTCCTCGGCGCCCAGCTTCGTCTCGCGGGCGTCGACCTCGTGCTCCTCGATGTGGATCGAGGTGAGCACGTCGTCGGCCACGATGCGCTGGGACAGGATGATGGCGTCCTCGTAGTTGTAGCCCTCCCACGACATGAAGGCGACGAGGAGGTTGCGGCCCAGGGCCAGCTCGCCGTCGTCGGTGGCGGGGCCGTCCGCGAGGACGGAGCCGACCTCGACGCGGGCGCCCTCGTCGACCAGCACGCGCTGGTTGTAGGAGTTGCCCTGGTTCGAGCGGCGGAACTTGGCCACGCGGTAGACCTGGGTCGTCCCGTCGTCGGCGGCCACCTGGATGGCGTCGGCCGAGACCTCGGTGACCACGCCGGCCTTCGCGGCGACGATGACGTCACCGGCGTCGACGGCGGCGCGGCGCTCCATGCCGGTCCCGACCAGCGGGGCCTCGCTGCGCAGCAGCGGCACGGCCTGGCGCTGCATGTTCGCGCCCATGAGCGCGCGGTTGGCGTCGTCGTGCTCGAGGAACGGGATCATGGCCGTGGCCACGGAGACCATCTGGCGCGCGGAGACGTCCATGTAGTCGATCTCGTCGATCGCGACCAGGGCCGGCTCACCGCCGGAGAGACGGCACAGGGCCGAGTCCTCGACGAACCTGCCCTCGTCGTCGAGCGGGGCCGAGGCCTGCGCGATGACGTGACGGTCCTCGTCGTCGGCCGTGAGGTAGACGACGTCGTCCGTGACCACGCCGTCCTTGACCACGCGGTACGGGGTCTCGACGAAGCCGAACGGGTTGATGCGTGCGAACGTCGCGAGCGAGCCGATCAGACCGATGTTCGGGCCCTCAGGGGTCTCGATGGGGCACATGCGCCCGTAGTGCGACGGGTGGACGTCACGGACCTCCATGCCGGCGCGGTCGCGGGAGAGACCGCCCGGGCCGAGCGCGGACAGGCGGCGCTTGTGCGTCAGGCCGGCCAGCGGGTTGTTCTGGTCCATGAACTGCGAGAGCTGCGACGTCCCGAAGAACTCCTTGATCGACGCCACGACGGGGCGGATGTTGATCAGGGTCTGCGGGGTGATCGCCTCGACGTCCTGCGTGGTCATGCGCTCGCGGACGACGCGCTCCATGCGGGACAGGCCGGTGCGGACCTGGTTCTGGATCAGCTCGCCGACGGCGCGGATGCGGCGGTTGCCGAAGTGGTCGATGTCGTCGGTCTCGACGCGGACCTCGATCGCCTCACCGTTGCGGGTGCCCGGGATCGACTCGTCGCCCTTGTGGAGGGCGAGCAGGAACTTGATGGTCGCGGTGATGTCGTCCAGGCGCAGGACCGACTCGCCGAGCTCCGTGGTCAGCCCGAGCTTCTTGTTGATCTTGTAGCGGCCGACCTTGGCGAGGTCGTAGCGCTTCGGGTTGAAGTAGTAGTTCTCCAGCAGAGTGCGGCCGGCCTCGACGGTCGGCGGCTCGCCGGGGCGGACCTTCCGGTAGATGTCGAGCAGCGCCTCGTCCTGGGTGTGGACGTTGTCCTTCTCCAGGGTCTCGAGCAGGACGGGGTAGTCCGCGAACTCCTCGCGGATCTCCGACTCGGTCATGCCGAGGGCGCGCAGGAAGACGGTGACCGACTGCTTGCGCTTGCGGTCGATGCGCACGCCGACGGCGTCGCGCTTGTCGATCTCGAACTCCAGCCAGGCGCCGCGGCTCGGGATGACCTTGGTGGTGAAGATGTCCTTGTCGGACGTCTTGTCCGGCGTCCGCTCGAAGTAGACCCCCGGGGAGCGGACGAGCTGGGACACGACGACACGCTCGGTGCCGTTGATGATGAAGGTGCCGCGCTCGGTCATGAGCGGGAAGTCGCCCATGAACACCGTCTGCGACTTGATCTCGCCGGTGGTGTAGTTGACGAACTCCGCCGTGACGAACAGCGGGGCGGCGTAGGTGAAGTCCTTCTCCTTGCACTCCTCGGCCGTGTACTTCGGCGGCTCGAAGCGGTGGTCGCGGAAGGAGAGCGACATGGACTGGCCGAAGTCCTCGATCGGGGAGATCTCGGCGAAGATCTCCTCCAGGCCCGACGTGTTGTTCACGTTCGTGTCACCGCTCGCGGCGGCGGCCTCGACGCGGGCGCGCCAGGCGTCGTCACCGAGCAGCCAGTCGAAGCTCTCGGTCTGGAGCCCGAGAAGGTCCGGCGCCTGGAGCGGCTCGTGGATTTTTGCGAACGACACGCGGCGGGATGCCGTACGGTTCGCGATAGCGTCAGCAGTAGGTGCGGAAGAGGTGCGCGAGGCAGCCAAAGGGGGTCCTTCCCTGCAGTTGGAATGCACGCTGCAATGATCACCTGGGACGGGCGGCCTGATTGCAGGCAGAAGTCAGCGCAAAGCGACAGCATACCGGCCGGATGGTGCGAAGTCCAGCGGGTACGGGACGAGGCCCGCACCACAGGTGCGGGCCTCGTCGTCGAGCCGTACGGGCCGGCCGGTCCCCCGCGGGCGCCGCGGCGCAGCAGCGGGGGCCGGCCTCAGATCACTTGAGGGTGACGGTGGCCCCGGCGCCCTCGAGGGCCTCCTTGGCCTTGTCGGCCACGTCCTTGGCCACGCCCTCCAGGACCGGCTTGGGCGCGCCGTCGACGAGGTCCTTGGCCTCCTTCAGGCCGAGGGAGGTCAGGGCGCGCACCTCCTTGATGACCTGGATCTTCTTGTCGCCGACCGACTCGAGGACGACGTCGAACTCCGACTTCTCCTCCTCGGCCTCCTCGGCGGCGCCACCACCGGCCGGCGCGCCGGCGGCGGCAACGGCGACGGGGGCGGCGGCGGTGACCTCGAAGGTCTCCTCGAACTGCTTCACGAACTCGGAGAGCTCGATGAGGGTGAGCTCCTTGAAAGCCTCGATGAGCTCTTCGGTGCTGAGCTTCGCCATGGTAGGCGTTCCTTCCTGGTAGTCCTGCTACGCGAGCAGAGGGTTGGGGTGGTGCGTGCCGTGACCTGTCCCGGGCGGGATCAGGCCTCGGCGGCCTGCTTCTCGCGCAGGGCCTCGATGGTGCGCGCGGCCTGGGTGGCCGGCGCGGTGAAGAGGTAGGCAGCCTGGAACAGCGCAGCCTTGAACGCTCCGGCCGCCTTGCCCAGCAGCACGTCGCGGGACTCGAGCTCGGCGAGCTTGGTGACGTCCTGGGCGGAGAGCTTGTTGCCCTCCAGGACGCCCGCCTTGATCACGAGCTGAGGGTTCGCCTTGGCGAAGTCACGCAGGGCCTTGGCCGCGTCGACCGGCTCCCCGGTCACGAACGCGATCGCGGTGGGGCCGGAGAGCTCGTCCTCGAGGTTGTCGAGGCCGGCCTCCTTCGCCGCGATGGCCGTCAGCGTGTTCTTCACCACGGCGTAGCTAGCGGTACCGGCGAGCGAGCGGCGCAGCTGCTTGAGCTGGGCGACGCTGAGCCCGCGGTACTCGGTCAGCACGACGGCGCTCGACTCACGGAACTGCTCCGTGATCTCGGCAACCGCTGCCGCCTTGTCAGGCCTCGCCATGGCCCTCCTTCCGGTAGTGACGCCGGTCGGTGGGCCCGGAACGAAGAAGAGCCCCGTGCGCAGGAAGGCACGGGGCTCGAACGCCACTCAGGGCACTGAAGCTCGTATCTCACCTGCGCTGGCTCCGCGTTCGCGGACTTGGCCCCGTCTGAGCGACGGGCGACCGGCGGTCTTTGGCAGATGACACCCTACCCGGTCCGGAGAGGTCCGGGCAACGCCCGGGCGGGCCGACGGTCCGGTCGCGGCCGTGTCCTTGGCCACACGCGGGCCCCGACCCTGCCATACAGCCGGCGGCCGCCGGCCGCCATTGCGGAGGAATTTCGTACGGCGATTCCTGACGTTGTTCTGCCAGAGCGGCACCGCTGTGCGGCTCTGCGGGTGCGGCGAGGGACCCGGCCCGAGGCCACCGCTTTGAGGCGTAGCTTCGTACGGCTACACCTGACGTTGTTCCGCCGGAGCGGCGGGTACCGGTGGCCGTGGGCTGTCGGGGCTCCGCGGGTGCCGCGGTGACGTCGGCCCGGCCCCCCAGAGCGGACGACGTCGGCCCGGCACCTTCCTTGCGGAAGGCCCGGGCCGTCGTCGTCGATCCTGGATCAACTCATCCCTGGATCAGGAAGCGTCCTCGGTGGTGAGGTTGCGCGTCTTGGTCGCGTCCAGCGGGATGCCGGGGCCCATGGTGGTGGTCATGGTCGCCTTGGTGATGTAGCGGCCCTTGGAGCTGGCCGGCTTGAGGCGCAGGATCTCCTCCTGGGCGGCGGCGTAGTTCTCGACGAGCAGCTTCTCGTCGAAGCTGGCCTTGCCGATGATGAAGTGCAGGTTCGAGTGCTTGTCCACGCGGAACTCGATGCGGCCACCCTTGATGTCGTTCACGGCCTTGGCCACGTCCATCGTCACGGTGCCGGTCTTCGGGTTCGGCATGAGGCCACGGGGCCCGAGCACGCGGCCGAGGCGGCCGACCTTGCCCATGAGGTCGGGCGTCGCCACGGCGGCGTCGAAGTCGGTGTACCCGGCCGCGACCTTCTCGATCAGCTCGTCGCCACCGACCTCGTCCGCCCCGGCCTCGATGGCCTGGTTGGCCCGCTCACCGACGGCGAAGACCACGACCCGAGCGGTCTTGCCGGTGCCGTGCGGCAGGTTGACGGTGCCGCGGACCATCTGGTCCGCCTTGCGGGGGTCGACGCCGAGGCGGAAGACGACCTCGACGGTGGAGTCGAACTTGGTGGTGGCGCTCTCCTTGGCCAGGCGCACGGCCTGGAGGGGGGCGTAGAGCTCGCCGTCGTGAATCTTCTCGGCGGCCTTGCGGTAGTTCTTGCTGCGCGTTGCCATCTGCTTCTCTTTCCTGTGCAGTCGTGGTCTGCGGGTCCGCGCGGACCCTGCCACTGGCGGCGCCTGGGGCGCCGCGTCGGGTTGTTCGGTCAGCCCTCGACCGTGATGCCCATGGAGCGGGCGGTGCCGGCGATGATCTTCTCGGCGGCCTCGATGTCGTTGGCGTTGAGGTCTTCCTGCTTGGTGCGGGCGATCTCCTGGACCTGCTCACGGGTGATCTTGGCGACCTTGACCGTGTGCGGGGTTCCGGAGCCCTTGGCCACACCGGCGGCCTTCTTGATCATCTCGGCGGCCGGCGGGGTCTTCGTGACGAAGGTGAAGGAGCGGTCCTCGTAGACCGTGATCTCCACCGGGATCACGTTGCCACGCTGCGACTCGGTAGCCGCGTTGTAGGCCTTGCAGAACTCCATGATGTTCACGCCGTGCTGACCCAGCGCGGGGCCGATCGGCGGCGCAGGGGTCGCAGCGCCGGCCTGGATCTGGAGCTTGATCAGGCCTGCGACCTTCTTCTTGGGGGGCATGTTCGGGTCCTAACGATTCTTCCTGGGATACCCGCCGGCCCTCGGCCGGCGGACGCCTCGTCCCTCAGATCTTGGCGACCTGGGAGAACGACAGCTCGACCGGGGTCTCCCGGCCGAAGATCGTGACGAGCACCTTGAGCTTCTGGCTCTCGGGGCTGATCTCGGAGATGGTGGCGGGCAGCGTCTCGAACGGGCCGTCGGTGACCGTGACCGACTCGCCGACCTCGAAGTCCACGTGGATGGGTGTGGGCGCGGCGCCACCGGTGCTGGCGGCGGCCTTCCCGGCAGCGGCCGGGGCGGCGGCCTGCACGGTGGGGGCGAGCATCGAGAAGACCTCGTCCTCGGTCAGCGGCACCGGCTGGTGGGTGTTGCCCACGAAGCCCGTCACCCCGGGCGTGTGGCGCACGGCGCCCCACGACTCGTCGGTGAGGTCCATGCGCACGAGGGTGTAGCCCGGCACACGCACGCGGCTGACCACCTTGCGCTGGGCGTTCTTGATCTCGACGACCTCTTCCATGGGGACCTCCACCTGGAAGATGTAGTCCTCCATGTTGAGGCTCTGGATGCGGTTCTCCAGGTTCGCCTTCACACGCTTCTCGTACCCGGCGTACGTGTGGACCACGTACCAGTCGCCGGGCAGGTGACGCAGCTCCTTGCGGAACGCCTCGGCCGGGTCCTGGTCGGCCTCGTCGGCCTCCGCGGAGGCCGTCTCGGGCACGGACTCGTCCGTCACGGCGTCGGGCGCGACCTCGTCGAGCCCGTCGGAGTCGGCCTCGTCCGTCCCGGCGGACAGCGCCTCGCCGGCGTCCTCGAGGTCGGACTCGTCCGCGTCAACCCGGTCGGCCGCGTCGTCGTCCTCGTTCTCGAACAGGTCGACCTCGCCGTGCTCGGGGGCAGCGTCGACCTCGGTGTCGTCGACAGCCGGGGTGTCCGGCTGCCCGGGCTCGAGCGACGCCTCGTCGACGTTCTGGGGCTCGAGATTCTCCTCAGGCACAGGGGACCTGCTTTCTGATCAGTGGGATGGCTACCGGTCGGCCGGCTGCCGGGCGGACGGCCTCATGGGGCTCAGCCGAAGATCCACAGCACGAGCCGGCCGAACGTCAGGTCGAGCAGCCCCACGAAGGCCATGATCACCGCGACGAACACGAGCACGACCACGAAGTAGGTCATGAGCTCGCTGCGGGTCGGGCGGACGACCTTCTTGAGCTCTGCGATCACCTGGCGGACGAACAGGGCGATGCGGCCGAACAGGCCACGCTCCTTCTTCGGCCGCGACCCGTCGGCGCTCGCGGCACGCTCGGGCCGCCCCGAGGTCGCGCTCGCAGACTCGCTCACAGGTTGCTTCCTTCGTTCTGCCGGGTCCGACGCCGCCCCGGTCGGGCGGGTCCGGCTCGCCGTGCGGCGAAGCCATCAGGATATCCGCGCCCTCCCGAGGGAGACGCCGTCCTGGCAGGGCAGGAGGGACTCGAACCCACAACCGCCGGTTTTGGAGACCGGTGCGCTACCAATTGCGCCACTGCCCTATCAGTGATCCGCACGCCATGCTCTCGCCACCCTCACGGGCACGCTCCAGCATGGTGGACGTCAACCACCGGCGTCGAGTGTACGTGGTCGAGCGCCTTTTGGTCGAACTCGGACCGCAGGGAGCCTCGTCACACGCGAGCTGCCGCCGTTCCTGACGAGTCCCGGACCCCGCGGACGGCGGTGCCGGACCCCGCGGACGGCCGGTCCCGGGCCCCCGCGGACGGCCGGTCATCGGCGCGCGGACGGCCGGTCCGCGGACCCACGGAGGGCACGGTCCCGCACGCTGGTGCCCGCGGAGCGAACGTCCCGGTGACCGCCCGGTGGGCGCGTGCCACGATAGGCGACGTGAGCGCACCCACCTCCTCCAAGCCCCGAGTCTCCGCCCGCCTGGCCGCGATCGCCGAGTCGGCCACGCTCGCCGTCGACGCCAAGGCCAAGGCCCTCAAGGCCGCCGGCCGGCCCGTGATCGGCTTCGGCGCCGGCGAGCCCGACTTCCCGACGCCCGACTACATCGTCGAGGCCGCCGTCGCCGCCGCGAAGGACCCGGTCAACCACCGGTACACCCCCGCGAAGGGGCTGCCGGCGCTCCGCGAGGCCATCGCGGCGAAGACCCTGCGCGACTCCGGGTACGAGGTCTCCCCTGACTCCGTGCTCGTCACCAACGGCGGGAAGCAGGCCGTCTACCAGGCCTTCGCCGCGATCATCGACCCGGGCGACGAGGTCCTGCTGCCGGCGCCGTACTGGACCACGTACCCCGAGGCCATCGCACTGGCCGGCGGCACGCCGGTCGAGGTCTTCGCCGGTGCCGACCAGGAGTACCTCGTCACGGTCGAGCAGCTGGAGGCCGCCCGCACCGAGCGCACGAAGGCGCTGCTCTTCTGCTCGCCGTCGAACCCGACCGGCGCGGTCTACTCCCCCGAGCAGACCGAGGCGATCGGCCGCTGGGCCGTCGAGCACGGCGTGTGGGTCATCACCGACGAGATCTACGAGCACCTCGTCTACGACGACGCCGTGTTCACCCCGATCCAGCGGGCGGTCCCCGAGCTGGTGGACACCTCCATCGTCCTGAACGGCGTCGCGAAGACGTACGCCATGACGGGCTGGCGGGTGGGCTGGATGATCGGCCCGAACGACGTCATCAAGGCCGCGACCAACCTGCAGTCGCACCTGACCTCCAACGTCGCCAACGTCTCCCAGCGGGCCGCGATCGCGGCGCTGACCGGTGACCTGTCCGCCGTGGAGCAGATGCGGACGGCGTTCGACCGCCGCCGCCGCACGATGGTGGAGATGCTCCGCGCGATCGACGGCGTCGTGCTGCCCACCCCCAAGGGCGCGTTCTACGCCTACCCGTCCGTCGAGGGCGTCCTCGGCCGGACGATCCGCGGCCGCACGCCCACCACCTCGGCCGAGCTCGCGAGCCTCATCCTCGAGGAGGTCGAGGTGGCGGTCGTGCCGGGTGAGGCCTTCGGCCCGAGCGGGTTCCTGCGGCTGAGCTACGCCCTGGGCGACGACGACCTGGCCGAGGGCGTCGGCCGCATCCAGGAGCTGCTCGCCTGAGCGACCCTTCGCACCCGACGGCGGAGCCCGGGACCCGCGCTAATGCGCCGGTCCCGGGCTCTTCTCATGCCCGTCTCATCCGCGTGCACCACGATCGGTGGGACGATCGCGCCGGACGGCCGACCCGCCGGGCCGGGGAACGGCGAGCCCGGACGGCCGGGCAGGAGGGCAGGGAGAGACGATGCGGAGGACGACGGACGGCACCTCGCGCGGCATGACCGTGCGCGCCCGCATCCTGGCGCTGACGCTGCTCCTGACCGGTCTCACGCTCGCCATCGCCGGCGGAACCGCCTACGTGCTGCAGCTGGGCCGCGTCGACCAGGGCATCGACGCCAGCCTGCGCCGCACCACCGAGGAGTTCTCCAGCTACGCAGGCGACGCGGCCGCCCGGGGCGGCGCCTCCGCCGATCCCAAGCAGCTGATCTACGGCGGCATGGTCCGCGAGGTCCCGGGCACGAACGAGGGCATGATCGGCTTCGTCGGCGAGCGCCTGGAGTACACGATGCCCTCGGGCGTGCCGCTCGCGGACGATCCCGACCTCGTCGCGCACCTCACCGCGCAGCTCGACGCGGCGGCGGGCAGCGGGCAGGGCCGGATCGCCTCCTTCACCACCGCCACCACCGAGTACCGCTACGCGCTGGTCCCGCTCCGGGTGGGCGGTGTCGGCGTCGGGGCTCTCGTGGTGGCGTTCGACCGGACGGCGGAGCATGCCTCGGTGGACGAGACGTTCCGGACGTACGCCCTCGTCAGCGTGGCGGCGTTCGCGGTGCTCGCCGCCGTCGGCTGGCTCCTCTCGGGGCGGCTGCTCAAGCCGGTGCGCCAGCTGCGCGAGACCGCCGAGCAGATCTCCGAGACGGATCTCTCCGGCCGCATCGACGTCCGGGGGAACGACGACCTCAGCGACCTCGCGCGCACGTTCAACGCGATGCTCGCGCGCCTGGAGGACGCCTTCACCTCCCAGCGCAGGCTCCTCGACGACGCCGGGCACGAGCTGCGCACCCCCATCACGATCGTCCGTGGTCACCTCGAGCTGATGGACCCGACGGACGCCCAGGACGCCGCGGCCACCAAGGAGCTCGCCCTCAGCGAGCTCGACCGCATGCACCGCCTCGCCGACGACCTGGTGATGCTGGCCAGGTCCGAGCAGCCGGACTTCGTCCAGCCGGCCCCCACCGCCCTGGGGTTGCTCCTCGACAACGTCCTGGACCAGGCGCGCCAGCTCGGGGACCGGCGCTGGCGGGTGGACGAGCGGCTCGAGGCTGACGCCGCGGTCGACTCTCAGCGGCTCACCCAGGCCATGCTGCAGCTGGCCGCCAACGCCGTGAAGTTCTCGGAGGACGGCTCCACCGTGGCGATCGGGTCCGGGCTCCGCGGCGACCGGCTGCACCTGTGGGTCCGCGACGAGGGCATCGGCATCGCGCCCGAGCAGCGCGAGCGCATCTTCGACCGTTTCGCCCGCGCGCCGGGCGAGGCGGGGCGGCGCGAGGGGGCCGGGCTCGGGCTCGCGATCGTCGCGGCCATCGCCGAGGCCCACCGCGGCGCCGTCCGCGTGGACTCGCACCCCGGCGCGGGGTCCATCTTCATTCTCGACCTGCCGGCCGTGGCGGTGCAGACGCACGTGGCCGAGGAGCCGGATGCCGACGACGACCGGGCGGGACGGCCCTGAGCGCATGAAGCGGACCCGGACGCCGGCCCCGCCGGACGGGCGCGTCCGGCGTCAGCGGGGCAGGCGTCAGCGCGTCCGACGTCAGCGGGGCAGGCGCTCGAGCGCGGCCGTCCCCTCGAGCGTCGAGACGGCGGGCTCGTCGAGCAGGCTGGGGTCGCGGGCCAGGTAGGCCCTGGTCTCCCGGGCGATCAGCCCGGCGCAGATGACCAGACCGATCAGGTTGGGCAGCGCCATCAGCCCGTTCATGACGTCGGAGAAGTTCCAGACGACGGTCAGCTCCGTCGTCGCCCCGACGAAGACCACGACGGTGAACAGCACGCGGTAGGGCATCACGCCCCGGATGCCCACGAGCCGCTCCATGCAGCGCTCCCCGTAGTAGGCCCAGCCCAGGACCGTGGAGAAGGCGAAGAAGATCACCGAGATGGTCACCACGTAGTGGCCCCAGCTGCCCAGGCCGATGTTGAACGCCTCCGCCGTCATCCCGGCGCCCTCGATGCCGCTGCTCCAGGCGCCCGTGGTGATGATGACCAGGCCGGTCATGGACACGACGATCAGGGTGTCGATGAAGGTCTGCGTCATCGAGACGAGCCCCTGGCGGACGGGGTGGCGGGTCTGGGCGGCCGCCGCGGCGATGGCCGCGGACCCCATGCCCGACTCGTTCGAGAAGATGCCGCGGGCGACGCCGTACTGGATCGCCAGGATGAGGGTCGAGCCCAGGAACCCGCCGGCGGCCGCGGTGCCGGTGAACGCGTCGGTGAAGATCAGCGCCAGCGCCTGCGGGATGTCCGCGACGTTGAGCACGAGGACCACCAGGGACGCCACGACGTAGAGGACGATCATCATCGGGACGAACCCGGCGGTGACCTTGCCGATGGACCGGATGCCGCCGAGCAGCACGGCACCGGTGAACACGGCCAGGACGATGCCGACGATCCAGGCGGGGACGCCGAAGGACTCCTCCACGGAGGTCGCCACGGTGTTGGACTGCGTCATGTTGCCGATGCCGAAGCTGGCCAGCACCGCGAAGACGGCGAAGACGATGCTCAGCGTGAGCCCGAACTTGTTGGGGATGGCGCGGGCGAGGTAGTACTGCGGCCCGCCCGAGACCTCGCCGCGTGCGTCCTTGGTCCGGAACCGCACGCCGAGGAAGGCCTCGGAGTACTTCGAGGCCATGCCCAGCAGACCGGTGACCCACATCCAGAACAGCGCTCCGGGGCCGCCGAGGTAGATCGCGGTGGCGACGCCGGCGATGTTGCCGACCCCGACCGTGGCGGCGAGCGCCGTGGTGAGCGCCTGGTAGTGCGAGATGTCGCCGTCGGCCCCCTCGTCCTTGCGCTGGACCAGCGCGAGGCGCAGCGCGGCGCCGAGCTTGCGGAACTGCAGCCCGCCCAGGCGGATCGTCAGGTACAGGCCGGTCCCGAGGAGCAGCGGGATGAGCACGAACGGCCCCCACACCACTCCGCCGATGTCCCCCAGGGTCGTCGCCAGCCGCTCGCTGTCCATGCATCTCCCTCGTGCCGAGCCCGGACCGCTGTCGGCCGGACGCTTGGTCGCAGAACCTAGCGCCTTCTGTGCCCGCCGTCACAAACGCGTCCACAACGGCGGTGACCCGCCAGATCCGGACCTCCCCCGCGGCCCCCGGCGGGACGCGCGGCTGCCCGACGCCGGGCGTCGCGTGATGGGAGACTGTCCGGAAACCACCGTGGAGGGCAGATGGCGCAGATCCTGATCGTCGAGGACGAGGCCGGGATCTCCTCGTTCGTCACCAAGGGCCTGAAGGCCGCCGGGCACCAGCCGACCGCGGTGGGCACCGGGCGCGAGGCCCTCGCGCACGCCCACACCGACGGCTACGACCTCGTCATCCTCGACATCGGCCTGCCCGACATGGACGGGTTCGACGTGCTGCAGCGAATCAGGGGCCAGGGCTCGACCGTCCCGGTCATCATCCTCACGGCACGGTCCTCCGTGGACGACACGGTGGCCGGCCTCGAGGGCGGCGCGGACGACTACATGGCCAAGCCGTTCCGCTTCGAGGAGCTCCTGGCGCGGGTCCGGCTGAGGCTGCGCAGCGAGCCCGGCGCCGTGGAGACGACGGTCCTGACCTACGGCGACCTCTCCCTGGACCTGCGCAGCAGGCGGGTGAGCGCCGGCGAGACCGAGGTGGACCTCTCCGCGCGCGAGTTCGCCCTGCTCGAGACGTTCATGACCCACCCCGGTCAGGTCCTCTCGCGCGAGCAGCTGCTCTCCCGGGTCTGGGGCTACGACTTCGACCCGGGCTCCAACGTCGTCGACGTCTACGTGCGCTACCTGCGCAAGAAGATCGGCGCCGCGCACCTGGAGACGGTCCGCGGCATGGGCTACCGCCTGGTCGCCCTCACGCGCTGACGCGGGACCGCAGCTCGCCGACCACCCGCGCGAGCGTGGGCGTCGGCACACCGTGACGTTCCCCCAGCGCGAGCAGGTGCCCGCCGATCGCCTCGAGCTCGGTGGGACCGCCCGCACGGATGTCGTGCTGGAGCGAGGACATCATCGTGGCGGGCAGGCGGCGCAGGAACGCGTCGAGGTCCTGAGCCGTCGCCGGCCACCCGTCCGCCGTGGCCACGGCGGCCACCTCGGCGACGACGCCGCGCGTCAGGTCCGGGTCGTGCTCGAGCGCCTGCCCCAGTGGCAGATCCGTCCAGGAGGTCAGCAGCGCCGTCGGGGCCAGGAAGCTGTACTTGCGCCAGAGGATGTCCTGCTCCGAGCCGCGCACGCGCACGTCGGCGCCAGCGCGCCGCAGCGCCTCGGCGATGCGCGCCGCACCGCCGGCGGGGACGTTGACGATGAGGTACTGCCCGCGGTGGACGATCGTGCCGTCGTCCCGCGAGGCCTCGACCTGGACGGACCCGCTGACGGCGTTCGGGACCTCGCGGAGCGTCTCGGCGTGCCCGAGACCGTTGAGGAGGGCGAGCACCTCGGTCGGGGCCGCGGCGCGGAGGCCCGGGAGGACGTCGGGGAGGCCGTAGCTCTTGACCGCGAGGACGACGGCGGAGCCGGGCGGGACCGCGGTGGTCACCGGCACCATCGCCGTGAGCTCCCCGAACATCTCCGACCGGACACGCAGGCCGTCCGTGAGGATCCGCCGGGCGCTGCCTGGCCGTGCGACGACCACGACGTCCTCCCCCGCCCGGTGGAGCAGGGCGGCGATCAGTCCGCCGACGGCGCCCGGCCCGAGAACGGCGAGCATCACTCGGGGGTCTCCGCCGTGATCGGGCTGGGTGGTGAGACCACGATCGGCCCGGACGAGTCGTCGTCGGCCGAGTCGTCGCCTGAGCCGCCAGACCCGGAGGAGTCGTCGGAGCCGCCAGACCCGGAGTCGTCGTCGGACCCGGAGTCGTCGTCCGACCCGGAGTCGTCGTCCGTCTCCGGCGACGGCGTCTCGGTCGCCGACGGCGTCGCGGACGGCGCCGGGGTCGCCCCGGCGTCGGTGTGTTCGGACGGCTCCGCCGGCGGCGTCGCGGAGATCTCGACAGCGTCGAGGGTCTCGGGGTCCCGAGCCTCGCCCGCGACCGCACCGAACGCGCCGGCGACACCCACCACCCCGAGCGTGCCGCCGATCACCGCCCACATGCTTCTGGCGACCATCTCAGCTCCTCACTGCTCCTGCCGGTACACCGTCCCACGGTAGCGGGGGCCGCGACCAGCGTCGGAACCGATCGAGCGCCCGCCCGGGAACTCTCCCCCGCGCCGGCGCGGGCGCTCACTCGCCGGACTGCGCCGAGGGGGCGGTGAGCGGCGAGGCCGGCGTGACGGGGCTGGCCGCCGACGCGGGGGTCACCGGGCTGGCCGCCGACGCGGGGGTGACCGGGCTGGCCGGGGTCACCGGGCTGGCCGCCGACGCCGGGGTCACCGGGGTGAGCGCCGTCGTCGCGCTGCCGGCGCTGACCGAGGCCGGGTCGGTGGCTCGGGAGTCAGGGGTGGCCACCTCGGCCGCGGGCGTGGTGGTCTCCGTCGCGGCGGGCGTCGTGACCTCCGCTCCCGAGAGGTCCTGGGTGTCTTCGGTGTCGGCGACGGCGACGCCCACCCCGCTCGCCGCGGCGAGGACGCTCAGGGTGCCGGTGGTGATCCAGTGCTTGTGGTTCATCGCGTGATGCCTCCTGCGGTCGTTGCCCGGAGGTGCCGGGCTGCTGATGACCACAACCCTGGCGTGCGCGGGTGAGACGACGAGGAGGAGGAGATGACAACGTTCTCATTCAGTGCGGCCCGCGCCGGGCGAGCAGCTCACGCCCGTGGGCCAGCCACGCCTCGGCGCAGGCCAGTCGCCCCTCCGCGTCGGCGAGCCAGTGCGCGCCGTCGGTCCGGCGGGCGCCCGCGACAAGTGAGAGCACCACCCCCGCGCACCGGGCGTGCAGCGCCACGGGGTCTACGACGGCAGAGCAGGCGCGCGTCCAGGCGTCGAGCACCTCGGGCACGTGCGGGTAGGTCTCCGGCGCGAGGTGCGGCAGCACGGAGACGTGGCCGAGGAGGCACGCGAGGTCGTCGACGCGGTACCCCGGGCCGACGGCGTCCACGTCCAGCAGCGCGGTGAGCGCGACGAGGTCGGGCCGGGGGGCCATGAGGACGTTCGCCTCGTAGAAGTCACCGTGCGTGGGCACCACCGGGCCGGGGTCCGAGTTCGCCATGAGGTGGTTGACCCCCTCGGCGAGCGCCTCGGTGCGCGCGGCGTGCTCCGGCAGCACGGTCGCCGCCGCGTGCGCGTAGTGGTCCGCCCGCTCCGACCACGCGGGCCGCCGCGGCAGGTCGAGCAGGGCCGGCGGCAGGGCGTCCAGGGTGCCCAGAAGTGCGTCGAGCACCGCGCCGGCCCGGTCGCCCAGGCCGCGCGAGAGCAGGTTCGCCAGCGGCGTGCCGCGGCCCGCGGCGAGCAGCACCAGCCCGTCCTCGTCCGCGCGCAGCACCTCGGGCGCGGGCACGCCCGCGGCGGTGAGGGTGCGGTGCCGCTCGACGAAGGCACCCGCGGCCGAGGGGCGGACCACCTTGAGGTACGCGACCGCCCCGGCCGGCTCCGCCCGGCGGACGCGCAGCACCGCCCGGCGGGTGGGCCGGTAGGCGAGCAGCTCCACCGTCACCCGCGAGCCCAGCCGGTCCGAGAGCCGGGCGGCGTCGCACGCCACCGCGAGCGCGGGCAGCTCGGGGTCGGCCGGGTGACGCCACAGGTGGACCACCGGTCCGCCGTCGGGCTGCTCGAGCCGGACCAGGCCGGGTCCCGCGCCGTGGGAGAGCCGGGCGGTGGTGGCGCAGAGGTACTCCTCGCTGCGCACGGGGGTGCCGGCGCTCCCGGCACGCTCGACCGTCGCGGTGTACCCGACGGTCACCCCCGCCCCGGGCCGGTGATGGATCGTGTGCACCTGCCAGTCCAGCAGCCGGCCACCCTCGGCCTCGAGCGCGCCCGCGAGCATGTCGCCGGCCTCGGTACCGGTCAGCAGCGCGACGTCGGCCGGCTCACGCCGGGCGGCAGCTGGGACGCTCATGGGGCAAGTTGACCATGACGGGACCGATCCCCGCGGCCGGACACGACGATTCCCCCGCGCCGGCGGCGTGCGGGCGCTGCCGACGGCACCGCCCCGGCGCTGCCGACGGCGCCGCCCGGGAGCTGCGGCGGGCCCGGCGGCCGCGTGGGCACCGGGGTGGCAGACTCGTCGAGGTGCGCGATCTGGTCACCCTGCCGAAGGCTCACCTGCACCTGCACTTCACGGGCTCGATGCGGGTCTCGACGCTCCGGGAGCTCGCTGCCGAGCAGGGCGTGCGCCTGCCCGCCTCCCTCACCGACGCCGACCCGCTGCGGGTCCCGGCCTCCCAGCGCGGCTGGTTCCGGTTCCAGCGCTCCTACGACGCCGCGCGCGCCGTCGTGCGCTCGGAGGCCGCGATGCGCCGGATCGTGCGCGAGGCCGCTGAGGACGACGCCGCCGAGGGCTCGCGCCGCCTCGAGATCCAGGTCGACCCGACGTCGTACGCGCCCTTCGTCGGCGGCCTCACGCCGGCCCTGGAGATCGTCCTGGACGAGGCCCGCTCCGCGAGCGCGGCCACGGGCGTCGAGGTCGGCGTGATCGTGGCGGCCTCCCGCACCCGGCACCCGCTGGACGCCCGGACGCTGGCGCGGCTCGCGGCCAAGCACGCCGGCGACGCCCCCGGGCAGGTGGTGGGGTTCGGGCTGAGCAACGACGAGCGGCGGGGCGAGACCTCCGAGTGGGCGCCCGCCTTCCGCATCGCCCGCCACGCCGGGCTGGCGGGCGTGCCGCACGGCGGCGAGCTGCTGGGCCCCGAGCACGTGCGCGACGTCGTCGCCCACCTCAAGCCCGCCCGCCTCGGCCACGGCGTGCGCTCCGCCGAGGACCCCGACCTCCTCGGCCGCATCGTCGACGCGGGGATCGCCCTGGAGGTGTGCCCGTCGTCGAACGTCTCCCTCGGCGTCTACCACGACTCCTCGCAGGTGCCCCTGCGTACCCTCGTCGACGCCGGTGCCCGGGTGGCGCTGGGTGCGGACGACCCGCTGCTGTTCCTCTCCCGGCTGGTCGACCAGTACCGCATCGCCCGGGAGGACCACGGCCTCGACGACGCCGCTCTCGCCGCGCTGGCCCGCAGCTCCATCGAGGTCTCGCTGGCGTCGGAGACCTCGAAGCGCGCGATGCTCGCCGACGTCGACGCCTGGCTGGCCGCGCCGGCCCTGGTCGGATGACGGCGCGCCCGGAGCCCCTCGCGCTCAGGCCGGAGGGGGCGAGGGCGATCGGCCCGGCCCACGCGCTGCGCAGCTCGGTCGTGCGGGTCCGGGGCACCTGGACGCGGGTCCACCGGGTCGCGGACGAGCCGGCACGTCCGGACGGCCCCGTCTTCGTGCTGCTGCACGGCATCGGCGTCTCGGCGCAGGAGTTCGCGACGCTCGTCCACCTGCTGTCGACGACCGGACGGGTGTACGCCCTCGACCTGCCGGGGCACGGCGGACTCCCCCGGCCGCGCCGCTGCGAGCCGGAGATCGCCGACCTCGCGGCCGTGGTGGCCGAGGTGCTGGACGCGGCGGACGTGCGATCCGCCGTCGTCGTCGCGCACTCGATGGGCGCCCAGGTGGCCGTCGAGCTGCTCGCCACCCGCCCGGACCTCGTAGCGGGCGCCGTGCTCATCAGCCCGGTCGTGGACGCCGCGGCGCGCCGGGCGCTCCCCCAGGGGCTCCGCCTTGCGGGCTCGAGCATGCATGAGACGCCGCGCACGATCGCCGTCACCGCGCGGGCCTACGCCGCCTGCGGCGTGCGCTGGTTCTCCGCGGTCGCCCGCGCGATGCTCCGCTACCCCGTCGAGCAGCGGATGGCCCAGGTCCTCGCGCCGGTCGTCCTGATGCGGGGCGAGCACGACGCCGTCGCGCCGGAGCGGTGGCTGGAGGCGCTGGCGGGCCGCCACGGCGACGGCGCCGCCGAGACGCGGACCGTCCCCGGCGCCGCCCACAACGTCGTCGCCGACCACGCCGGCGCGGTGGCCCGCGCGGCGCTCGACGTCCTGGCGCGCACCCGGGCCGGCACGGCGTGAACCCCGTGGCCCGGCTGCGGCTCCGGACGCGCGCCGCCGACTACGCGTACGCCCTGCGCCACGAGGCGCGGGCGTTCCTCGGCCCGCGGACGGACCCGGCGCGCTACCTGCCCGGGGGCGGGTGGCACCGCGTCGACGCGGCCGTCCCCCGAGCGCCTGTGCTGCTGCTCCCGGGCGTCTACGAGACCTGGCGCTTCCTCGAGCCCCTCGCCGCGCACCTCGCGGGTGCCGGGCATCCCGTGCACGTCCTGAGCACCCTCGGCGTGAACCGCCGGCCCGTCCTCGACGCCGCCGCGCGCGCCGGGGCGTACCTGACGGAGAACGATCTCTCCGGCGTGGTGCTCGTCGCCCACTCCAAGGGCGGGCTCATCGGGAAGACCCTCATGCTGGGCGACGGCGGCGCGCGGGTGGCGGGCATGGTCGCCGTCGCCACCCCCTGGGACGGCTCCGTCTACGCACGGCTCTTCCCGCCGGGCTCGGCCGTGCGGCACTTCTCGCCCCGCGACCGGCAGATCCTCGCGCTCGCCCGCGAGCGCGGCGTCAACGCGCGGATCGTCGCCGTGGCTCCCGCCTGGGACCCGCACATCCCGGGCACCGGCGAGCTCGCGGGCGCGCGCCGGAACGTCCGGCTCGGCGGGTCGGGCCACTTCCGCGTGCTGGACGACGCCGAGCTGCGCGAGGCAGTGCTGGCCGCGGTGAACGAGCTCGGGACGCACGCGCCCTGACGGGCACGCCGGCCCGGTCACCCGGCGTGCCGGGCCGGGGCGCGTCAGGGCGTGCACGGCCGCCCTGGGCGCCGGGAGCTGCCCGGGGTATGTCTCCCCGGTTTTCCTACCCCGACCCGTTGACGGCAGTGCCCCGACCCGACACACTCATTGTGTCAGGTCATTGGATCATTGGAGGCGTCGTGCGCGTGCTCATCCTGCTTCTCGTCACCGTGGTGCCGCTCGCGCTCGTCGGCGTGCTCGTCACCGTGCTGGCTCGCTCCGGCCGCGGCAGCCGCCCCGAGAACACGCCGGTCGCGACGCTCGTGGCCGCCCGACGGCACGAGAACGTCGCGACGGCGCTCGGCCTGGCGGGCGGGCTCGCCGCCGCGACGGCGCTGCTCGCTCTCGCCGGCAACGGAGCGCGGCTCGTGCCGGGGCCGCCCGGCCTGGCCGCCGCCCTCGGACCGACGGCCGGTGCGCTCGTCCACCTCCTCCTGCACGCCGTGGGCGAGCGGACGTGGCCCCGCCCGGTGGGCGCCGTCCGGACCGCCGTCCTGCGGCGCCGCACGGTGCGCGAGATCTCGGGCCGTCACCTCACGCTCGTCCTCGTCACCTCGGCCCTGCTCGCCGTGTCGCTCGCCCTCTTCATGCTGACGGCCGACGAGACCGGGCGCGCGGTGCCCCTGCTGATCACCTCCGAGACGGCGGCTGCGGGCGTCGTGGGCGGGGCGTCGGGGCCCTACCCGGGTGCGCCCTACGCGTTGCCGATGCTCCTCGGGCTCGCACTCGTCCTGGCGGCGACAGCATGGGTGCTCCACCTCGTCGCCCGCCGGCCCGCCGTCTCCGGCACCCTTCCCGAGGACGACCTGGAGCTCCGCAGGACCAGCGCGCGACGCATCCTGGGCGGGGTCCAGCTCTTCGTGGGCGGCGGTGCGGGCGCCGTGCTCCTCGTCGCGGGCCTCGCGCTCCACAACGCCGAGTGGTCGCTCGCCGCGTGGTTCGCCGTGCCGCTCGGTCTCGTGGTTGCCGTCGTCTCCCTGGTCGTCGCCGCGCAGGCCTTCGCCCCGGGTGACCCGCGACCGCGCCGGGAGGGCACCGCCGTCGGGACCGCGCGCCCGTGAGTGGGCGCATCACGGTCGACCTGTCCGCGGGCGTGCCGCCGTACGAGCAGATCCGCGCGCAGGTGGCCGCGCTGGTGGCGGCCGGGACCCTCGCCGCGGGCGACCGGTTACCGACCGTGCGGGACCTCGCCGCCGACCTCGGGGTGGCGGTCGGGACGGTGCAGCGCGCCTACCGAGAGCTCGAGGCCCAGGGCACGGTGCTGTCGCGGCGCCGCACCGGGACCGTCGTCGCGCCCGCCGCGCCGGCGTCCGGCCGGGCCGCCGAGATCCGGGCGGCCGCCCACGAGTTCGTCAGTCGGGCACGGGCGTCCGGGCTGGACGACCGGGAGATCCTCGACCTGGTGCGGGGCGCGCTCATGACGGACACCTGACCGCACGCGCTGCAGCCTCAGAGGCTGACGCCCACCAGCACCGGCTCGGGCACCAGCGTCACGCCGAAGGTGTCGCGCACCCCGTCTCGCACGGTCCGCGCGAGCGCGAGGAGGTCCGCGGCCGTGGCGGAGCCGCGGTTCGTCAGCGCGAGGGAGTGCTTGGTGGACAGCGTTGCCGGCCCCGGTGCGCCGAAGCCCTTGTCGAAGCCGGCGCGGGAGATCAGCCACGCGGCCGAGCTCTTCACCAGGCCCTCGACCGCCGGCGCGGCGGCGCCGATCTGCCCGATGCGCGTGTGGTCCGTGACGGGGAAGCGCGGCGCGTCCTCGGGCAGGCGCGCGTCGGCCTCCTCCGTGGTGAGCACCGGGTTGGTGAAGAACGAGCCCGCGGACCAGGTGTCGTGGTCGGCGTCGTCCAGCACCATGCCCTTGCTCCGGCGCAGCTCCAGCACGGCCTCGCGCACCTCGGCGGCCGGCACCCGAGCACCGACGGCGACGCCGAGCCGGCGGGCGAGCTCCGCGTACCGCACGGGCGCGGAGAGCGTCGCCAGGCGCAGCTGGAAGGTCACCTCGAGCACCACGTAGCGGCCCGTCGGGCCCCAGGTGCGGCCGCCCCCGGCGTCGGCGTCGCTCAGGGACCGCTTGAGGACGCTGGTGCGGTAGCCGAGGCCGAGCTCACCGACGGCGAGCATCCGGGTGCGCCGCTCGAGCCGGTCGTACACCCGCACGGAGGAGAGCGTCTCGGCCACCTCCTGGCCGTAGGCGCCGACGTTCTGCACCGGCGTCGCGCCGGTGGAGCCGGGGATGCCGGAGAGCGCCTCGACGCCCATCCAGCCCTCGGCGACGGCGGTGGCGACCACCTCGTCCCAGGGCTGCCCCGCCGGGACGACGAGGTTCGCCCCGGCGCAGGAGGAATCGGCCACGCCGTCGATCCCGCGCCGGGTGTCGCGCACGACGACGCCGTCGAACCCTTCGTCCGAGACGAGGAGGTTCGACCCGCCGCCGAGGACGAGGACCGGGGTGCCGGCGTCGTCGGCGGTGCGCACGACCTCGACCAGCTCGGTCTCGCTCGCGGCGTCGACCAGCTCGCGCACCGGCCCGCCCACCCTCAGGGTGGTGAGCGCGGCCAGCGTGGCGGGTCCGGCGGCGACGGCGGCGGCCGTGCCTGCGGTTCCGGGAGTGGGCGCGGGGTGTCCGGAGGTCTGGGTCACCGTCCCAGGCTACGTCGCCGCGCCGGACCGGTCAGTGTGCCGCCCGTCGCACCGGCCGGGGCGGTCGGACGAGCCCCTCAGCCCAGGCGCACGACCGCCTGCGCCTTGGCGAGCACCGTGGCGCCGCCGGACGTCACCGTCAGGTCGACGCGCACGGAGCCCTCCCCCAGGTCCACGGCGCCGACCTTGCCGACCACCTGGACCTCGACCGAGCCCGGGTCGGGCACCTGGATCGGGCGGGTGAAACGGACGCCGTACTCGGCCACCGCACCGGGGTCGCCGGCCCAGTCCACGACGGCGGAGCCCGCGAGCCCCATCGTCAGCATGCCGTGGGCGATGACCCCGGGCAGGCCGACCTCGGCGGCGAAGCGGTCGTTGTAGTGGATCGGGTTGAAGTCCCCGCTCGCGCCGGCGTAGCGGACCAGGCGGTCCCGGTCGACGGCGTAGGTGCGGCTGAACAGCTCGGTGCCGGTCTCCAGCTCGGTCAGGACGGGCCGCGTCCCGCGGTCCAGGACCTCGTTGTGCTCGCTCACTTCTCGGCCCCCCTCACGGCCAGGGTCGAGGTCACGGTCGCGACCGGGGCCTCGGCGTCGTCGGCGATCTCGGCGCGGGTGGTCACCAGGGTGATGCCGCCGCGCTCGAGGATCTTGTCCACGTGGACGGTGGTGCGCAGCCGGTCCCCGGCCACGATGGGCCGGTGGTGGACGAAGCGCTCCTCGGCGTGCACCACGCGGGAGAAGTCGATGCCCGACTCGGGCGCGGCGACGTACGCCTGCTCCGCCCGCTGGGCCAGGACGACGGCGAAGGTGGGCGGCGCCACGACGTCGGAGTAACCCAGCGCCCAGGCGGCGTCGGGGTCGGTGTGAGCGGGGTGGGTGGCGCCGGTGGCCGCGGCCATCTCGGCGATCTTCACGCGGGAGACCTCGTACGTCTCCGTGGGGGCATAGATGCGCCCCACAAGCGTCTTGTCGACGCCGGTGGGGCGGGTGCTGGACTCGGTCATCGCCCCAGACTAGAGGGGCGGGACCGGATCGGTCAGCGGGTCTCGCGGTGCGTGGTCTTGGCGTTGCAGCGCGGGCAGTACTTCGCCAGCTCGAGACGGTCGGGGTTGTTCCGACGGTTCTTCTTGGTGATGTAGTTGCGCTCCTTGCACACCTCGCAGGCGAGGGTGATCTTGGGGCGGACATCTCCGGACTTGCTGGCCACGGCGTTTCCTCACGTTCGACTGTCGTGCGAGCGGCCATTCGGCTGCTTCATCGTTCACTGCTTGGTAGCGGGGGCGGGGCTCGAACCCGCGACCTCACGATTATGAGTCGTGCGCTCTCACCAACTGAGCTACCCCGCCGCGTCCTGACGCACCGCCGTCGTCAATCATACGACGGTCCTACAGACCAGAGCCCCGAAAGGGAATCGAACCCTTGACCTTCTCCTTACCATGGAGACGCTCTGCCGACTGAGCTATCGGGGCAGCGCGGACGAGCCTACCTGCCCGAGCGGCCCAGAGTGAAATCCAGGCCGGGCGTCACGGGGGTGAGACCTCTCACACCCCCGCCACACCCGCGGCCGAGCGCCGCCGCTGGTGCGGCGCACGTCCGGCTCGGACATGACAGCGGCCCGTCGGTGGTGCTCCACCGATGGGCCGGTCCGTGGCGAGTGCAGGATTCGAACCTGCGAAGCATTCCGCGGCTGATTTACAGTCAGCTCCCTTTGGCCGCTCGGGCAACTCGCCTCGCACCTCGGAAGGTGCAGGTGGAACGATAGCAAGAACCCCGGGGTGCGCCGAACCGTGGAGCGGGCGACGAACGTCACAACCGCTGCCGGCCGGCCAGACCCGTGTCCCGACCGCACTACCCAAGGAGCCCGGACATGGCCGACTCGTCCTTCGACATCGTCAGCAAGGTGGACCGTCAGGAGGTGGACAACGCCGTGAACCAGGCGGCGAAGGAGATCTCGCAGCGTTACGACTTCAAGAACGTCGGCGCCTCGGTGACGCTCTCCGGCGACACCGTGACGATGACCGCCAACTCGGAGGAACGGGTCAAGGCGGTTCTCGACGTGCTCCAGACCAAGCTGATCCGCCGCGGCGTCTCCCTCAAGGCGCTCGACCTCGGCGACGGCGAGCCCAAGCCGTCCGGGAAGGAGTACCGGCTCGTGGGCTCCCTCAAGGAGGGGCTGAGCCAGGAGAACGCGAAGAAGATCACCAAGCTGGTGCGGGACCAGGGCCCCAAGGGGGTCAAGACGCAGATCACCGGGGACGAGGTGCGCGTCAGCTCGAAGAGCCGCGACGAGCTGCAGGAGGTCATCGCTCTGCTCAAGGGCGCCGAGGACATCGACGCCGCGCTGCAGTTCGTCAACTACCGCTGATCACCCGGCCACCGACGGTCCCGGCTACGTCAGCCCGGCCAGGCCAACACGGCCCGGCCAACACGGCCCAGCCACCCCCGGCCCGGCCCGGCCAACACGGCCCAGCCACCCCCGGCCCGGCCCGGCCAACACGGCCCAGCCACCCCCGGCCCGGCCAACACGGCCCCGCCGCCTGCAACGAGGTCGGGGTTCTGGTTCGAGATCAAGCTCCGGCTAACCAGAACCTCGATCTCGTTTGCGTGGCCGGCGCACGTTCGTCACAAATCTTCGGTGCCCAGCCCGTACCGCTGGCCACTGTCCGAGCCGTCGAAGATCCCCTGGTAGTCGTTCGCGCGCTCGCCGGTCAGCGGCCGGCCCGCCGTAGCGCCGTCTCGATCTGCTCCCGCACCAGCCAGGGCCTCTCCACAAGCTGCCGCCACGTGAAGCGGAGCACCGTGTACCCGGCCAGCATCAGGCTGTTGAGCCGTTCACGGTCGGCCTCGAAGTCGTTGTGCGCACGCCTGCCGTCAGCCTCGACGATCAACCGGGCTGCACGGAACAACACGTCAGCACGGGCGAGCAGGCTCCCACCCTCGACGATCCGCTGATCTGCTTCCCAGCCCGTGATTCCGGCGTCGTGAAGAATGCGGTGCAGCCGTCGCTCGGCCTCACTCAAGGCTCCCGACCGCGTAGCAGCCTCCAGCCGGCGAAGCTGCCTGACTCCGGGCGTGCCCCGCCGCTCCCGGACCGCGGTGACGAGGTCGGCGGCCGTGATGACCTCGCGCGTACGAACCCAGGCCATCAGCCTCTCGGCCTCCGGGTACGGCAGGAGAGCGAGACAGTCGAGCGCCGTCCGTCGTCGGCTCGTGAGGCGGAAGGAAAGCATGCGACGCACGTCTCGCCGGTGCAGGTCGAAATAGTGCGGCACCACGCCACGGCTGGCCTGCCGCCGAACCGGCAGAACCACGTGCACAGTCCCGTCGTCATGCAGGGGCATGCCGTGAAGCAGGCCCGCGGTGCGGTAGGCAAGGATTGCGTCAGGCCACGTCAGCGCGGCACCTGCGGCTCGTAACCTCACTTCGTCGGCGGCACCGCGCGAGCCGCCGGCACCAGCCACGTAGGCGCCTCCGACGAGGTGTCTCCAGCTTCCCCTCCTCAGCCGCCCGCGGATGACTCCCCGTGTCAGCCCCGCGTCCGACGCCATTCGAAGCGTGAAGACACCCAGAACCGCCGCGCGACGCAGCCTTTCGTCAGCCGCAGCAAGGGCCGCCCTGTCCATGGCAAGGAGCGTGCGCAGTCCACCGGCAAGGCGTCCTGCACCATCCACAACCCCAGGGGCTACTCGCCCGATCCACAGGTAGATATCGACGGCCCGAGGAACGGGGGGAGATCACCCGGGAACGCTGGATACGCGCCGCGCCACGCCATCGGACCCAGAAGGCCGCCGCCGGCGCACGGCCGCGACACCGCCAACGCAGGTGTCGCACCCGCCGCGACGCCGGCACCGCAGGCGGGACGCAGGCGCGTACCACGTCCTTCCGCCGCGGCGCGAACGAGATCGAGGAAATGGCGAGAGATGCGCACTCCGCGAACCAGAACCTCGATCTCGTGGCGTGAGGTGTCGAAGATCCACCCGGCGACGGGCGTCCGAATCCACTGCCGCGGCGGGCCTCCGAACGCGGACCGTGCCGCGGCGGGCCTCCGAACGCGGACCGTGCCGCGGCGGGCCTCCGAACGCGGACCGTGCCGCGGCGGGCCTCCGAACCCCACTGCCGCGGCGGGCCTCCGAACCCGGACCGCCGCGGCGTGCGGCCGGTGCCGCGGAGCGGCGCAGTCAGTAGCCCGCCATGCGCTCCAGCCGGGCGATGCGCTCGTTCATGGGCGGGTGCGTGGCGAACAGCTTCGTCATGCCGCCGCCGCGGAACGGGTTGGCGATCATCATGTGGCTGACGTTCTCCATCCGCTGCGTCGGCTGGAGCGGCCGCGAGGCCGCGCCCGACTCGATCTTGCGCAGCGCGGAGGCGAGCGCGAGCGGGTCCCCGGTGAGCTGCGCGCCGTCCTCGTCGGCGTCGAACTCCCGGGTGCGCGAGATCGCGAGCTGGATCATCGTCGCGGCCAGGGGCGCGAGCAGGGCGGTCGCGAGCAGTGCCAGCGGGTTGGCCCGCTCCCGGTCCCCGCCGCCGAAGAAGAGCAGGAACTGCGACACCGCGGTGATGAGGCCGGCGACCGCCGCGGCCACCGAGGAGGTCAGGATGTCCCGGTTGTAGACGTGCATGAGCTCGTGACCGAGCACGGCCCGCAGCTCACGCGGCTCGAGCAGCCGAAGGATTCCCTCCGTGCAGCACACCGCCGCGTTCTGCGGGTTACGACCGGTCGCGAAGGCGTTGGGCTGCGCCGTCGGGGAGATGTACAACCGGGGCATCGGCTGGCGTGCGGCCGTCGCCAGCTCGCGGACCATCGCGTAGAGGCCCGGCGCCTCGGCCTCGCTGACCGGGCGCGCCGCCATCGCCCTGATCGCGAGCTTGTCGGAGTTCCAGTAGCTGTAGAACGTCGAGAGCAGGCCGATCCCGGCGAACAGCCAGATGAACATCGAGCTGCCCGTGCCGTTGGCGATCAGGGCACCAACGGCCAGCAGCACGACCCACATGCCCGCGAAGAGCAGGGTTGTCTTCAGACCGTTGCTGAAACGGCGGTTCATCGGGCGGGGTCCTCCTCGTGAGGTGGGTCGGCGGTGCACGGCTCCGCAGCGCTGTCATCTGGTCCAACGCTTCTCCCACCGGCCTCGTTCCCTAGGGTTGCCTCATGCGCGCGTACCGGACGGGTGATTCCCGGCACCCCGATTCCGGCGCGAACCCGTACGCGGACCTCCTGGCCCAGGGACCGCCGAGCACCAGACCCAAGACCGACGGCGCTGCGCCGGGCGGAGCGCCGGCGGACGCAGCTTCGGGTGGAGCGCCGGCGGACGCAGCTTCGGGCGGAGCGCCGGCGGACGCAGCTTCGGGCGGAGCGCCGGCGGACGCAGCTTGGGGCGGAGCGCCGGCCGACGGCACTCCGGGCCGCACCACGGCGGCCGCCGCCGCCGACGTTGATGTGGTCACCGGGCGGCGCGGCTCGGCAGCCCGTTCCGGCGTCACCGTCACCGTGGTCCAGCCCGGAGGGCTCTCGGCGCGTCGACCACGGCGACGGCCGGTCCCGCGGGCGGCGCTGGCCCGAGATCGCCGGCGCCCACCCCGGCCGCGGAGGAACTTCCGCCGGTTCTACAAGCTCGCCGCGTGGCTCGTGCTCGGGCTCGGCATCGGGGGTGCGTTCCTCGTGGGTGTGGCCGTCGACCGCCTGGGGGCGTGGGACCACGAGGTGCATCTTCAGGAGGAGACGGAGCTGACCTTCCCCGCGGTGCAGGAGCGTTGGATCTGGCTGCCCGAGGAGCGCATGGGCGACATCGTCTGCACGGCCACCGACGGAACCGGCGCCGACCTGCCGATGCGGCCCGCCCTGGGCTACGACCACGATGACTACGCCTCGGCCTTCCGCTTCCCCACGGGCGACGGCGACGTCACGCTCCGCTGCGAGGGTGCCCCCTCGCCCGCGACGTCGGGCTGGGCACCGAGCGGCATCGAGACGGTGCGGGTGGCCGAACCGGTGGACCGGGCGGCGGACCTGCCGTTCCTGCAGGCGACCCTCGTGCTCACCATGGGCGGCTCGGCGCTCGGCGTCCTGGTCCTGGTCGGGACGCTCGTGACCCAGGTGGTCACGGCCGTGCGCGACGCCGTGGGGCGGCGGCAGCGCTGACAGAGGGCCGGAGGCGCTGACCTCTCTCGCCGGAGACGCCTGGTCCCCGGGCCCGGACATGACGCGACGCCGGACGGAAGGCTCCGTCCGGCGTCGCGGCGTCAGGGGTCGAGGGCGTCACACGAGGGTGCCGTCGTGCTCCTCGCCGCGGCTGATCGCGGTCATGGTCTCGCGGTGGACCACCTTCACCCGCTCGCGCGGCCCGTCGGCGAACTGCGCGCCGAGGGACTGCTCGTAGGCGTCGAGCAGCTCCCAGCCCTGCCAGGTCGTGTACCGCACGCCCGCCGCCTCGAGCGCGGCCAGCATCGCGTCGTGGCCGACCGCTGCCTCGTCCTCGGCACGCGCGCGCAGCAGCCCGGCCTCCGCGTCCTCGACCACGTGGCCGATCGTCTGGCGGGCGTCGGACTTCGTCGAGCCGATGAGGCCCACCGGGCCGCGCTTGACCCAGCCGGTGGCGTAGACGCCAGGCAGGTACTCCCCGTCCTCGCCCAGGACGCGGCCCTCGATGTTCGGGATGACGCCGCGGATCTCGTCGAAGGGCAGCCCCGGGACCGGGGAGGAGAAGTAGCCGACGGCCCGGTAGACGGCCTGGACGGGCGTGTCGACCATCTCGCCGGTGCCGCGCGCGTTGCCGTCGCCGGTGAGCTCGGTGCGCTCGGTGCGAATGGCCTCGACCTTGCCGTTGCCGAGGATCTCGACGGGCCGGTGCAGGAAGTGCAGGTGGATCCGGCGGGAGGCCGTCAGGTCCTCCTTCTCCTTCAGCGTCCAGTCGATGAGGGTCTTGACCACCTGCTTGGTCTGGTTGGAGGAGCGGATCGCCTCCTCGGAGCCCTCGTCGAACTGGAAGTCCTCGTCGTAGACGATGACGTCGACGTCGGGGACCTGGCCGAGCTCGCGCAGCTCCAGCGGCGTGAACTTCACCTGGGCGGGTCCGCGCCGGCCGAAGACGTGCACGTCCGTCACCGGGCTCTTGCGCAGCCCCTCCGCCACGTTCGCCGGGATCTCGGTGGGCATGAGGTCCTCGACATGCTTGGCGAGCATGCGGGCGACGTCGAGGGCGACGTTCCCGACGCCGACGACGGCGACCTCCTTGGCCTCCAGGGGCCAGGTGCGCGGGACGTCCGGGTGGCCGTCGTACCAGGAGACGAACTCCGAGGCGCCGTAGCTGCCGGGCAGGTCCACGCCGGGGATGTCCAGCGGGGCGTCCCGGTCGGACCCGGTGGAGAAGATGACGGCGTCGTAGTGCTGCTGGAGCTCCTCGAGCGAGACGTCCGTGCCGACCTCGACGTTGCCGATCAGCCGGATGTCCCCGCGCTGGAGGATCTTGTAGAGCGCGACGATGATCTGCTTGATCCGCGGGTGGTCCGGCGCGACGCCGTAGCGCACGAGGCCGAAAGGTGCGGGGAGACGCTCGAAGAGGTCGATGCTGACCTCCAGGCCGGACTTCGACAGGATGTCGGCCGCGTAGATGCCGGCCGGGCCGGCGCCCACGATTGCCACGCTCAACGGGCGGGAGCTGGTCACGGGTACCTCTCGTCGGGGATGTCGGGCCGCCCGAGCGCGCGGGCGCGCGCGTCCAGGGCGGAGTTGTCCGCCGTCCAGTGTATGGGCAGCGCGCCGCCCGGGACGGCGCCGGGACGTAGATCACACCGGCGCCCGACCGGAACGACGACGAGGGCTTGCCAGCGTCGACGACAAGAGTTTCCTGGCGGTGCGGGCGCCGTGCGAGAGTGCGCAGCGTGACCGCCGTCCCGTCCCCCATGCCCGGCGCCGGCGCCGGCGAGCCCCAGCTGGACCGGAAGGGGCTCGCGCTCGGCCTCGGCGCGTACCTGCTGTGGGGAGCGTTCCCGCTGTTCTTCCGCCTGCTCGAGCCAGCCGCGGCGGTCGAGATCGTCGCGCACCGGGCGGCCTGGTCCCTCGGCTTCTGCCTGCTGGCGATGGCACTGACCCGCTCGCTGCGCTCGGTCCTCCCGGCCCTGCGCGACCGGCGGACCCTGGCGACCATCGCCGTCGCCGCCGTCCTCGTCGCCGTCAACTGGCTCATCTACGTCTACGGCGTGAACTCCGGACGGACGGTCGACGCCGCGCTCGGCTACTTCATCAACCCGCTCACCACAGTGGTGCTGGCCGTGGTCGTGCTCGGCGAGCGGCTGCGCGCAGCGCAGTGGGCTGCGTGCGGCATCGGGGCGGCGGCCGTGGTGGTCATCGCCGTCGGGTACGGGCAGCTGCCGTGGATCGCGCTGTCCCTGGCCGCCTCGTTCGGTTTGTACGGCCTCGCGAAGAACAGGGTCGGGCGCACGGTCGGCGCCCTGCCGGGCCTCGCGGTCGAGACCGCCGTGCTGTTCCCCGTCGCCCTCGCGTACCTGGGGTGGCTCGCCGCCACCGGTGAGGGCACGTTCGGCGACGACGCCGCCCACAGCGCCCTCCTGGCCGCCTCCGGGCCGCTCACCGCGGTGCCGCTGCTGCTCTTCGGCGCCGCCGCGCGCCTCCTGCCGCTGAGCGTGGTGGGGATGCTGCAGTACGTCACGCCGGTGCTGCAGCTGGCCGTCGGCGTGCTGATCTTCCACGAGCCGATGCCGCCGGAGCGGTGGGCCGGGTTCGTGCTGGTGTGGGTGGCGATCACCGTCCTCACGGTGGACGGCTTCCGTCACCGGCCCCCGCGCGTCCGCCGGCGCCGGGCCTGACGACGGCCGAGCGCGGACAGCCGCCCGACGGGCCCGGCCGGGCCGGGCGGCGGGCCGTTGCCCGGTCGACGGCCAGCCCGTCAGGGCTCAGGCCAGGCGGTCGACGAGCAGCCCGGCGAAGGCGCCGAGCGCGTCCTTGACCGGGGAGGCCGGCAGCGGCTCGAGCTCCGCGACGGCGTCGTGCGCCCACTGCTCCGCGAGCTCACGGGCCTGGGCCACCACCTCGTGGTGACGCAGGTCGGCGACCACGGCGCGCAGGGCGTCGTCGGAGGCGAGCTGCTCGGCGCCGAGGCGCTCCAGCACCGCGGCGCCACGCTCGTCGAGGGTGCCGGCGGCGAGGCGCTCGCGCAGCAGCAGCACCGGCATCGTGTCGACGCCCTCGCGCAGGTCCGTGCCCGGGGTCTTGCCGGTGGTGGCGGCGTCGGCCGAGAGGTCGATGACGTCGTCGGCGAGCTGGAAGGCCACGCCGACCTTCTCGCCGTACCGGGTGAGCACCTCGGCCACCTCGGGGTCGGCACCGGAGAACACCGCGCCGTAGCGCGCCGCCGTCGCGATGAGGGAGCCCGTCTTGTCGGCGAGCACCTGGATGTAGTGCTCCACCGGGTCCTGGCCCTCGGCCGGCCCGAACGTCTCGTGCAGCTGGCCGAGGCACAGCCGCTCGTAGGTCTCGGCGTGCACTCGCACGGCCTCGGTGCCGAGCGAGGCGACCAGGAGCGACGCTCGTGCGAGGAGCAGGTCCCCGGTGAGGATCGCGACCGAGTTGCCCCAGACCTCGTGGGCCGCCGGCGCCCCGCGCCGCATGGGCGCCGAGTCCATGACGTCGTCGTGGTACAGCGTGGCGAGGTGGGTGAGCTCGACGGTGACGGCGGCGTCGCGCACGGCGTCGTTCGCGCCCTCCCCCAGCTCCGACGCCAGCAGGGTCAGCAGCGGCCGCAGCCGCTTGCCGCCCGCCGCGGCCAGGTGGGAGGCGGGCGGGTCGACGAGCCGGTCGCCGCCGACGACGGCGCGGGCCAGCCGCGCCTCGACGTCGGCCAGCTCGGGCAGGAGGCGTGCCTCGAGCTCGGGGTCGCCGAGCGGCAGCATGGAGGTGCTCACGGGAGGAACCGTACTCATGGGAGGAACGTGCTTGCCTGCTCGGCCAGATTCAGGACAGGACCGGGCAGGACGCCCAGGAGCACGGTGCCCAGCGCGCACACCGCCACGGCCACCGTCGTGAGGCCCTCGGAGGAGACGACGGCGACCGTCTCGCCGTCGGGCTCCGTGAAGAACATCAGCACGACGAGGCGCACGTAGAAGAACGCCGTCGCCGCCGAGGCCAGCACCGCGAGGACCACGAGCACCGTCTGGCCGCCGTCGACACCTGCCGTGAAGACGGCGAACTTGCCCATGAACCCGGCGGTGAGCGGGATGCCGGCGAAGGACAGCAGGAACAGGGTCATCGCGACGGCGGCGACCGGGTTGCGGCGCCCCAGCCCGGCCCACTGGGACAGGTGCGTGGCCTCGCCGGTGACGTTGCCCGCCGTGTCGCGCTCACGCACGAGCGTCACGAGGGCGAAGGCGCCGACCGTGGCCAGGCCGTAGGCCAGCAGGTAGAACAGCACCGCGCCGATGCCCATGCGCTCCAGCGCCACGACGCCGATGAGGACGAAGCCGGCGTGGGCGATCGAGGAGTAGGCGAGCATGCGCTTGACGTCCGTCTGCACGATGCCGACCACCGTGCCGACCAGCATGGTCAGGATGATGACGACCCAGAAGAACGGCGTGAGGTCCCACGACATGTCCGGCAGGACGACGTAGACGAACCGGAGCAGCGCGGCGAACGCGGCCAGCTTGGTGGCGGCCGCCATGAACCCCGTGATCGGCGTCGGCGCGCCGGTGTAGACGTCGGGGGTCCAGGCGTGGAACGGCGCCGCGCCGACCTTGAAGAGGAGGCCGACGACGACCATGATCGAGCCCGCCAGCAGCAGCCCGTCCATGCCGACGGTGACCGGGACGGCCTGCGCCAGCCCCGAGAAGCGCACCGTGCCGGAGTACCCGTACAGCAGCGCGATCCCGAAGATCACGAACGCCGAGGCGAAGGCGCCGAGCAGGAAGTACTTCAGGGACGCCTCCTGGGAGAGGAGGCGACGGCGCCGCGCCAGCCCCGAGAGCACGTACAGCGGGAGCGAGAGCACCTCGAGCGCGATGAACAGCGTCAGCAGGTCACCCGCCTGGGCGAAGACGAACATGCCCGACAGGGCGAAGATCGTCAGGGGGAAGACCTCGGTCTGCGCCAGCCCGGAGCGGGTGGCGTCGGCCTCGTCCACGGAGCCGGGGCGCGCGGCGGCCTGCGCCACGAACGCCCCCTCGCCGGACTCGGTGCGGTCGGCGATGACGAGCAGGCCGATCAGGCCGAGAAGGGCGAGCACCGCCTGCGCGGCGAGCGCGGGGCCGTCCTCGATCACGGAGCCGCCGAGGATCTCGCGCGGTCCGCTCTCGCCGACGACGGTCCAGCGCCAGACGACGGCCACGAGCGCCCCCGCGGTGGCGAGCAGGCCGAGCACCAGCTGGACGGCGCGCCGGCTGGCGCGGGGGGCGAAGGCCTCGACGAGCACGCCCAGGACGGCGGCACCCGCGAGGATCAGGGTCGGGGTGAGCGCGGCCCAGTCGATTTCCGGGGCGACGAACGTGTTCACTTGCTGCTCCCCTCCTCCACGGCGGCACCCGCCGGGAGGTTGCCGCCGTCGGCGGTGTCGATCGAGCTGGGCTGGGTGATGGCGAGGTCGGCCGCCACCGGGGTGACGGCGTCGATCACCGGGGCCGGGTAGAACCCGAGGAAGAGCATCGCGGCGACGAGCGGCGCGACCACCCACTTCTCGCGGGCGCCGAGGTCAGGCATGCGCAGCAGGACGTCGCGCGTCGGCCCGGTGAAGATGCGCTGGTAGGGCAGCAGCACGTACACGGCCGCGATGATCACGCCGAGCACCGCGACGACGCCGGCGACCACGGAGACACGGTAGGTGCCGAGCAGCACGAGGTACTCGGGCACGAACCCGCTCAGGCCGGGCAGCGCGATGGACGCCAGGCCGGAGACCAGCCACGCGCCGGCGATCAGGGGCACGACCCGCTGCATGCCGCCGTAGGCGGGGATCTCCTGCGTGCCGCCGCGCTGGGTGAGGAACCCGGAGACGAGGAAGAGCGCGGCCGTGGAGACGCCGTGGGCGACCATGTAGACCATCGCACCGGTCAGGGCGACCTGGTCGCGCACGAAGATGCCCAGCACGATGAAGCCGAAGTGGCTCACCGAGGTGAACGCGATCAGGCGCATGATGTCGCGCTGGCCCACGGCGAGCAGCCCGCCGTAGATGATCGAGATCAGCGCCAGGGCGATGATCACCGGGGCCGCCCACTGCGACGCCTCCGGGAAGAGGGGCAGGCACAGGGCGATCATCCCGAAGGTGCCGACCTTGTCCAGCACGCCGACCAGCAGCACCGAGGTGCCGGGCGGGGCCTGCTGGGTGGTGTCCGGCAGCCAGGTGTGCACCGGCCACATGGGGGCCTTGATCGCGAAGGCGATGAAGAAGGAGAGGAAGAGGAGCCGCTCGCCCCACGCGGTGGTCTCGACGTTGCCGATGAGGTTGTCGAGCAGGAAGCCCTGCTCCCCGCCGGGGCCGACCAGGTACAGCGCGACGACGCCGACGAGCATGATCAGCCCGCCCGCGAGGGAGTAGAGCAGGAACTTCAGCGCGGCGGTACGCCGGCGCGGGCCGCCGTAGTTGCCGACGAGGAAGTACACCGGGATGAGCATGGCCTCGAACAGGACGTAGAAGAGGAACACGTCCCGGGCGGCGAAGACCGCCACCATGAGCGCCTCGAGCGCGAGCACCAGGGCGACGAAGCCCATCTGCCGGCGCTCGAGGACGGCGCCCTCGGGCACGACCTCCTGCTCGCGCCAGGCGGCGGCGAGCACGAGCGGCACCAGGAAGACCGCCAGCAGCACCATCGCCAGGCCGAGGCCGTTGACGCCGACGGCGTAGGAGACGCCGAGCTGCGGGATCCAGGAGACGAGCTCGGTGAGCTGCACCTCCCCGGCCGAGGCGAAGTCGAACTGGGTGGTCATGGCGACCGCGCCCAGCAGCACCAGCAGGGAGACCGCGAGCCCGAAGGGGCGCGCGACCTTGTGCAGCGGCCGGACGAGCCACAGCAGCGCGGCGGCCACGAGCGGCACCACGATCAGCAGGGTCAGCCAGGGCAGGGCTGCCTCGTTCATCGCATTCATGTCTTTCCTCTACCTCTTCCCAGATCTCAGACGCGCGAGGCGAGGACGACGACCAGGGCGAGCACGACTCCGCCGAGCATCATCCCGGCGTAGGAACGGACGTAGCCGTTCTGGGCCCGGCGCACCACGCCGCCCAGACCGGAGGTGCCGCGGGCGATCCCCATGACCGCGCCGTCGACCGCCGTGGAGTCCGCGTAGACCAGGGACCTGGTCAGGTACTGGGACGGGCGCATGAAGACGCCCTCGTTCACGGAGTCCTGGTACAGGTCCTGCCGGGCGGCGCGGGTCAGCGCCGAGCCGGCGGGGGCGACCACGGGCACGGGCCGGGCGCCGTACATGCGCCAGGCGATGAGCGCCCCGGCCAGCACCAGGACGATGGTGGCGACCATGATCACCGGCACCGGCAGCACCGGCTCGTGGTGCTCGACGTGGCCGGTGACCGGCTCGAGCCAGGTGACGAAGCCGCCGCCGAGGTTCATCAGGAACCCCAGCGCCACAGAGCCGACGGCGAGCACGATCATGGGGACGGTCATCAGGGCCGGCGACTCGTGGGGGTGCTGCTCGGCACCCTCCTCCGCCGTCGTCCACCGCTTCTCCCCGTGGAAGACCATGAAGAACAGCCGCGACATGTAGAACGCGGTGATCCCCGCGCCCAGGAGCGCGACGGTGCCGAACACCCAGGGCTGCCAGCCCTCGCCCACGAACGCGGACTCGATGATCTTGTCCTTGCTCCAGAAGCCGGAGAGGCCGGGGAAGCCGATGATCGCGAGCCAACCCATCATCATCGTGATCCACGTGATCTTCATGTGCTTGCTCAGGCCGCCGAACCGACGCATGTCGACCTGGTCGCCCATGCCGTGCATGACGGAGCCGGCGCCGAGGAAGAGCCCGGCCTTGAAGAAGCCGTGGGTGACGAGGTGGAAGATGGCGAAGGCGTAGCCGACCGGGCCGAGACCCGCACCGAGCATCATGTAGCCGATCTGGGACATGGTGGAGGCGGCGAGCACCTTCTTCATGTCGTCCTTCGCGGAGCCGACGATGGCACCGAAGAGCAGCGTGACGGCGCCGACGATCGCGACGACGAGCAGCGCCGACGGGGCGCCGTTGAGGATCGGCCCGGAGCGCACCATGAGGTAGACGCCCGCGGTGACCATCGTGGCGGCGTGGATGAGCGCGGAGACCGGCGTCGGGCCCGCCATGGCGTCACCCAGCCAGGCCTGCAGCGGGAACTGCGCCGACTTGCCGCACGCGGCCAGCAGCAGCATGAGCCCGATAGCGGTGAGCACGCCCTCGTTGGCGCCCGCGGCGGCGGGGAGCACCGTGGCGAAGTCGACGGCGCCGAAGCCGGCGAACATCGTCATCATCGCCAGCAGCAGCCCGACGTCGCCGACGCGGTTCATGATGAACGCCTTCTTGGCGGCGACGGCGTAGTCGAGGTTGTGGTTCCAGAAGCCGATGAGCAGGTAGGACGCCAGGCCCACGCCCTCCCAGCCGACGAAGAGCAGCGCGTAGCTGTCGGCCAGGACGAGGAGCAGCATCGTCGCGACGAACAGGTTGAGGTAGGCGAAGAAGCGCCGCCGGTCCGTGTCGTGCTCCATGTAGGCCACGGAGTAGACGTGGATGAGCGAGCCGACGAACGTCACGAGCATCACGAAGGTCATCGACAGCGGGTCCAGGCGCAGCCCGGCCTCGACGCTCAGGTCGCCGGCGGGGAGCCAGGTGAACAGGCGCTGGTCGATCACCCGCTGCTCGGCGGGCAGCCCGAGCAGCTGCAGCAGGATCGCCAGGCCGACGGCGAAGGACGCCACCGGGGCGAGCACGCCGAGCCAGTGGCCCCAGCGGTCGGAGCGGCGGCCGAGCACGAGGAGGACGCCGGCGGAGACCAGCGGCAGGACGACCATGAGCCAGGCGAGGCTGGCAGCCCCGGTCGGGGCGGCGCCCGCCGCGCCGGTGGCCGCGGGCAGCGCGCCCGGGAGGGCCGCTGTCACCGCCGAGGGCAGGGAGGTGGACACGGTTGCAGAACCCAGCATGCGCCGGCCCCCGTCAGTGCTTCAGCAGGTTGACGTCGTCGACCGACGCTGACCTGCGAGTTCGGAAGATGGACACGATGATCGCGAGGCCGATGACGACCTCGGCGGCGGCCACGACCATCACGAAGAAGGCCAGGACCTGGCCGGTCAGGTCGCCGTGGATCCGGGCGAACGTCACCAGCGCCAGGTTGGAGGAGTTCAGCATGATCTCCACCCCCAGCAGCGCGATGATGGCGTTGCGTCGCACGAGCACCGCGGTGGCGCCGATCGCGAACAGGATCCCGGCCAGGACCAGGTAGTTGACCAGGCTCACTTGTCCGCCTCCACGTTCTCGATCTGCTTGCGGGCCTCGCCGTCGGCCTCCACGTACCCCGGGCTGCCGGGCAGCCGGGGCTGTGGCGCCGCCTCGCCGCGCATGCCGGGCATCCGGGCCTGCGCGACGGCGGGCGCCCCGCCCAGGGCGGCGGGTCCGCGCGCGCCGTCCTGCTCGCCGGCACGGGCGCGGGCGACGGCCTCGACCGTCTCCGGGCTGACGTCGGCGATCGAGCGGCCCTGCCCGCGGATGCGCAGCACGCGCGGGACGGAGTCCTTGATCGGCTCCCCCGTGGCGGCCAGCGCCGGCAGGTCGGCGGCGTTGGACCGGGCGTAGACGCCGGGCGCGGGCAGCTGGCCCACGCGGGTGCGGCCGCTGGCGAATGCGGCCATCTTGGCCTCGAGGGTCTCCTGCTGGCTGGCCTTGCGGCCGACCCGCTCGCGGTGCGTGAGCGTGACCGCGCCGACGGCGGCGATGATCAGCAGCAGGCCGGTGAGCTCCATGGCGAAGACGTGGTCGGAGAAGATCAGGCGCGCCACGCCGACCGGGTTCGTGTCGGCGTTCGCGGCGGCGAGCCCGGTCGGGGCGGGACCGTTCGCGCGGAGCACCACCGCGCCGAGCAGGATCGCGAGCCCCAGGCCCGCGAGGACGCCCAGCCAGCGCTGGCCCTTGATCGTCTCGTGCAGGGAGTCGGAGGCGTCGACGCCGACGAGCATGAGCACGAAGAGGAACAGCATCATGATCGCGCCGGTGTAGACGACCACCTGCGCGACGCCGAGGAAGGTCGCCTCCTGGGCGATGTACATCGCCGCGAGGCAGAGCATGAGGAGCACCACCGACATCGCGGCGTAGACCGCGCGCCGGGAGAACAGCAGGCTGAGGGCGGCCAGCACCATGATCGGTGCCAGCACCCAGAACAGGACCGTCTCGCCGGTGGAGACCGTGCCGGTCTCGGCGAGCGCGGCGGGCAGCATGATCACAGGTGGCTCCCCTCGGCGCCGGACGGGACGGCCGTGGCGCCAGTGCGGACGGCCCCCGGCCCGGCGGGAGCGACCGCTCGCGCCGTGGACAGGGTCGGGTCCTGCGGACGGTGCTCGCGCACCCACTCGACCTGCTCCGCGCTGGGGCCGGTGACGTCGCCGCGGTAGTAGTCGTCGTCGTCGGTGCCCTCGACCATCGGGTGCGGGGCCGCGAGCATGCCTTCGAGCATCGGGGCCAGGAGGTCCTGCTTCTCGTAGATCAGCCCCTCGCGGGTGGGGCCGGCGAGCTCGTACTCGTTGGTCATCGTCAGGGCGCGCGTGGGGCAGGCCTCGATGCACAGGCCGCAGAAGATGCAGCGCAGGTAGTTGATCTGGTAGACGCGGCCGTACCGCTCGCCCGGTGAGTACTGGGCGTCGGGGGTGTTGTTGCCGGCCTCGACGTAGATCGCGTCGGCCGGGCAGGCCCAGGCGCACAGCTCGCAGCCGATGCACTTCTCGAGCCCGTCGGCGTAGCGGTTGAGCTGGTGGCGCCCGTGGTAGCGCGGCTGCGTGGGCACCTTCTCGAACGGGTACTGCTCCGTGACGATGGGACGGAACATCGAGGAGATGGTCACGCCGTAGCCGGCCACCGGCGCGAAGAAGCGCCCGAGGGGCCCCTTCTGCGCGGGGCCGAGCTCCGGGGGAAGCGGACGGGCGACCTCGCCGCGCCGCGGCTCCGTGCGGCCGAGCGAGGTCCCCTCCTCGGGGCTGCGCTGGTCGTCAGACATCGTGACCCTCCTTCAGGGTGGGCTGAGCGCCCTGCGTGGTGCGCGCGCCGGCCGCGGCCGCCTCGCGGCGGGCGCGCCGGGGCGACGGCGGCAGGGTCTGGCCGGGCAGCGGCGGCACGGGGTAGCCGCCCGCGAAGGCGTCGAACTCGGTGCCGGGCGGGATGAGCTCGGGGTGCGGCGTCGCCGCCTCGGCCTCGGGCTCCTCCTCCTTCTTGGCGGGCCACAGGAGCAGCACCACCATGATCACGGCGAAGATCGCGGCGATCCACAGCAGCATCGACCGCAGGTCGGTGTCGGTGAACTGCCGCACGCCCTGGACGAGCGCGACCATGACCAGCCAGACGAGCGCGACCGGGATGAGGAGCTTCCAGCCCAGCTTCATGAACTGGTCGTAGCGGAAGCGCAGCAGCGTCCCGCGGGTCCAGATCATGAGGAACATGACGCACCACATCTTGGCGATGAACCACAGCATCGGCCACCAGCCGGTGTTGAGGACCCCGTCACCGATGGACGACAGCGGCCAGGGCGCGCGCCAGCCGCCCAGGAAGAGGGTGGTCGCCACGGCCGAGACGTTGAACATGTTGATGTACTCGGCGAGGAAGAACCACGCGAACTTCATCGACGTGTACTCGACCATGTGGCCGGCGACCAGCTCGCCCTCCGCCTCGGGCAGGTCGAAGGGCAGGCGGTTGACCTCGCCGACCATCGACACGAGGTAGACCAGGAACGCCGGCGCCAGGGCGATCGCCCACCAGAGCTGGGTCTGGGCGGCGACGATCTGCGACGTCGACAGCGAGCCGGAGACCAGGAAGACGCTGACGAGCGACAGGCCCATGCTCAGCTCGTAGGAGATGACCTGCGCGGAGGAGCGCACCGACCCGAGCAGCGGGTAGGTGGAGTTCGAGGCCCAGCCGCCCAGGATGATGCCGTACACGCCCAGCGCCGTGATGGCGAGGATGTAGAGCACGGCGACGGGCATGTCCGTCAGCTGCAGCGGCGTCACGACGCCGAAGATCGAGACCTCGGGCCCGAACGGGATGACCGCGAGCACCATGAAGGAGCAGAACGCCGCGATGAAGGGCGCGAGGACGTAGAGGATCTTGTCCGCGCCCTTGATCGAGAAGTCTTCCTTCAGGACCAGCTTGAGGGCGTCGCCCACCGCCTGGAGCAGGCCGAAGGGACCGTGGACGTTGGGGCCGGGGCGCGTCTGCATGCGGCCGAGCCCGCGCCGCTCGACCCACAGCGCCATGAGCACCGAGACGAGCAGGAACACGAGGATGAAGACGGCCTTGATGACCCAGATCCACCAGGTGTCGTTGCTGAAGTCGGCGACGGGCGCGGCGGGCGCACCCGTGGCGGTCGGCAGGATCATTCTCACTGGGCCACCTCCGCGGCGGACAGGGCGACGACGGCGCCGGCCCCCGCGCCGAGCATGTCGTGCACGCTCGAGCCCGGGGAGTTCTCCGGCAGCCAGACCACGTGCGCGGGCATCGTGGTCAACGACAGCGGCAGGGTGACCGCGCCCGCGGGGCCGGTCACGGTGACCCGGTCGCCGTCGACCACGCCGAGCGCGGCCGCGGTCTCGGGGCTGAGACGAACCACCGGGCGGTGGGCGGTGCCGGCGAGGTGCGGCTCGCCGTCCTGGCCGCGGCCGGAGTCCAGCTGCAGCTTCCACGTGGCCAGCACCGCCTGGCCCTCGCCCGGGGCGGGCAGGGGTCCGGCGGCCACGATCGGCGCGGCGGGACGCTCGCCGGTCCAGCCGGCGAGGTCCGCGAGCTCGTCGTGGACGACGGTCAGGTCCGCCAGGCGCAGGTCCACGCCCATCTCGGCGGCGAGCGAGTGCAGCACCTGGCGGTCCGAGAGCGCCCGGGAGACGAGCACCTGCCCGAAGGGGCGCACCCGTCCCTCCCAGTTCAGATAGGTGCCAGCCTTCTCCACCGGCGGGGCCACCGGCAGCACGACGTCGGCGTGCTCGGTGACCTCGGAGCGGCGCACCTCCAGCTGGAGGACGAAGCCGGCGGCGGCCAGCGCCGCCCGGGCCAGAGCGGGGTCGGGCAGGTCGCGCGGCTCGAGGCCGCCGACCACGAGGCCGCCCAGGGCGCCGTCGCGCGCGGCGGTCAGGATGCCGGTCAGGTCGCGCCCGGCGGCGGACGGCAGGGAGTCCACGCCCCACACCGCACCGGCGTCGACCCGCGCCTGGACGTCGGCGACGGAGCGCCCGCCGGGCAGCAGACCGGGCAGGAGCCCGGCGTCGACCGCGCCGACCTCGCCGGCGCGCCGCGGCACCCACGCCAGGCGGGCACCGGTGCGGGCCGCGAGGGCGGAGACGGCGGAGAGGGTGCCGCGCACGGCGGCGGCCCGCTCCCCCACGAGGATGACGGCGCCCGGCGCCGCGAGCCGCTCGGCGAGCGTCGCGAGGTCGGCCACCTGGCCGCCGGCGACGATCGCGTCGAGGACCTCCGGCTCCGTGCCGGGGGCCGCGGTGACGAGCTGGGCGCGCAGCTTGGTGGCGCCGCGCGTGGCCAGCGGGGCGACCGTGGCCACCTGGACCGTGCGGGCGAGGACGCCCTTGCGCAGCCGCAGGAAGATGGTGCCGGCCTCCTCCTCGGGCTCCAGCCCGACGAGCAGCACCTGCCCGGCCTTCTCGATGTCCGAGAACGTCACGCCGAGGCCGCGGGCGGCCACGTGGTGGGCCAGGAACTCAGCCTCCTCGTCCGTGTGGACGCGGGCGCGGTGGTCGACGTCGTTCGTGCCCAGGACGACCCGGGCGAACTTCGACCAGGCGTAGGAGTCCTCGAGGGTCAGGCGCCCGCCCGGCAGCAGGCCGACGCCGCCGGCCTCACGGGCCCGGCGCAGGCCCGTGGCGGCGAGGTCGAGCGCCTCGGACCAGCTGGTGGGCACGAGCTCCCCGGTCTGCTCGTCGCGCACCAGGGGCAGGGTCAGGCGGTCCGGGGCGGACTGCCAGGTGAAGGCGAAGCGGTCCTTGTCGGTGATCCACTCCTCGTTCACCTCCGGGTCGTCGCCCGCGAGACGGCGCAGGACCACGCCGCGGCGGTGGTCGACGCGGATGGCCGAGCCCGACGCGTCGTGCTCCGCGACGGAGGGGGTGGAGACGAGGTCGAACGGACGCGAGCGGAACCGGTACGAGGCCGAGGTCAGCGCGCCCACCGGGCAGATCTGGATGGTGTTGCCGGAGAAGTAGGACGCGAAGGGGCGCCCGGAGGTGTCCATCTCCGCCTCGCCGAGCGGCCCGACGGCCAGACCGTCGGTCAGGCCCGCCACGCCCTTGGGCCCGACCATGTCGGGGGCGAGCACGAGCGGCTCCTCCTCGCCGGAGGAGGTGAAGTGCAGGATGTGCTCGTCGAAGGCGCCGATCTGCGAGCCGTTGATCCCGTGGACCTCGTCGCGCGGCGAGCCGCCGCCGCGGCCCTGGAGGGCGATGAACGGGTCGCCGGCGATCTGGTCGGAGAACCGGGTGCAGCGCTGGCACAGGATGCAGCGGTCACGGTCGAGCAGGATCTGCGTGGAGATCTTGATCGGCTTGGGGAACGTGCGCTTGATGTCCACGAACCGCGTGGTGGCTCGGCCGTTGCTCATCGCCTGGTTCTGCAGCGGGCACTCGCCGCCCTTGTCGCAGACGGGGCAGTCCAGCGGGTGGTTGATCAGGAGGAACTCCATGATCCCGTGCTGGGCCTTCTCGGCGACGTCGGAGGTGTGCTGGGTGGCGACGACCATGCCCGGGGTGGCCTCGAGCGTGCAGGAGGCCTGCGGCTTCGGCATCGGGCGGAGGTTGCCCTCGCGGTCCGGGGTGGACACGTCGACCAGGCACTGGCGGCACGCCCCCGCGGGGGCGAGCAGCGGGTGGTCGCAGAAGCGCGGGATCTGGATCCCGGCCTGCTCGGCGGCGCGGATGACCAGGGTTCCCTTGGGGACCTGGACCTCGACGCCGTCGATGGTCACCGTGTGCAGCTCGACCGGGGCCTCGGACTGACGGTCGGTCGTGGCGGTCATCGAACACCTGCTTCGCTGAAGATGGCCGAGGCCTCGTACGGGAAGAGCTCCCAGGCCGGCGTGTGCGTGCCCGCCTCGAACTCGGAACGGAAGTGCTTGATGCCGCTCTGGATCGGGGTGGCGGAGGCGTCGCCGAGCGCGCAGAAGGAGCGGCCGGCGATGTTGGCGGAGACGTCGAGGAGGAGGTCGACGTCGCTGGGCAGGCCCTGGCCCGCCTCGAGGCGGTGCATGACCTGCTTCATCCAGTAGGTGCCCTCGCGGCAGGGCGTGCACTTGCCGCAGGACTCGTGCTGGTAGAAGTCCGTCCAGCGCGCGATGACCCGGACCACCGAGGTGGTCTCGTCGAAGACCATCAGGGCGCGCGTGGCGAGCATCGAGCCGGCCGCCCCCACGGACTCGTAGTCGAGCGGGACGTCCAGCTCGGCCTCGGTGAGGATCGGCGTCGAGGAACCGCCGGGCGTCCAGAACTTCAGCCGGTGCCCCTCGCGCATGCCGCCCGCGAGCTCGATGAGCTCGCGCATCGTGATGCCGAGCGGGGCCTCGAACTGGCCGGGGTTCTTCACGTGGCCGGACACCGAGAACAGGCCGTGGCCCGCGCTCTTCTCCGTGCCCATGGAGGTGAACCAGTCCTTGCCGTGCTTGATGATCGTGGGCACGGACGCGACGGACTCGACGTTGTTGACCACCGTGGGGCGCGCGTACAGGCCGGCGACGGCGGGGAACGGCGGCTTCAGGCGCGGCTGGCCGCGCAGGCCCTCGAGGGAGTCGAGCAGCGCCGTCTCCTCGCCGCAGATGTAGGCGCCCGCGCCGGCGTGGACCGTGATCTCCAGGTCGTAGTCGCCGTTCGGCCCCAGGCCCGTGCCGATGAGCCCGGCCTCGCGCGCCTCGCGCACCGCGGCGAGCAGCCGGCGGTAGACGTGCACGGTCTCCCCGCGCAGGTAGATGAACGCGTGGTGGCCGCCGATGGCGTAGGAGGTGATCGCGACGCCCTCGACCAGGGCGTGCGGGTTGGCGAGCATGAGCGGGATGTCCTTGCAGGTGCCCGGCTCGGACTCGTCGGCGTTGACCACGAGGTAGCGGGGGCCGCCGTCGGGCTTGGGCAGGAAGGACCACTTCAGCCCGGTCGGGAAGCCGGCGCCGCCGCGGCCGCGCAGGCCGGAGGCCTTGACCTCGGCGACAACGTCCTCGGGCGGCATCGTCAGGGCCTTGGCCAGGCCCTCGTAGCCGCCGCGGTCGCGGTAGGTGGCAAGCGTCCAGGACCGCTCGGCGTCCCAGATGTCGGAGAGGATCGGCGTGAGCCGACCCGGTGCCGTGATGCTCACTGCGCCTCCTTCTTGACGTCCTTGTCGACCGTCTCCGCCGAGACGTCCGCCTCGGTGGTCGGCTTGCGCTCCGCGCTGGACTGCACCTCGCCGACCGGCACGGTCCCCGAGGCCGTGGACCCCGCGAGGTCGACGCCGGGTGTGGTGGTGGCGGGCCCGCCGGCGGCGGCCTGGCCGTGGCCCTGGGAGTCGTCGCGCACCTGCGGCGCGCGCCAGTTGTTCTCGCGGGCGATCCGCAGCCCGAGCAGGGTGGACTCGCCGGCGCCGACGCCCTCGTTCGCGCGCCCGTCCTCGAAGCCGGCGAGGACGTGGGAGATCTCCTTGAAGGTGGCGACCGTGTCGGCGCCGCGGGTGGGCCGGACCGGCTCGCCCGCGGTGATCTGGTCGACCAGCTCGATCGCGGAGGTGGGGGTCTGGTTGTCGAAGAACTCCCAGTTCACCATCACCACGGGTGCGTAGTCGCAGGCCGCGTTGCACTCGACCTGCTCGAGGGTGATCTTCCCGTCCGCCGTCGTCTCGTCGTGGCCGATGCCGAGGTGCTCGGAGACCCGCTCGAAGATGATGTCGCCGCCCATGACGGCGCACAGCGCGTTGGTGCACACGCCGACGGTGTAGTCGCCGTTGGGGTGGCGCTTGTACTGGGTGTAGAACGTCGCCACCGCGGAGACCTCGGCGCGGGTGAGGCCGAGGATGTCGGCGCACAGCGCGATGCCGCGGGGGGAGACGAAGCCGTCCTCGGACTGCACGAGGTGCAGCATCGGCAGCAGGGCCGAGCGGGGCTCGGGGTAGCGCGAGATGATCTCGGCGGCCTCGGCGCGCAGGCGCGCGTCGGCCTCGGGGGCGAAGGTTTCGGACGACATCAGCGGTCCACCCCTCCCAGGACGGGGTCGAGCGAGGCGAGGGTGACGACGACGTCGGCCAGCTGGCCGCCCTCGGTCATCATCGCCGTGGACTGGAGGTTGGAGTACGACGGGTCGCGGAAGTGGGCCCGGTACGGGCGGGTGCCGCCGTCGGAGACGACATGGACGCCCATGACGCCCTTGGCGTGCTCGACGGTGACGAACGCCTGCCCGGCCGGCACGCGGAAGCCCTCGGTCACCAGCTTGAAGTGGTGGATGAGGGACTCCATGGAGGTCGACATGATCTCCTTGATGTGCTCCAGGGAGTTCCCCTGCCCGTCGGAGCCGATCGAGAGCTGCGCGGGCCAGGCGATCTTCTTGTCCGCCACCATGACCGGCCCCGGCGTCGCGTCGAGGCGGTCGAGGGCCTGCAGCACGATCTTGATGGACTCGTAGCACTCCTCGAACCGGACCATGGTGCGGTTGTAGGAGTCGGAGTAGTCCCGGGTGGGAACCTCGAAGTCGTACGTCTCGTAGCCGCAGTAGGGCTGCAGCTTGCGCAGGTCCAGCGGCAGGCCGGCGGCGCGCACGGACGGGCCGGTCAGGCCCAGTGCCATCGACGCGGCGAGGGAGACGTAGCCGACCTTCTGCTGGCGGCGCTTGAAGATCGGGTTCTCGACCGTGAGGTCCTGCAGCTCCTTGACCGACAGGCGGATGTTCGGCAGCAGCTCGCGCACGTAGTCCGTGGTGCCCGGGGGCAGGTCCTGCGCCACGCCACCGGGGCGGATGAACGCGTGGTTCATGCGCAGGCCGGTGATGCGCTCGAAGATCCGCAGGATGTCCTCGCGGCCGCGGAAGGCGACCGTCATCATCGTGGTCGCGCCGAGCTCGTTGCCGCCGGTGCCGATGGCGACGAGGTGGGACGCGATGCGGTTGAGCTCCATCAGGAGCACCCGGATGAGGGAGGCGCGCACGGGCACCTCGTCGGTGACCCCGAGGAGCTTCTCCACGCCGAGGCAGTAGGCGACCTCCTGGAAGAAGGGGGCGACGTAGTCCATGCGGGTGCAGAACGTCACGCCCTGGGTCCAGGTGCGGTACTCCATGTTCTTCTCGATGCCGGTGTGCAGGTAGCCGGTGCCGACCCGCAGCTCCCGCACCGTCTCGCCGTCGATCTCGAGGACGAGCCGGAGCACGCCGTGGGTCGAGGGGTGCACCGGGCCCATGTTGACGACGATGCGCTCCTCGCCGAGGCGCTCGGCCTCGGCGGCGATCTCCGCCCAGTCGCCGCCCTCGGCGACGAACTCCGGCGCCCCGGGCGCCTCACCGGCCGGGCGGGCTGCGGTGGGGCGGGCGTTGGTGGACGCGGACATCAGCGGTACGACCTCCGGTTGTCGGGCGGCGGCACGACGGCCCCCTTGTACTCGACGGGGATGCCGCCGAGCGGGTAGTCCTTGCGCTGGGGGTGGCCCACCCAGTCGTCCGGCATCAGGGTGCGGGCGAGGGACGGGTGGCCGTCGAAGACGATGCCGAACATGTCCCACGTCTCGCGCTCGTGCCAGTCGTTGCCCGGGTAGGTGTCGACGACCGTGGGGATGTGCGGGTCGGACTCCGGGCAGGCGACCTCCAGGCGGAGCTGGCGCACGTGCGTGACGGACATCAGGTGGTAGACGGCGTGCAGCTCGCGGCCGCGGTCCTGCGGGTAGTGGACGCCGGAGACGCCGAGGCACAGCTCGAAGCGCAGGTCCTGGTCGTCGCGCAGGGCGCGGCAGACCGTGTCGATGTGCTCGCGGGTGACGAAGATGGTCAGCTCGCCGCGGTCGACGACGACCTTCTCGAGGACGGCCTCCGGGTCCAGCCCCTGCTCGGTGAGGATCTCGACGAGGACGTCGACGACCTCGTCGAACCAGCCGCCGTAGGGCCGCTCGGACGCCGGCGGCAGGGCGATGGTGGAGACCAGGCCGCCGAAGCCGGACGTGTCGCCGGTGTCCTGGACGCCGAAGAGGCCGCGGTGGGTGGCGATCACCTCGAGCTGGGTGCGCGCGCCGCGGGGGCCGGCGGGGACGTTCTGCGAGCCGGCCTCCAGCGCGCTCGCCGTGGCGGGGTGCCCGACGCCGGGTGCCACCGCGCCCGGCTTGGCGGCGTCGGCGGCCGACTGCTTCTCGTCGTTTCGCTCGCTCACGCCAGCAGGCCCTTCATCTGGTGGGTCGGGGTGGCGGCCAGCGCGGCCTCCTCGGCCTTGCGCGCGGCCTCCTCGCGGTTGACGCCCAGCGGGGAGTTCCGGATCTGCTCGTGCAGCTCGAGGATGGCGTTGAGCAGCATCTCGGGCCGCGGCGGGCAGCCGGGCAGGTAGATGTCGACCGGGAGGATGTGGTCGACGCCCTGCACGATGGCGTAGTTGTTGAACATCCCGCCCGAGGACGCGCACACGCCCATGGAGATGACCCACTTGGGCTCGGGCATCTGGTCGTAGACGTTGCGGATGACCGGAGCCATCTTGTGGCTCACGCGGCCCGAGACGATCATCAGGTCCGCGTGACGCGGGGACGCGCGGAAGACCTCCATGCCGAAGCGCGAGATGTCGAAGCGCGGCGTGCCGGTGGCCATCATCTCGATGGCGCAGCACGCGAGCCCCATGGTGACGGGCCAGACGGACGACTTGCGGGCCAGGCCCACGACCTTCTCGACCGTGCCGAGCATGAACCCGGCCGGGACCTTCTCCTCGATACCCATGTTCTTCTCTACCTCAGTCCCACTCGAGCCCGCCGCGGCGCCACTCGTACACGTACGGCACCGTGATCAGGAAGATGAAGCCGAGCATGGCCACCAGCCCGAAGACGGCGAGCTCGGAGAACGCCACCGCCCAGGGGTAGAGGAAGACCACCTCGATGTCGAAGATGATGAACGTCATGGCGATCAGGTAGTACTTCACCGGGAAGCGCCCGGAACCGGTCGCGCGCGGCGTCGGCTCGATGCCGCACTCGTAGTTCGCCACCTTCACGCGGTTGTAGCGCTTCGGGCCGATGACGGCGCTGGCCGCCAGGCCGCCGATCGCCATCGCCGCGGCGACGCCCGCCATGATGAGCAGCGGGACGTAGGGGTTCGTCATCGTGCCTCCGTCAGTTCACCACGACGACCGTCAGCCCATGTGACAGCCGTCTCCTCGCCAGCGTACGTGTTCTGCACCACGACCCTCGCCACGCCCACCTCTCGGACCCCTCTGCGCGTCATGACGCCGGAGCCAGCTTGGTCAGGGCGGTGATGGTCCGGTCCATCCAGTCCCCGTCGCGACGGTCGAAGCCGTCGGAGAGCAGCTTCATCGTGAAGCGCATGAGGGTGGGGCGGGGCAGCCCGTACTTCACGCACAGGCGCATGATCTCCGGCCGCTCGATGAGCTTCGCGAAGGCCTGGCCGAGCGAGTAGTACCCGCCGAGCTCCTCGGCGAGGATCTTGGGGTAGGTGCGCAGCGTCTTCTCCAGCGCGTACCCGGAGCTGCGCGAGAGCGCCTGGGAGATGACGTCGGCGGCGATGCGGCCGGACTGCATGGCGTAGGCGATGCCCTCGCCGTTGAACGGCGAGACCATGCCGCCGGAGTCGCCGACCAGCAGCAGCCCCTGGCTGTAGTGGGGCTTGCGGTTGAACGCCATCGGCAGGGCGGCGGAGCGCAGCTCGCCGATCTGGTTCTCCTCGGTGAGCTCCCACTCCTCCGGCGCGTTGCGCATCCAGGTGCGGAACATGGCCTTGTAGTCCAGGCCGGTGGGCTTCGCCGTCGAGGAGAGCGAGCCGAGGCCCACGTTCACGGTGCCGTCGCCGAGGGCGAAGATCCACCCGTAGCCGGGCATGAGGTTCGACTCCCCCGGCCTGCCGTCCCACAGCTCCAGGTGCGACTCCATCATCGGGTCGTCGTGGCGGGGCGAGCGGAAGTAGGTACGGACGGCCACGCCCATGGGGCGGTTCATGTCCTTCTCGATGCCCATCGAGGTCGCCAGGCGCGCGGACACGCCGCCGGCGTCCACGACGACGGGGGCGCGGAAGGTGACCTCCTCGCCGGCACGACGCCCGTTCGCGTCGACGGGGCGTGCGGTGACGCCGAGGATGCGGCCGGAGCGCTCATGACGGAGGGGGCCCGTGACGGCCATGCCCTCACGCAGGTCGGCGCCGGAGGCCTGGGCGTGCCGGGCGAGCGTCTCGTCGAGGTTCATCCGCGAGCGCGCCAGGCCGTAGGCCGGCATCTCGGCGAGCTCGGGCCAGGGCAGCTCGATCGTGTGCCCGGCACCGTGGGTGCGCAGCCCCCAGTTGCGGATCCAGCCGTCGGACTCGGGGGTGGGAACGCCCATCCGGATGAGCTCGGCGACGGCGCGCGGGGTCAGGCCGTCGCCGCAGATCTTGTCGCGCGGGAAGGTGCCCTTCTCCAGGAGCAGGACCGACAGTCCGGTGGCGGCGAGGTAGTGGGCCGTGGCGGCACCGCCCGGCCCCGCGCCGACGACGATGACGTCGGCCTCGGCCTCTGCACGCACAGCGGTTCCCAACGTCATCGCTCCAGGAAGGTGAGGGGCGCATCGGCCCTGATGGCCAGGAGTTTATTAATCCCGGCCCCGGTCGTCTTGTTAGGCGAGCCTAAGTCTCGTCGGCGGCGGGGTTCGGGGACCAACGTCCCTGTCGGCGGCGCTCCGGACGTGCTCGACGCGGCGTCACGCGGGCCGGACCGCGCGGTGGAGCGCCACGATGCCGCCGGAGAGGTTCCGGTAGGCGACCTTGCGCCACCCGGCCCGCTGGATCGTGCGTGCCAGCTCGACCTGGCCGGGCCAGGTCACGATGGACTCCGCCAGGTAGGTGTAGGCGTCCGTGTTGGACGAGACCAGGGACGCCATCCGGGGAAGGGCCTGGCCGAGGTAGAACTCGTAGAGCGCGCGGAACGGGGCCCACGTGGGCCGGGAGAACTCGCACACCACGAGCCGCCCGCCGGGCCGGGTGACCCGGAGCATCTCGCGCAGGCCGCGGTCCGTGTCGGCGACGTTGCGCAGTCCGAAGGAGATGGTCACGACGTCGAAGGTCTCGTCGGCGAACGGCAGCGCCATGGCGTCGCCGGCGACGAACGGCAGATCGGGCCGGCGGCGCTTGCCCACGCCCATCATCCCCGTCGAGAAGTCGCAGGGGACGACGTCGATGCCGGCGTCCGCGTACTCCTCCGAGGAGGTCCCGGTGCCGGCGGCGAGGTCGAGCACGCGCTCGCCCGGGCGGGCCCCGACGGCCTTGCGCGTGGCGACCCGCCAGATGCGGTCCTGCCCGAGGGAGAGGACGTCGTTCGTCAGGTCGTAGCGGCGGGCGACGCCGTCGAACATCCCGGCGACCTCCCGCGGGTTCTTCTCGAGGCTGGCACGGCTCATGGGGTGATCATCCCAGGTCCGGGAGCCGCCCCGCGCCCGGGGGAATACAGTGACCGCGATGCCGACCGAAACTCCGCGCCGAACGGGCGCGTCCGCGATCCACGCCGTCGCGCCGTCGCCGCGCGAGACCCCGCTGGTGGCGCGCACCGTCGCGATCCCGGACCCGGGCGACCTCCTCGCGCTCCTCCCGGCGCCCGACGCCGCCGCGACCTTCTCGTGGGTCCGCCGCGGCGAGGGGCTGGTCGGCTGGGGCCGGGCGATCCGCATCGAGACGTCGGGCCCGGGCCGGATCCGCGACGCCGACGTCGCGTGGGCCAGGACGGTGGCCGAGCTGGAGATCGTCGACGAGGTCGGCGTGCCCGGCACCGGCCCCGTGGCCTTCGGTTCCTTCTCCTTCGCCCCCGGCTCCGCCGCCGGCGGTGTGCTGGTGGTGCCCGAGGTGGTGGTGGGCCGCCGCGACGGCGTGGCGTGGATGACGACCGTGTCGCCGTCGGCGGGCCGGCCGGGCCCGCTGCCCGCGCCCGAGCCGGTCACCGCGCCGGGCGTGGCGACCTTCGCCGACGGCGCGCTCGCCTCCGCCGACTGGGTGGCCGCGGTCGCGGACGTCGTGCGCCGGATCCGGGCGGGTGAGGTGTCCAAGGTGGTGATGGCGCGCGACGTCGTCGTCCGCACCGAGCGGCCGGTCGACGTGCGTCATCTCCTCGGCCGGCTCGCCACCAGCTACCCCGGCTGCTGGACCTTCAGCGTGGACCGCCTCGTCGGCGCGACGCCGGAGCTGCTCGTCCGCCGCGAGAAAGGTCTGGCCGCGAGCCGGGTGCTCGCGGGCACGATCCGGCGGACCGGCGACGACGCCGACGACCTCCGGCGCGCCGCCCAGCTCGCACGCTCGTCCAAGGACCTCGAGGAGCACGAGCTCGCGGTCGCCTCGCTCGTCCGGGGCCTGCGCCCCTACTGCGCGTCGATCAACGTGCCGGACGCGCCGTTCGTGCTCCACCTGCCCAACGTCATGCATCTGGCGACCGACGTGACCGGCGTCGTCGACGGCACCTTCGGCCACCCGAGCACGTTCCCCGCGCACTCCCCCGGCGGCCGCGGCCCGTCGAGCCTGGCGCTGGCCGCCGCGCTGCACCCCACCGCCGCGGTGGGCGGCACGCCCACGCCGGTGGCCACCGCGATCCTCGCCGAGGCCGAACGGATGGACCGCGGACGCTACGCCGGGCCCGTGGGCTGGATCGGGTCCGACGGCGACGGCGAGTGGGGCATCGGCCTGCGCTCCGGCGAGATCTCCCCCACCGACGCCCACGCCATGCGGCTCTTCGCCGGGTGCGGCGTCGTCGCGGCGTCCGACCCCGAGGCCGAGCTGGCGGAGTCCGAGGCGAAGCTGCGGCCCATGCGCGAGGCGCTGGGCGGCTGAGCGCGCCAGCCATGCAGGTCGCGCGCGCTCTCGCGTGGCGTTCGCGCCCCTGATCCCGCCCGCCTCCGTGGTCGCCTAGCCCTCCAGCCTGGGGCAGCGGCGCGCCGGCCCGCGCCCGGGGGAAGGGACGCGGACCGGCGCGCGGTCCTCAGAGCTGGTCCTGGCGGGTGGCCAGCGTGGCCTGGACCTCGGTCTCCTTGCCGTCGCGCACGATGGTCAGAGTGACCTTGTCGCCGCTCGCGTACTGGCGGACGTAGCCCGTCAGCGACTCGGCGCCGTTGACGGGATCGCCGTCGATGGCCACGATCACGTCGCCGGGCTGGACGCCGGCCTCGGCGGCCGGGGTGCCCTGGTCGAGACGCTCGACGACGGCGCCGGCGCGCGTCGCGCCGTCGACCTCCGCCGTGCCGTCGCTCATGTACACACCGAGGTAGGCGTGCTCGGCCACGCCGTTGTCGATGAGCTGCTGACCGACCTGCTTGGCGAGGTTGACCGGGATCGCGAAGCCCAGCCCGATGCTGCCCGAGCTTCCGCCCGCGGCGTTCGGCATGCTCGCGATCGAGCTCGTGATGCCGATGACGCGGCCGGTGGCGTCGAACAGCGGGCCGCCGGAGTTGCCCGGGTTGATGGCGGCGTCGACCTGGATGGCGTTGGTGGTCACGGTCGTGCCCTGCTGCCCGGGCGCCTGCGCCTCGGACGTGGTGACCGGCCGGTCCAGCGCGGAGACGATGCCCGTGGTGACCGTCGAGCTCAGGCCGAGCGGGTTGCCGACCGCGACCACCGGGTCGCCGACGACGACCTCCTCGGAGTTCCCGAGCGTCGCGGGCTTGAGGTCGTCGGGCGGGTCCGCCAGCGTGATGACGGCGAGGTCGGTGGCGGGGTCGGTGCCCGCGATCGTCGCCTTGTACATGCGTCCGTCGGAGAGGGTCACGACGAGCCCGCCGTCGACGGCGTCGCCCACCACGTGGTCGTTGGTGAGGATGTGCCCCTCCTTGTCGAGGATCACGCCGGACCCCGCACCGCTGCCGCCCGCCGTCCGGACGTCGATGGCGACGACAGAGGGACGCACCGCCGCGGCGACGTTCGCCCAGTCGGGGTCGTTCGTCGTCGAGGTGACCACGGGGGCCGCGTTCGAGGATGACGCCGACGGGGACTGGCTCGCGGTCGCCGTCGCCGCGGGCTCGTCGCCGTCGAGGGCTCCGGTGAGACCGGCCGTGCCGACGCTGGCGAGCAGGGCGGCCCCGGCCGCCACGCCCACGAGCGCGCCCCAGCCGGGACGACGGCGGCCGTCGCCCTTCCTCGGCCGGTCCGGCTCCGTGGGGCCGGACGGTCCGCCGAACGCGTCGCCGGGCTGTCCGGGGCGGCCCGGCTGGCCTGGCTGGCCGTGGCCGGGGTGTGCCTGGCCGAGCTGAGCGTGGCCGGGCTGGCCGTGGCCGAGCTGCGCGTGGCCGGGCTGAGTCTGGCCGGGCTGCGGCGAGACGTAGGACGATCCGGCCCAGTAGCCGCTCTGCTGCGCGCCGGCCGGGACGGCAGCGGGCGGCCGGGTGCCCTGCGGGGCACCCTCGTAGGGTGACGCCTGCTGGCCGGAGTCCTGCCAGGCACGCGGGCCCTGCGTCCCCGGCCTGGCCCAGGGGGTGGGTCGCTGGTCGTCGTTGCTCATGGGATCCTCCGTCTCGGTGATGAACCCATCAGACACCTCCCACCTGGGACGCCGCTTGCCGGAACCTGGGAGTTGCCTGAGCGCAGGCCGCAGACTCGAGCGCGCCTCAGCCGAGCGCCGACCGGACCGCGTGGCGCACGTCGGACGTCAGCGCCGCGCGTCGATCCCGCAGGCCACGACGGTCCACCGGCACCTCGACGACGGAGCGGCCCCGCACCGGGGCCCGCAGCGCCGCGTCGAGCTCGGCCGGCGTGCGGGCCAGGCCGTGCCGCGCCCCGTAGGCCGCCGCGAGCGCGGCGAGGTCGACGTCCTGCGGTGTGCCGAAGATCCGCTCGAACTCCCCCGCCCGGCCGGGCGCACCGTGCTCGAGCGTCGCGAAGATGCCGCCACCCGAGTCGTTGACCACCACGATCTGCAGGTCGACCTCACGTTCGAGCCGTCCGCGTGCCAGCGCTCCGGCGTCGTGGAGGAAGGTGAGGTCGCCCATGACTGCCCGGACCGGCCCGCCGGTGCCCAGCGCAAGGCCGGTCGCCGTCGCGACCGTGCCGTCGATGCCGGCCAGACCCCGGTTGGCGACCGTGCGCGGCGCCTCGCCCGGCTGCCAAGGCAGCGCAACGAGGTCGAGGTCGCGCACCGTGTTCGACGAGCCGACGACGAGCGTGCCGGCCCCGTCCGCCCCGGCCACCGCACGGGCCACGTGCAGGCCGTCGAACCCGTCGGCGAGCGCCCGGCCGATGACGTCCTCCGCCGCGTCGGCGGCACGGCGCCACCTCTCCAGCCAGGTGGCATCCGTCGCCTCCCCGGCGAACGCGACCGCCCCCGCCACGCGCGAGGCCACGCCCGCGACGTCCGTCCACGGGCCGCGCGGCGCGACCACCACCACCTCGACGTCCCTGCGCGCGAGCAGCGTGCTCACCGGCCGTGAGAGCGTCGGGTGGCCGAGCACCACCACCCGTTCGGCCGCACCCCCCAGCGCGGGGTCGGCGAGGAGCAGCCGGTAGGGACCGATCGCCGTCGGCCCGGAGCGCGAGCCTGACGTCGGCTCGGCCAGCAGCGGCCAGCCGGCCCGCTCGGCGAGCTCACGCGCGGCCGGGCCCGCGCCGTCGCCGGCAACGACGACCGTGCGCGGCCCGGGCAGCAACGTCTCGGCGCGGGGAGGACCGACCGGGGCGACGACGTCGCGCGCCGCGGGCACGGGCCCCGGCACCCACCTGCTCGAGGGTGCCAGCGGGTCGCGCAGGCCGACGTTGAGGTGGACGGGACCGGGGTCGTTGGTCCGGAGACCGCGCGCGGCGGCCAGCGCGCGCGTGACCACCTGGTCAAGCCCCGGCCCGGGAGGGGCACCGGCGGGCAGGTCGACGGCGAACCGCGGCGCAGAGCCGAAGATGCCGACCTGGTCGGTGGTCTGGTTGGCGCCGGTCCCCCGCATCTCGTGCGGCCGGTCCGCGCTGACGATCACCAGGGGCAGGCCTGAGTGGGCGGCCTCGAGCACGGCGGGGTGCAGATTGGCGACGGCGGTGCCTGAGGTGGTCACCACCGCGACGGGGGCAGGGGCGCCCAGCGCCTCACCCGCCCGCGACAGGCCCACGGCCACGAACCCCGCCGCCCGCTCGTCGACGCGGACGTGCAGCCGCAGCCATCCCGCCCGCTCGGCCTCCTGAAGCGCGTAGGCCAGCGGGGCGCTGCGTGACCCCGGGGCGAGCACCACGTGCCGGACGCCCTGCGCCACGAGCGCCGTGACGAGCGCCCGCGCCGTGGCGGTCGCAGGCTCGTCGGCGGTCGACGCGGCGGCCGGGCGGGCGGCCGGGCGGGCGGCCGGGCGGGCGTCCGGGCGGGCGTCCGGGCGGGCGTCCGGGCGACGGTCGCTCATCGCGCCACCTCCAGGTGGGCGGCCATGGCGGCGAGGCGGTCGGACCAGCGGGCGGCGACGTCGTCGTCCGCTCGCGTCGCGGCCAGGCTCTCCGAGGTGGGTTCGGGCCGGCGCACCGGGATCACGCCGCCCTCCGGCAGCAGCGGGTCGGGGACCGTGTCGCGCTCGAAGAGGTGCACCGTGGCGAGCCCGCAGGCGTACGGGAGCTCGGGCAGGGCGGCCGCGAGCGCCACCCCGGCGGCGATGCCCACCGAGCTCTCCAGCGCCGAGCTGACGACGACCGGCAGCCCCACCTCCTCGGCGAGACGCAGGCACGCCCGAACGCCCCCGAGCGGCTGGACCTTGAGGACGACGACGTCGGCCGCCTCGGCGCGCCGCACTGCGAGCGGGTCGGCGGCACGGCGGATCGACTCGTCGGCCGCGATCGGGACGTGGGTGCGGCGCCGGACCCTGGCCAGGTCGTCGACGGTGGCGCAGGGCTGTTCCGCGTACTCGAGGCCGCCGGCGGCCCGGTCCAGGAGCGCGAGCCGGTCGACGGCCGTCGCCACGTCCCATGCGGCGTTGGCGTCGACGCGGATGCGGCCCTCCGGCCCGAGCGCGTCGCGGACCGCCTCCAGGCGTGCCTCCTCCTGGGCCACGGACTGGCCCGGTTCGGCGACCTTGACCTTCGCCGTCGTGCAGCCGCCGGACTCGCGGACGATCCTGTGCGCCTCCTCCGGCCCGACCGCCGGGACCGTGACGTTGACGGGAATCGCGGACCGGACGGGATCCGGCCAGCCCTGCTCGGCCGCCTCGAGGCCAGCACGCAGCCAGGCGACAGACTCCGCGGCGTCGTAGTCCCAGAACGGTGACACCTCCCCCCACCCTGCGTCGCCGCGCAGGAGCAGGCCGTCGCGCACGGTGATCCCGCGGAACCGCGTCCGCAGCGGCACGGAGTAGGTGGCGCGGACAGCGGGAAGCCGGTCGACGGCGGAGGCGGGCATGGTGGTCAGGATAGGGAGTGGGCGGCTCACGGGCGCCCGACGCTGCCGACGTCGCTCACCCGCGTCGCAGTCTCCCCGTCCCCCGGCGCTCGGCCACGCCCGGCATTCCCAACACTCTCTCCCAGGTCAGCGGTGACATAGCTCGATGTCAGTGGCCGCCCTTACTCTGTACATATGTTCGATGAAGCAGGGTCCAGGGGGTTGCGACCACGGCCACGTGGGGCGACAGCGCACGCCGACCTCGTGTGGGCCCCCGCCCCGGAGCTTCCTCGCTGCGGGACTGCGTCCGCCCGTGTTTCGGGAAAGCCAGCGGCGTCGCCACCTCCGGGAGAGAAACCGCCGATGCCGATCGCCCTGGTGTCGCCACCACCCGGTGCGGAGCCGTGGCGGCGTTCGACCTCGGCCAGCAACCGCCGGAGACGTGGCCGCGACGCGCATGGCGCAGCTTCGCCGTCCGCGCCTGCGGACCGAGGGCGGCGCAGGACTCGCTCGCGACCGCGGCCCGCCACACGCCTGTCGCGACCGCGACCTCCCGAGGACCTCCGGCAGGAGGAGGGACTGCTCGAGTGGATGATCGAGGGCGCCGTGGACACCCTCATGGAACACCTCGACGAGGAACGCCGGGAGAATTACTCGGCTGGGTCGGCGGAAGGGCCGAGCCGTCACAGCCCAGACGCAGCGAGCGTCCCTGACTCCTCGCTCACCGCGGCCGAGGTTCGTGGGCTTCTCGACATCTCGGCCTCCCTGGAGGGACTGGAGCTCGCGCAGTCCTTGGCGCGGATCGACCTGGAGACCCTCGACCAGGGGGACGCCGTCGATGCCGTCGCGGCGTGGTCCCGGGTCGCGTCGTGGGCAGCCTCTCGGCGCGGTGCGGCCGCCGCTGTCCTCGAGCAGGGCCTGATCGCGTCGTACGGCGTCATCGGCAGGTCGCCCGCGTCGCGGACGGGATCGTCCCTGCCCCACGCGTCGACCGAGCTTGCGATGCGCCTGGGTACCACCCGGCACGCCGCAGGGACGATCGTGCGCACCGGCGTTCTCCTCTCCGGTCCGCTGGCGGCCACGAACGACGCTCTGGAGCGGGGCGCTATCGACCCGACCAAGGCGAACATCATCGCCAGCGCCCTCGAGAGCAAGCCGCTGCCTGTGACCCTGGCGGTCGAGGACCTCGTCCTGCCCCGCGCGCCCGGCCGTACGCCCAGCCAGCTCACGAAGGACGTCGAGCAGGCGCTGATCGAGGTGGACCCGCAGGGCGCGACGGAGCGCCATCAGTCCGCACGCAGCAAGCGACGCGTCACGCATACCAGGACGCTGCCGGACGGAATGGCCTCGTTCCTCGCCGTGCTTCCCGCCGCGGATGCGATCGCGGTCGATCTCGCCCTCGACGGCGCTGCCCGCACCGCACGAGCGGCCGGCGACGAACGGACCATCGACCAGCTGCGCGCCGACGTTCTCGCCGGCATCGGGATCGACGCACTACGGCTCGGCTGGATCGGCCCGCTGCCGCCGGAGCAGCTTCCCATCGATCGTCTCTCCGGAAACCGTTCCGAGGCCGACGGCGCACCGAAATTGCCGCCGAAACCTGGACCGGCGCCAGCTCCAGCACCGGCACCAGCACCAGCACCGGCACCGGCACCGGCACCGGAATCTGCGCCGGATCCGGCAGCACCTCCGACGGCCTCATCCGATCCGCCGCCGCGCAGCGGCTGGCGCATCGGATCCGTCGGCGGCGCGCCCGTCCAGATCAACGTCAGCGTCCCCCTCACCACGCTGCTCGGCGGCGGGGAACCGGGCACCCTGCAGGGGTACGGCCCGATAGATCCGGCGACGGCACGAGCTCTCGCCCTCGGAGGCACCTGGCGCCGGCTCGTGACCGAGCCCCTCAGCGGCACCGTCCTCGACGTCGGCCGCTCGAAGTACCGGCCACCGGCCGACCTCGCACGGATCATCCGTGAACGGGACCGCACCTGCGTCCGCCCCGGCTGCTCCACGCGATCCTCGGGCTGCGAGCTCGACCACATCATCCCGGCCAGCCAGGGCGGCCCCACCTCCGCGGCCAACAACGCCTCCATGTGCACCTTCGACCACAGGCACAAGACGCTCGGCGACTTCCGCGTCCTGCGGAACCCCGACGGGACGTTCGACTGGACCTCCCGCTCGGGCCACCAGTACCGGCGGGAGCTCGACGGCGGCATCACCTACCTGGGACGCGTCGACGTCGCCGCCGCGCACTTCGTGCCCGAGGCACTGCGGCCGCCGCGCACGCCAGACCCGTGGACCCCACGTGCCCCTCGGGACGACGACGAGCCGCCGCCATTCTGAGTCGCGAGTCCCTCGGTCCGAGTCTGTGAGCTGTGCTCGTCCGACGGGAGGTCCGGGCGCCGCCGTTAGGGTGATGCGGGTGAGCAAGCTGCCTTCCCAGGTCTCCGAGACGTTCGATCCCCAGGTGTGGCGAGAGGTCGAAGGCTTCGACTTCACCGACCTCACCTACCACCGCGGTGTCGACCGGAGCGGTGACGTCGAACGCGACCTTCCCGTCGTGCGCATCGCCTTCGACCGGCCCGAGGTCCGCAACGCCTTCCGCCCTCACACCGTCGACGAGCTGTACCGCGCGCTCGACCACGCCCGCATGACCTCCGACGTCGCGGCCATCATCCTCACCGGCAACGGGCCGAGCCCCAAGGACGGCGGCTGGGCCTTCTGCTCGGGCGGGGACCAGCGGATCCGTGGACGTGACGGCTACCGCTACGAGACCGAGGGCGCGGACGACCAGGCTCCGGTCGAGCAGCGCCGCGAGCAGATCGACCCGGCCCGCGCCGGGCGCCTCCACATCCTCGAGGTCCAGCGCCTCATCCGGACCATGCCGAAGGTGGTCATCGCCGCGATCCCGGGCTGGGCGGCGGGCGGGGGCCACAGCCTCAACGTCGTGTGCGACCTGTCGATCGCCTCGCGCCAGCACGCCCGCTTCATGCAGACCGACGCGAACGTCGGCTCGTTCGACGCCGGGTACGGTTCCGCACTCCTCGCCCGGCAGGTCGGTGACAAGCGGGCCCGGGAGATCTTCTTCCTCGCGCGCGAGTACGACGCGGAGACCGCCGAGCGCTGGGGCGTGGTCAACGAGGTCGCCGACCACGACCAGCTCGAACCGCTCGCGCTCAAGTACGCCCGGATCGTCGCCACCAAGTCGCCGCAGGCGATCCGCATGCTCAAGTTCGGGTTCAACCTCGCCGACGACGGCATGGCCGGGCAGCAGGTGTTCGCGGGCGAGGCGACGCGGCTGGCCTACATGACGGACGAGGCGGTCGAGGGCCGGGACGCGTTCATCGAACGTCGGGACCCCGACTGGTCCGGCTTCCCCTACTACTACTGACGGCCCGTCAGCAGGTGGTCACCTAGCCGACGGTGACCGAACCGCCGCTCGTCGGCACCAGCTCGATCCACGTCGAGCCCGGTGCCAGCTGGACCGGCTTCCCGTCCTTGCCCGTGAGCACGAGCGGCTTGAGGTCACCGGCCTTGGACCATGTCGCCTCGACGACGTGTCCGCCGGTGGCCACCTGGGCCGCCCCGGCGCCGGAGAGGATCGTCTCCGGCACCCGGTTGCCGGCGACGTCGCGAGCCTCCGTGATCACCACCTCCACCCGCAGGACGACGACATTGGTCGCGACGATCGGATCGCCGTCCGCAGCGTGCTGGGTGGCTCCCGCCTCGTCCCGCAGCCACACCCCGGGTCCCCAGCCGCGACCGGCGTCGCCGTCCGCCTGCCAGGTCCAGCCCGGGTTGGTGCTCGGGAACCGGATGTCGATCCCGGCCGCGGGCCGCCCGCCGACGACGGCGGAAGCGGAGGCGGAGTCGGCGGCGTAGGCGAACTGCTGCGCGGGCGGCTTCTTGTGGGAACCGTCGGCCTGGGCGAGGAGCTCCGCGCCGTCGCCGTAGAGGTTGTGCGGGGCACGGCGGGTGGAGACGCGGTAGAAGCCCGCGTGGCCGCCGTCCTCCGTCAGGATCTGAAGCCCCGCGTCACGTGCCTTCTGGATGTACGGCTGCACTCCGCCGGAGAACGCGAGCAGTCCGCCCAGCGGACCGGAGATCGCCGCATCCATCGGTCGGATGGATCGGACGGGCCCGAGCGCCTCGGGCACGGTCGAGTGGTACGCCGCGTTGAAACGCGTGATGCCTCCCTCGACCATCTCCTCCCACACGATGTCGGCGTCCTCCAGCCCGGACTGCGGGCGGGCGGGGGCGGAGTTCTCGATCTTGACGGACAGGGCCGGCCGGTCCGCGCCGTCACTCTCGACGACAACACCCGTGAGCGGCCAGAGCTCGGGCTCGGGAGTCGGGCTGGGGGCGGGGGTGGTGGGCGACGGCGTGGGCTTCGCCACGGGCGCACCGGGCGCGGAACCGACCGTCGGGGTGCTGCACGCCCCGAGCGCGAGGGCGAGGACGGCGAGGGCGGCCGCCGGGAGAGCACGCCGACGCGCGACGGTTGCGCCGCCGCGGACGTCTTCGCGTACGCAGGACACGCGGTCGTCGGCCGGGTCAGCAGGTCCGTTCCCGCGAGCTCTCGAGCGCATCTCGTCCCACCGCTCCGCCTGATGATCCGCACACTGTAATCCCCGATCTACGCTGGATCGGTGACCTACGACCCGGTGGCGCCATCGCCCTTCCCGACGCCGCCGGAAAACGCCCGTCAGTTCCTCCCCATCACCGGCGGAACCCGCCCCGGCCCGGTCCTCGCTCTCCTCGACGCCCTCCGGGCGCGCCTGGACACGGGCACGACGGCGGAGCCCGGCGGCAGCGAGAGGCACCCGCCGGGCAACCCCAGCGAGGAGGCCGACCGCCCCGTAGTCGTCCCGCACGCCGACGGGGACGGCGCCGACCGCCCCGTGCTCGTCCCGCACGCCGAGGGGGACGACGGCGCCGCGGTCGTCGAGGTGCTCCGCTCCAGGCTGCGCCGCGACGTTCCGCCCGGCACCGCTGTCGTCCTCCAGACGTCGGGCTCGACCACCGGGACGGGGCATCTGGTCGCCCTCACCGGCGAGTCGCTGGTCGCGTCGGCGCGTGCGACCGAGGAGCGGCTCGCGGGCCCGGGTCAATGGCTGCTCGCCGTGCCGGCGCACCACGTCGCCGGCCTGCAGGTCCTCGTCCGTTCCGTCGTCGCCGGGACGACGCCGGTGGTGCTCGACACGACGGACGGCTTCGACCCTCGGGAGCTCGCGTCCGCCGTCGCGGGCATGCGGCCGGACGTGCCTGGCTACCTCTCCCTCGTCCCGACGCAGCTGGTCCGGGTCCTCGAGGCGGGCGAGGATGCCGTCGCCCCGCTGCGGCGGCTCGCCGCGATCCTCGTGGGCGGGGCCGCGACGGCGCCGCGTGCGCTCGTCGAGGCGCGCACGGCGGGGCTGTGCGTGGTGACCACCTACGGGATGACCGAGACGGGGGGCGGCTGTGTCTACGACGGCCTGCCGCTGCCGGGCGTGCGGCTCCGCCTCGTCGGTGAGGACGACCGCGTCGAGATCGCCGGGCCGGTGCTGGCCTCGGGCTACCTCGACGACCCCGCCGCCGACGCCGACGCCTTCCACGACGACGACGGCGTGCGGTGGCTGCGCACCTTCGACCGGGGCGCGCTGGTCCCCCGCCCCGGCGGCGCACGAGGCACCGATCCTGGGGACGCCGTCGTTGCTGACCCCGGCCACGGCCCCGCGACCGAGCTCCTCGACGATGTCGCCGGGTCCTCGCGCCTGCGCGTGCTGGGGCGCGTCGACGATCTCATCAACACCGGCGGCATCAAGGTCTCCCCCGGCTCGGTCGAGCGCGTGCTGACCGAGCACCCGGCGGTCGCCGAGGTCGCGGTGGTCGCCGTGCCGGACCCGGAGTGGGGTGAGCTGGTGACCGCCGTCGTCGTCCCCGCACCCGGCCTCGACGTGCCGCAGCTGCACGAGCTCCGTGCGCTGGTGTCGGCCCGGCTCGGCGGCGCCCATGCCCCGCGCGCGCTCGTGCTGCTGACCTCGCTGCCGCTGCGGGGACCGGGAAAGGTCGACCGTCGGGGCACCGCGCTCCGTGCCGCGGAGGCGCTCGGCGTGCCCGGTCCGGCCGGCGAACCACGCCCGGCCGGCGAACCACGCCCGGCCGGCGAACTCGGCCCGGCCCGCCAACCAGGCCGGGTCGGCGAACCTGAGGCGAGCGGCGGCGTCCTCCGCACCGAGCGGTACGACCGCACCGCCCCGATATCCTGAACCGTCCTTCCGCCGCCGCGCGGTCCCTTCTTCACGGAGCACCATGGCCTCGTTGTCCGACTGGCTGGAAGGCGCGCGCGTGCGCACCCTGCCCGCCGCCGTCTCACCAGTCCTCATCGGCACCGGCGCCGCCGCCGGGCTGGGCCAGGCCTCCGTCCCTCGTGCGTTGCTTGCGGCGGGCGTCGCCCTCGCGCTCCAGGTAGGGGTCAACTACGCCAACGACTACTCCGACGGCGTCCGCGGCACCGACGACGTCCGCACCGGACCGCCCCGGCTCACGGGTGGCGGCAAGGCGAGCCCCGGCGCGGTCAAGCGCGCGGCCCTGCTCAGCCTCGCCGTCGGCGCGGCACTCGGGCTCGTGCTGGTCGCCGTGTCCGGCACGTGGTGGCTGCTCGCGCTCGGTGCCGTCGCGATGGTCGCGGCCTGGGGCTACACCGGCGGCAGCCACCCGTACGGCTACCTCGGCCTCGGCGAGGTCGGCGTCTTCCTGTTCTTCGGCCTCATGGCGACGCTCGGGACCACCTGGACGCAGGCGCTGGAGCTGTCCTGGCCGGCCTGGGCGGGTGCTGCGGGCGTCGGGCTGATCGCCTGCGCCCTGCTCATGGTCAACAACATTCGCGACATCCCCACCGACTCCCAGGTCGGCAAGACGACGCTCGCGGTCCGGCTCGGGGAGCGCCGGGCGCGCCTGACCTACGTGGCGATGATCGCCCTGCCGCTGGTCCTCGCGGTCGCGTGCGCGCCGGTCGCTCCGTGGTCGCTGCTCACGCTGGTGCTCCTGCCGTGGGTCGTCCGGCTGGCCCGGCCCGTGCTCAGGGGCGCGAGCGGTCGCGACCTCATCGCGGTGCTGCGGAACACCGGACTGCTGGAGCTTGGCTACGGCATCCTGCTCGGCGTCGGGCTGGCGCTCTAACGGTCCTCGCTCGGGCGCCGCTCGGAGCTGCCGGCGCCGTCGGCGGGGCGGTCTGGCCCGGCGCCCGCCGGCCCGGTCTCCGCGCTCTCCTCGCCGACCGCCTCCCCCGGGACGACGGCGGACCCGCCGGGCCGGACGTCGTCGCCGGCGGAGCCGGGCGCATGCGCGTCGACGACGGCGTCCTCGTAGGCGGCGTCCTCCTGGGCCTTCGGCGAGAACGTGGGGCGCTCCTCGCGCAGCGGGTCGTACTGGGCGAGGACGGAAGCGGCGTCCTCGCGCTGGCGGCCGAACAGGACGAAGGACAGAAGAGCGCCGACGACCACCGCGGCGATCCAGAGGATCCAGGACCGCAGGCCGAGCAGGTAGAGCACGCCCGCGGCGGCGACCACGAGGCCCAGCCGGAGCATGGTGTAGACAAGCAGGCGCATCCCCCCAGCGTAAGCGGCGGCCCCGGGAGCTCCGACCCGTGGTGTCCAGAGAGTGAGCGCTGGGCGCCACGCGCGTGCGCCGCTCCGCCTACCCTGGGAAGATGCCTCGCATCCTGCCCGTCGTGCTGCTCATCGCCCTGGTCGTCTACGCGCTCATCGACTGCGTGCGGACGCCGGACGACGAGATGCCCGTGGGGATCCCGAAGGTCCTGTGGGTCATCCTCATCATCCTCTTCCCCGGCATCGCGGCGCTGGCCTGGATCGTGGTCAGCCGGGTCGCACGTGCGAACGCCGCGAGGTCCGGTTCGGCCCGACCGGGCCTGTGGAGCTCCCCGACCCCGCCGCGTCCCGTCCGCAGGAGCGGCCCCGTGGCCCCCGACGACGACCCCGAGTTCCTGGCGCGCCTCGAGGCGGAGCGGCGCCGGGCCGAGCGGGAGCGGCGCCGGCGCTCAGGTCAGCCGAGCGCCGACGAGGACGCCGACGGCGACGCCTCCCCGCGCGACGACGGCCCCGGCACGACGTTGCCCTCCCCGCCGGGCCCGGGGACGACGGCGCCCGGCACCTCGCCCGAGGGCTCGACGGCCGCGCGGCCCGCCGACGGCGAGCCCGAGGGCGGGACGCCGCGCAGTCCGGACGAGGGCACGTCGGAGGACGGCACGTCGCCGTCACCGGGGGCGTCCCAGGGCTGAGGGGAATCAGCCCGGTCAGTCGATCCCGCTGCAGGCGTACGGCTCAGCCGATGCGGCTGCAGGCGTACGGCTCAGCCGATGCGGCTGCAGGCGTACGGCTCAGCCGATGCCGCTGTAGGCGTGCAGGCTGTTGAAGAGCAGGTTGACCAGGAAGTAGTTCGCGAGCACGCAGAGGAAGCCGAAGATCGACAGGTAGGCGGCCCGGCGCCCCTCCCAGCCGCGGGTGGCGCGGGCGTGCAGGTAGGCGGCGTAGACCACCCAGATCACGAAGGACCACGTCTCCTTGGGGTCCCAGCCCCAGGGGCGGCCCCACGCGTGCTCGGCCCAGATGGCGCCGGCGATGATGGTGAAGGTCCAGAGCATGAACCCGACGGCGTTGAGGCGGAAGGCCAGTCGCTCGAACTCCGCCGAGCTGGGCGCCGACTCCATCAGCCGCGACCAGCGACCGGGGCGCGTCGCCGCACCCGCCGCACCGGCGTCGGCAGCGTCCGCGGCCGGCCCGCCGCTCACGCCGGCCAGCGCCGGCTCGGGCACCTGCGCCGAGGCGTGCGCCGCCCGCCGGAGCTCCGAGCGCTCCTGGACGAGCTGGACCACGGAGAGCACCGCGCCGACGGCGAGGACGCCGGTGGCGATGGTCGCGATGGAGACGTGGATGACGAGCCAGTAGCTGTCGAGCGCGGGCGGGACGCCGTCGGCGCGCACGTACAGCACGGACACGGCGATGCCGAGCATGAGGAGGACGAGACCGATCACGAACGTGCCGAGGAACCGCAGGTCGCGGCCCCGCTGCAGCCCGAGGAAGACCAGCACCGCGACGAGGCTGAAGAGGATCGAGAACTCGTACATGTTCGCCCACGGGACCCGCCCGGCGGCGACGCCGCGGGTCACCACGCCCAGCAGGTGCAGGGCGGCACCCACCACGGTGGTGGACATGGCGATCCCGACGGCCTTGCGGCGCCGCTCGGCGGGCCCGCGGTCGCGCAGGCCGGAGAGGTCGACGGCGAAGGCCACGAGCGCCACCGTGTAGGCGGCCATCGCGCCGTAGATGAGCAGCGTGCTCAGCTGGCCGAGGTCAGTCATCGGGTCGTTCCTTCCTGGGCCGGCGCACCGGCGTCAGCGGGCGTCGGATCATTGTGCACAGTGGTGCCGGCGGCCTCGAGCACCCGCTCGAGGTCCCGGTCGAGGCCCGGGTCGTCCCCGCGGGCCAGCGCCGCCGCGCTGAGGGCCGTTCCGCCGTCGGCCGCCGGAGCCAGCCGGACCCAGAGCCGGCGGCGCGGGACGAACAGCGAGCCGAACAGCCCGAGCATCGCGGTGACGGCGAACGTCAGGAGGTACGGCAGCGACGGGTCGTACCGCAGGTCGAGCGCGGCGAAGCGGGGCAGGTCCTCGAACGTGACCGTGCCCAGCCCCTCGGGCAGCTCCACGGTGGCGCCGGGCTCGAGGAAGAGCGTGACGGGCTTCTGACCGCCCTCGGCGGAGCCGGGCGAACCGTCGGGCGCCTCCTCGTAGACCTGGCGCATGTCGTCGGAGTCCAGGACGTAGACGTTCTGCGGCACCCCCTCGTCCAGCCCGAGGTCGCCCGCCCAGAGCGTCAGCACGAGCAGCGGCGAGGTGGGCTGGGGGTGGACGGAGTAGGCGCCGGACCCGTCCGGCTCGACGACGGCGGTGGGCAGGAACGCGCCGGTGAGCCCGAGCTGCTCCTGGCTCGGGCTGACGTCGGGGACCTTCACCACCCCGCGGGAGGTGTAGACCACGTCCTCGGGCAGGAACGGCACCGGCCCGGAGAACGCGACCTCGCCCGCGCCGTCGCGGACCGTCAGGCGCGGCGCGTACCCGTTGCCCGAGAGGTAGACGTTCGCGCCCCCCGCGTTCATGGGGTGGTTGACCTTGATGGTCTCCTCGCGCACCGACCCGTCGGGCTCGGTGACGCTCACCTCGGCGGCGAAGTCGCGGGCCTGCGCGTCGAGGGTGAACGCGGAGGTGAACTTCTCGAGCGTGAATGTGAACGGCTCGAGCTCGTCCGGGTCGAACAGGGTGCCCGGGTCGAAGGAGTCGTAGTCGACCACCGAGTTGGCGAACGCCTCGCCCTCGACCACCAGCGCCTGGCCGCGGTAGCTGAACAGCTGCCCGGCCGCCATCGCGAGGAGGACCCCGACGAGGGAGAGGTGGAAGACGATGTTGCCGGTCTCGCGCAGGTACCCGCGCTCGGCGGTGATGCCGTCCGGGGTGACGGCGGTGCGGTAGCGACCCTTGAGGGAGCGCAGCACGGCGGCCTCGACCGCCTCCGGCTCCTCGGCGACCACCCGCTCGTCGCGCACCGGGAACCGCGCGAAGGAGCGGGGCACGCGTGGCGGCTGCGAGCGCAGCGCCCTCCAGTGCACGGCGACCCGCGGCACGATGCAGCCGATCAGCGACGTGAACAGGAGCAGGTAGATGGCCGCGAACCACGCCGAGCTGTACACGTCGAAGAACCCGAGGCGCTCCAGCCACGGGGCCAGCGCCGGATGGTCCGTGTGGTAGTCGGAGACGGCGGCGGGGTCCTGCGGCGTCTGGGGGAAGAACGAGCCGGGGAGGGCGGCGACGGCGAGGAGCAGGAGCAGCATGAGCGCCACCCGCATGCTCGTGAGCTGTCGCCACATCCACCGCAGCCACCCCCGCAGGCCGAGCGAGGGCTGCACGGGGGCGCCGTCCTCTTGCCCGAGGCCCGCCTTGGAGCTGAGGTTCGTCGGGTCCGCCGTCGCGGCGGAAGCCTTGCGCGCCATGGTCACACCACCGTCTGGAAGTTGGCGACGAGACCCTGCAGGTACGCCGAGAACGTGGCCCACAGCCCGCTCACCAGCGCGAGGCCGAGCAGCACGAGGAGGCCGCCGCCGAGGAGCTGGATGGCCCGGCGGTGCCGGCGCAGGAAGTCCAGCACGCGGGTGGACCGGGAGAAGGCCATCGCGATCGCCACGAAGGGGACCCCGAGCCCGAGGCAGTAGGCGACGGCGAGCGTGACGCCGCGCGCCGGGTCGGCGCCGTCGAGGGAGAGGGTGAGGACGGCCGCCAGGGTCGGGCCGATGCACGGGGCCCAGCCGAGCCCGAAGACGACGCCGAGGAGCGGCGCCCCCCAGAGGCCGGCCCGGGGCGCCACGTGTGGCCGCCGCTCGTTCTGCAGGAACGGGACGACGCCCATGAACGCCAGTCCCATGAGGATCACGAGCACACCCGCGACGCGCAGGATGACGTCCATCCACTGCTGCAGCGCGATCCCCGCGAACGAGAAGACGAGGCTGAGGAGGACGAAGACGGCGGAGAACCCCGCGACGAAGAGCAGCACCCCGGCGAGCAGACGCCCGCTGCCGCCCCGCCGGACGCCGCGGCCGCCTGACCTTGCCGGTCCGCGGGCACCGGCCCCCCGGCCGGCCGCGGCCCCCCGGCCGGCCGCGGCCGCCCCGACGGCGGCGGGCCGCCCGGCCTCGACGCCCGCCATCCCGCCCAGGTACCCGACGTAGCCGGGAAGCAGCGGCAGCACGCACGGGGACGCGAAGGAGACGGCGCCCGCGATGGCGGCGACCGGCAGCGCCGCCAGCATGGAGCCGTCCATGACGGTGCGCTGGAAGAGCTCGGCGATCTGCTCCCACACGCCGGTCAGGCCTCCTCGGCGAGGACGTCGTCGACCAGGCCACGAAGGATGGTCGGGTCTGCCTGGCCCAGGATCCGGGCGGCGACGCGCCCCTCGCGGTCCAGCACGACCGTGGAGGGCATGGCCTGCAGGGGCACGAGCCCCTCCAGGGCGGCGACGCCGCGCGCCTGCTCGTCGTGGAGCGAGGGGTAGGGCACGGAGAAGGTGCGCTCGAAGGCCTGCGCGGTCCCGGCGTCGTCGCGCGGGTTGATGCCCAGCATGCGCACGCCCTGGTCCGAGTAGTCGGCGTGGATCGCGGCGAGGTCGGGCGCCTCCGCCCGGCAGGGCGGGCAGGCGGCGTACCAGAAGTTGAGGACGACGACGTCGCCGCGCCAGTCGGCGAGGTCGATCTCGGTGCCGTCGTAGCTGGTGCCGGTGTGCTCGACCGGGTCGCCGCGCTCGGCCGCCTTCCATGTGGTGAAGGAGCCGTCACCGGCCTCGTAGCCGGCGTCGACGGCGGCCGCGTTCTCCGTGGTCCCGCCCGGGGCGCAGCCCGCGAGCAGGGCGGCCGCGAGACCGAGGCCGACGGCGGAGCGGAGGACCGCTGTCCGGTGGGTCCCGGGCCTCACTCGCCCTCCTCGCCCTCGTTCTCGGCGGCCGCGGACGTGCCGGGCACCATGTCGGTGGCACCGAGCAGCAGCTCGCCCGCCGGCTCCCAGTAGCTCAGGCCGACGAGCTTGCGGCCCTCGAACGTCAGCGAGGTGAGCGACGCCAGGGAGCACTGCCGGCGGCGGGGGTCGTGGACGAGGGGCCGGCGCTCGAGGTGCAGCCGGGTCACCCAGATCGGCAGCTGGTGGCTGACGAGCAGGGCCTCGCCGCCCGCCGCGTGGTCCAGGACGGCGGCGACGGCGTCGCGCATGCGGCGGATCAGGACCCGGTACGGCTCGCCCCAGCTGGGCCGGAACGGGTTGACGTAGGCGGGCCAGTTGCGCGGGTGCGCCAGGACCATGCGGTTGGCGTTGATGGCGACACCCTCGAAGTGGTTGGTCGCCTCGATCAGCCGTGGGTCGGTCCCGACCTCCAGCCCGTAGGAGGTGGCGGTCGGGAGCGCGGTCTCCTGCGCCCGCTGCAGGGGCGACGCCACGACGAGGCGGACGTCGTGCCCGCCGGCGTGCAGCACGTCGGCCACCCGGGCGGCCATCTCCTGGCCGCGGTCGGACAGCCGGTAGCCGGGCCGGCGCCCGTACAGGATGCCCTCGGGGTTGTGCACCTCGCCGTGCCGCATCAGATGGACGGTCGTTCGCTGCATGTCCCCAGTGTCGCAAACTCCGGCACGGACACAGCACGCCGGGGCGGCGGGGGTGGCCAGGCTCACGGTCCGACGTCGGGTCGGCGGGCCGGCGTCAGGGTCGCCCACGCGGCCGCCGTCGGATCGCCCCGCACACCGGCGTAGGGGTCACTCTCGCGGCCGCCGTCGGATCGCCCCCGCGGACCGGCGTCAGGGTCGCCCACGCGGCCGCCGTCGGATCGATCCCGCGGGCCGGGAGGCGGTCACGCCTCGGCGGGCTCGTCGTCCTCCACGAAGACCGACATGATCTCGCCGAGCACCCGCATCTGCTCGGGCGTGAGTCGGTCGACCATTCGCGCGCGGACCGACTCCACGTGCCCCGGCGCGGCGGCCTCCAGGCGCGCGAAGCCCTCGTCGGTCAGGGTGGCGTTGACGCCGCGGCGGTCCTCCGCGCAGGTCGTGCGCTCGACGAGCCCGGCCGCCTCCATGCGGCGGATCGTGTGGGTGAGCCGGGACCTGGAGTGCACGAGCTCGTCAGCCAGCACGGACATGCGGAGGGTCCGCCCCTCCGCCTCCGACAGCCGCACGAGCACCTCGTACTCGCTCAGCGACATGCCGGCCGACTGCTCGAGGTCGTGGTTGATCGCCTCCTGCAGGCTGGCGCTTCCGCGCAGGTAGTTGCGCCAGGCGCGCTGCTGGTCGGCGTCGAGCCACCGCGGGGCCACCACGGGGAACGTCGGTGCGGGCATGTTCACTTCCTCGTTCGGCATCGCCGGGGGCGACGCGTGGGCTGAGCTCCGGGCCGCAGCGCCGGCCCGTGCCCCGCGGAGGCGGAACACCTGGCCGTGCCAGAGATCGTAGGGCCGGGCGCGTGAGGCGCGTCACCGTTCGTTCACCAGACGTCCTGGCGATACCTCTTGCGCACCCTTGACCCCCCGAGTATATAGTTCAAACGTCAACTACTTCTCGCCCTCGACCGGGGGCCGGGAGCCCCGCACCCAGGAGGAGCGCTTACATGAGCACCATCCCCGCAGGCACCTACGTCATCGACCCGTCCCACACCGAGGTGGGCTTCACCGTCCGCCACGCCGGCATCTCTAAGGTGCGCGGCAAGTTCGAGAAGTTCGAGGGCCAGATCGTCGTGGCCGAGGACATCGCCCAGTCCTCCGCGATCGTCACCATCGACGCCTCCTCGATCAACACCGGCGACGCCAACCGCGACGGCCACCTGCGCTCCGCCGACTTCTGGGACGCCGAGAACAAGCCCACCTGGACCTTCGTCACCGGCGGCCTGGAGGGCGACGGCGAGGAGTTCAGCCTCAAGGGCGACCTCACCATCAACGGCGTGACCAAGCCGGTCGCCCTCGACGTGGAGTACAACGGCGCCGTGACCGACCCGTTCGGCTCGAAGCGCATCGGCTTCTCCGCGAACACCGAGATCTCCCGCAAGGAGTTCGGCCTGACCTGGAACGCGGCCCTCGAGGCCGGCGGCGTCCTGGTCGGCGACAAGGTCAAGATCCTCCTCGAGGTCGAGGCCACGCCGAAGGACGCCTGACCCACCCGCCGCTCCGGCGGCACCCGGGCGGGCACCCCGCCCCCACGACCGCGACGGCGGCACCTCCCCCCAGGTGCCGCCGTCGTTCTGTCAGGCGAGCGCCGCGCGCACCCGCCTCCGTCAGGCGAGCGCCGCGCGCACCCGAACGCCTCCGTCAGGCGAGCGCCGCGCGCACCCGGGCCGCGTCGATGCGCCAGTAGCCCTGCTGCACCCCGTCGACGGTGACCACCGGGACGAGCTCGCCGTACTGCTCGCGCAGGGCGTCGTCGGTGTCGATGTCGACCTCGACGAACCCCTCCCCCGTCTCCTCGCGCACCCGCTCGAGCATGGTGCGGGCCTGGTCGCACAGGTGGCAGCCGGCGCGGCCGTAGAGCACGACGCGCATCTCGGGTTCGACGGGAACGTTCATACCCCGAGGGTACGCAGGCGAGAACGGCCGCCTGGACGGGCCGCCCGGTCTGGCCGCCCGGTCTGGCCAACCGTCTGGCCGGCCGATCTGGCTGGCCGTCGGGGGCCCGGCGGGCCGCCGCTAGGCTGGCACGGTGGAGGGACCCGAGGACCCCGGCGGGACGGCACGCGCAGCCGCGTTCTTCGACGTCGACAACACCATCGTCCGCGGGGCCAGCGCCTACCACCTCGCCCGCGAGCTTCACCGCCGCCAGTTCTTCGGGATGCGCGACATCCTCTTCGCCGTCCGTCACTCGATCGCGTACGCCCTGTACGGGGAGAACCTGCGCCGGATCGCCGCCATCAAGGAGCGCGCCCTGCGCCTGATGATCGGCCGGTCCGTGGCCGAGATCATCTCCATAGGCGAGGACGTCTACGACGAGGTCCTCGACCTGCGGATCTTCCCGGGCACCCGCGCCCTGCTCAACGCGCACCTGCTCGCCGGGCACGAGGTGTGGCTGATCACCGCCACCCCCACGGAGATCTCCGACCTGCTCGCCCGCCGGCTCGGTGCCACCGGAGCGCTCGGCACCCGCGTCGAGGCGGTCGACGGGTACTACACCGGGCGACTGGAGGGCACCATGCTCCACGGCGCCGGCAAGGAGGTCGCGGTCCGGAAGCTCGCCGCCGACCGCGGGCTCGACCTGTCCCTCTCCTACGCCTACGGCGACTCGATCAACGACGTGCCGCTCCTGTCCGCCGTCGGCCACCCGTGCGCCATCAACCCCGAACCCCGCCTGCGGGCCCACGCGGGTACGGCCGGCTGGCCGGTCCGGGACTTCCGCAGCCGCCGCAGGTCGATGCGGGAGGACCTGCGCACCGGGGCGCGGTCGGCGCGCTGGGCGGGCGCGGCGTGGGCGACGACCGTCGTCGTGCGGGCCGTGGTCCGCCAGGTCCGCTCGCGCGCCGGGGTCTGAGAGCGGGAACGACTCAGGCCCGGCACGGGGCCGGGCCTGGGGTCAGCGCGCCCGACTGGCGGGCGCCGACGTCACTTCTTGTTACGACGCTGGTGACGCGTCTTCCGAAGCAGCTTGCGGTGCTTCTTCTTCGACATGCGCTTACGACGCTTCTTGATGACCGAGCCCATAGGGGACCTCACTGATGATCGGGGGCGGAACGTCAGCAGCACGCGGCGCCGGCCGCGTGCAGAACAGGGTGAGTCTACCCGCTCCGGCGCCGAGCGCCCTAACGGGCGTTACCGACGGCGCCCCACTCGTCGCCGAGGCCCTCGGAGATCATCTTCTCGACGGCGGCCTCAGGGACGCGGAAGGAGCGGCCCATCCGCACCGCGGGGATCTCCCCCGAGTGCACCATGCGGTAGACCGTCATCTTGGACACCCGCATGAGCTCGGCGACCTCGGCGACGGTGAGGAACCGCGGCGCTCCCAGCTGCTCGGCCATGTCCACCCGTTCTCGTCGGTACCACCCAGGCGAGGGCGGCCACTCCATGGACGAAATATAGGGGTAAGTGCGCCCCGGCGGAAATGCTTCGGCCGGCGTGCGGGCCGCCGGTTGCCGTCCACATGACACCCGCGCGAAATCGCCCGGCCTCCGCCCGCTCACGCGGCACCCGCCGCGGCTGTGCCACCTCAGTCGAGATAGGGATCCAGGCCGTGCCAGGGGAAGACGGCCTGCCGGGTCGCCATGATCGCCCGGTCCACCTCGTCGTCGGGGTTGTAGCCGTCCGTGAACCGCCGGATCTCGGGGTCGCCGCCGTCGGACATCGTCAGCGGCGCGGTCACATCGGCCAGGTCGCGCACCATCTGGCGCCAGGACTCCGGCACGGGCGTCGCGGGGTCGATCGGGCAGCCCGCGGCCACGGCGACGAGGTGGGACCACGCTCGCGGCACGACCCCGACCACCTCGTACCCGCCTCCCCCGGTGGCCAGCCAGCGGCCACCGGCGTAGGTGTCGGCCAGCTCGGCCATCAGCGTCATGGAACGCCGCTGGGCGTCGACGGACACGTCGAGCTCCGCGAGCGGGTCGTCGCGATGGCAGTCGCAGCCGTGCTGCGTGACCAGCACGTCGGGCGCGTGGGCACGCACGAGAGGCACCGCGAGCGCCTCGACGGCGCGCAGCCATCCGGCGTCGGCCGTGTGCGGCGGCAGCGCGACGTTCACGGCCGTGCCGCGCGCCGCGGCCGACCCCACGTCCTGGGGGTAGCCCGTCCCGGGGAAGAGGCTGCCGGGGTGCTGGTGCACCGAGACGGTCAGGACCCGGTCGTCGTCCCAGAACGCCCGCTCGACGCCGTCGCCGTGGTGGGCGTCGAGGTCGACGTAGGCCACCCGCCGCGCGCCCGCCTGCAGGAGCCAGGCGATCGCGACCGAGACGTCGTTGTAGACGCAGAACCCCGAGGCCCGCTGCGCCATGGCGTGGTGCATGCCGCCGGCCAGGCTCACCGCCCGGGGAGCGTCCCCGTCCCAGACCGCCCGCGCCGCGGCGAGGGTCGACCCGACGATGCGGGCGGACGCGGTGTGGACCCGGCCGAAGACCGGGGTGTCGCCGTCGCCGAGCCCACGCTCGGGCCGCGGCCGGCCGTCCTCCTCGGCCTCGCGGACGGCCGCCACGTAGTCGGCGGTGTGGACCAGCTCGAGCTCGGCGTCGGAGGCGACAGGTGCCGGCACGAGACTCAGGCCGGGGGTGTCGAGCACCCCGAGGTCGGAGAGCAGCTCGTAGGTGAGGACGAGCCGGACGGGCGCCATCGGGTGGCCGGCGCCGAAGTCGTAGCCGACCAGATCCTCCGACCAGACCATCACCGTCCGTGACATGGGTTTCACCGTAGACCCAGAGGGCGCCGATCCGTGCCGTGCCGCGGCGCCCGCCGCGCCGCCGTGTGCCAGAGTGTTCCCGACCTGCGGCGGACGCGGGCGGGAGCGAACGACCAGGAGGGGGCGCGTGCAGCCGACACGAACCTCCGCCGTGCTGGAGACGGGCCGGGACTGGCTCGACCACGTCGCCCGCAACTCCCCCGCCCGGCTCGCCCTGATGGTCTTCGCCTCCATCATCGCCGTCTTCACCGTCCTCCTCTCCCTCCCGGCCGCCACGGCCAGCGGCGAGCGCGCCCCGTTCGTCGACGCGTTGTTCACCGCCACGTCGGCGGTGTGCGTGACGGGCCTGGTGACCGTGGACACGGCGAGCTACTGGTCCACCTTCGGCCAGGCCGTCATCCTCGTCGGCATCAAGATCGGTGGCCTGGGCGTGATGACCCTCGCCTCGATCCTCGGCCTGGCCGTCTCGCGCCGCATCGGGCTCACGCAGCGGATGCTCGCGGCCTCCGAGACCAAGACCACGCGGCTCGGCGAGGTGGGCTCCCTGATCCGCGCGGTCGTCGTGGCCTCCCTCGTCATCGAGGGCGCCCTGACCGTGGTGCTCGTGCCCCGCTTCCTCGCGCTGGGGGAGCCGGTGGGGACGTCGCTGTGGCACGGGCTCTTCATGGCGCTGAGCATCTTCAACAACGCCGGCTTCGTCATCATCGACGGCGGGCTCCTCCCGCACGTCGGCGACTGGTGGCTGGGGCTGCCGATCGTCGTCGGCACCGCCGTCGGCGCGATCGGGTTCCCGGTCATCCTCGACGTCGCGCGCAGCCTGCGCGACCGCCGTCGCCGCCCGCCGTGGACGCGGTGGAACCTCCACACCAAGCTGACGCTGAGCACGTACGGCCTGCTGATGGTCGCCTCCGTCGTCGCCATCGGCGCGTTCGAGTGGACCAACCCGAACACCTTCGGGCCGCTAGACCTCGACGAGAAGGTGCTCGCCAGCCTCGTCCAGGGCACCAACCCGCGGTCCTCGGGCCTGGCCACCGTCGACACGGGCGAGATGCGCGAGGCCACCTGGTTCGTCACCGACGCCCTGATGTTCGTCGGCGGCGGGTCCGCGTCCACGGCGGGCGGCATCAAGGTCACCACGTTCGCGGTGCTGCTGCTGGCGATCGTCGCGGAGGCGAGGGGCGACCGGGACGTCGAGGCGTTCGGCCGGCGGATCGGCTCCTCCACGGTGCGCCTCGCGGTGTCCGTCGCCTTCCTCGGCGCGACCCTCGTGGGGGTCGCGACGCTCGCCCTGCTCACGCTCACGGAGTACAACCTCGACGTGGTGCTCTTCGAGGTGATCTCGGCGTTCGCCACGGTCGGCCTGAGCACCGGCATCACCCCGCACCTTCCCGACGCCGGCAAGTACGTGCTCAGCGCCCTCATGTTCGCCGGCCGCACGGGGACCATGACCCTGGCGGCCGCCCTGGCGATCCGGGAGCGGCGCCGCGTCATCCGCATGCCCAACGAACGCCCGGTCATCGGCTGACCGGGACGGACAAGGAGTTCTCATGAGTGACAGGCAGGTCTCCCGGGACACCGGGGTCCTGGTGATCGGGCTGGGGCGGTTCGGCGCGGCCCTGGCCGCGACGCTGGAGAAGCTCGGGCGCGAGGTGCTCGCCGTCGAGCGAGACCCGGACCTCGTCCAGCAGTGGTCCCACCGGCTGCCGCTGGTGGAGGCCGACGCCTCCAACCCCGACGCCCTCGAGCAGCTGGGTGCGGAGGAGTTCCAGGTCGCCGTCGTCGGCGTGGGCACCTCGCTGGAGGCGTCGGTGCTCATCACCGCGAACCTGGTCGACCTCGAGATCCCGCAGATCTGGGCCAAGGCGGTCAGCGCGGAGCACGGGCGCATCCTGCGGCGCATCGGCGCGCACCACGTGGTCTATCCCGAGTACGACGCCGGGGCGCGCGTCGCCCACATGGTCTCGGGACGCATGCTCGACTACATCGAGATGGAGGACGGCTTCACGATCGTCAAGATGCGGCCCCCGCGCGAGACGCAGGGCTTCACGCTCGCGGAGTCGCGGGTCCGGGAGAAGTACGGCGTCACGGTCATCGGGGTGAAGCCGCCGGGCGAGCCGTTCGAGTACGCCACCCCGACCACCCGCGTCGGCGCCGAGGACCTGCTGATCGTCAGCGGCGACTCGGGGCTGCTGGAGACCTTCGCGCACCGGCCCTGAGCCGCGCCGCCCGCGCCACGGCCCGGGCGGCGCGGCGCGCGGCCGCGTCAGGACTCGCGTTCCGCCACGAGGTGGCGGCGGGCCGCGTAGCGGTCGCGGACCGCCGTCGGCTCCGCCTCGTAGGTCTGCACCCGCGACGTCGACCACTCCGGCGGCCCCGCCGTGCCGGCGAGGACCCAGGCGGCCTGGCGGGCCGCGCCGTCGGCGACGTACTCCCCCGGTTCCGGGACCTGCACGGGACGGCCGAGGACGGCCGGGGCAATCCGGCGGACGGCCTCCGACCGCGCCCCGCCGCCGATGAGGCGGACACGCTCGACCGGCACACCCTGCGCCTCCATGGCGGACATCCCGTCCGCGAGGCCGCACAGCAGCCCCTCGACGGCCGCACGAGCCACGTTCTCAGGCGTCATGGACGCCAGCGACATACCGACCAGCGAGCCGGTCGCCGCCGGCAGGTTCGGCGTGCGCTCGCCCTCGAGGTAGGGCACGAAGGTGAGCCCCGCGGCACCCGGGCCGGCCGCGAGCGCGAGCGCGGAGAGCCCGGCGTGGTCGACGCCCAGCAGCCGGGCGGTGGCGTCGAGCACGCGTGAGCCGTTCAGCGTGACGGCCAGCGGCAGGAACGCGCCGGTGGCGTCGGCGAACCCGGCGACGAGGGCGGAGGGGTCCGCCACCGGCTCCGCCGAGACCGCCGAGACGACGCCGGAGGTGCCGACCGAGATGGCGACGTCGCCCCGGCTCATCCCCAGGCCGAGGGCGGCCGCGGCGTTGTCGCCGGCGCCCGGTCCGAGCACGAGGTGGCCGAGACCCGCCGCGTCGTCACCGGCCCCCGCCGCACGGGCCGGGGCCAGCACGCGGGGCAGCACGATGCCTTCCGCGTCGTCCCGGCGCAGCGCGAGGGAGAGCAGGTCGCGGCGGTAGGTGCCGGCCGCCGTGTCGAAGTACCCGGTGCCCGAGGCGTCCGAGCGGTCGGTGGTCAGCGTGTCCCAGCACCCCGCCCCGCCGAGCCGCCACGTGAGCCAGTCGTGGGGAAGGGCCACGGCCGCCACCCGGGCGGCGTTCTCGGGCTCGTGGTCGGCGAGCCACCGCAGCTTGGTGACGGTCAGGGACGCCACGGGCACCGTGCCCGTCGCCGTGGCCCAGGCGGCCGGGCCGGCGGCGGCGTCACCGCCGCCGGCCCGGCCGAGCTCGGCGATCAGGTCCTCGGCCGCGCGGGCGCTGCGGGTGTCGTTCCACAGCAGGGCGGGGCGGATCACCTCGCCGTTGGCGTCGAGGACCACCATGCCGTGCTGCTGCCCGGCGACCGAGACCGCGGCGACGTCGTCGAGCCCGCCCGCCGCCGCGACCGCGGCCTGGAGCGCGTCCCACCAGGCCTCGGGGTCGACCTCGGTGCCCTCGGGGTGCGGCGCCTGACCGAAGCGGCGCAGCGCCCCGGTCTCGGCGTCGCGCACGACCACCTTGCAGGACTGCGTCGAGGAGTCGACCCCGGCGACCAGCGTCTCGCCCATCGCCGACCTCAGCCGATGAGGTGGTTGATCGCCAGCTGGTTCAGCCGGACGAAACCGTACTCACGCCGGGCGGCCGCGTCCGGGTCGAAGTCCTCGAACGCGGACCGGTCGGCCAGCAGGTCGGCCAGCGTCTCCCCCTCGGCGAGCGTGGGCTGCGAGAGCTCCAGGACGCCGGACTGCTCGAAGGCCTCCTGGACCTCGGGGTCCGCACGGTAGGCGCGGGCCTTCTCCGCCAGTCCGAGGTACATCTCCATGTTGGCGCGTGCGGAGTCCCAGACCCCCTCCATGCCCTCGGTGCGCGAGGGCTTGTAGTCGAAGTGCCGCGGGCCGGTGTAGGTGGGCCCCCCGCCGGGGAAGCCGTTCTCCAGCAGGTCCACGGTGAAGAACGCCGAGAGCAGGTCACCGTGGCCGAAGGCCAGGTCCTGGTCGAACTTGATGGACCGCTGGCCGTTGAGGTCGATGTGGAACAGCTTCCCGGACCACAGCGCCTGGGCGAGGCCGTGGGTGTAGTTCAGGCCCGCCATCTGCTCGTGGCCGGTCTCGGGGTTCAGCCCGACGATGTCGCCGTTCTCCAGCTCGGCGATGAAGCCGAGCGCGTGGCCGACGGTGGGCAGCAGGATGTCCCCGCGGGGCTCGTTGGGCTTGGGCTCCAGCGCGATGCGCAGCCCGTAGCCCTTCTCCTTGATGTAGCCGGCGACGGCGTCGATGCCCTCGCGGTAGCGGTCGAGCGCGGCGTTGACGTCCTTGACGCCGTCGTACTCGCTGCCCTCGCGGCCGCCCCACATCACGAAGGTCTCTGCGCCGAGCTCGGCGGCCAGGTCGACGTTGCGCAGGATCTTGCGCAGCGCGAACCGGCGGACCGAGCGGTCGTTGGAGGTGAACGCCCCGTCCTTGAAGACGGGGTGGGAGAAGGTGTTGGTGGTGACCATCTCGACCACCAGGCCGGCGTCGTCGACCGCCTTCTTGAAGGTGGTGAGGATCTGCTCGCGGGCGGCGTCGTCGGAGCCGAAGGGCACGACGTCGTCGTCGTGGAACGTCACGCCCCACGCCCCGAGCTCGGCCAGCCGTGCGGCGTACTCCCAGGGGTCAAGGGCGGGGCGGGTGGCCTCGCCGAACTGGTCGCGGGCCGTCCAGCCGACGGTCCAGAGGCCGAAGGAGAAGCGGTCTTCGGGGGTGGGCTTGCGCACCATGTGAGTCTCCTCGTCGAGATTTGTTGTACCGCGAAACTTACCGGGAGGGATCCGGTAGGGTCAAGCCGTGAGCACAAGCCCCGAGCGCAGCGTTGCGCCCGAGCCGACGCAGGCCCCACGCACCCGGTCAAGGGGCGATGCCGGCGCGGCCCGGCAATCGTCCCTACGCGAGCACAATCTGGCCCTGGCGAGCGAGACCATCTTCGCGAGCTCCCCCGTCTCACGCGCACGTCTGGCGGCCGCGACGGGGATGACCCGCTCGACCGTCTCCCGCCTGGTCGACGAGCTCATCCGGGCGGGCATCGTCGCCGAGCACGACCCCCGGGGGGCGGGCGGCCCCGGCCGCCCCGCCGTCCCCCTCACCCCCGCCGGCGGCACCATCGTCGGCCTCGGGCTGCAGGTGAACGTCGACTACATGGCCGGCCGGGTGATGGACCTGACGGGCGCGATCGTGGCCGAGGAGCACGTCGCGGGCGACTTCGAGTCGTCCGACCCCGCCGCCGTGCTGAGCGCGGCCGGTGACCTCACCCGGGACCTCGTCGGCCGCGCCACCGCCTCGGGCGCCCGCGTGGCGCGCGCCTGCCTCGGCCTTCCCGGGCTGGTGGACACGGGCAACCGCAGGCTGCTCCTGGCACCGAACCTGGGCTGGCACGAGCTGACCCCGGCCGACCTCATGGGGCCTCGGCTCCTGCCGCCGGGCGTCGAGCTGCTCGTCGACAACGACGCCAACCTCGCCGCCTACGGCGTCGCCCACGAGGCGCCGGGGCGCGTGGCCGACTCCAGCACGTTCCTCTACGTCGCCGGCGACATCGGCGTCGGCGCCGGGATCGTCGTGGACGGCCGGGTGGTGCGGGGCCAGCACGGCTGGGCCGGCGAGATCGGGCACGTGTCGATCGAGCCCACGGGGCCCCAGTGCCACTGCGGGGCACGTGGCTGCCTCGAGCGCTACGCGGGCAAGCACGCCGTGCTCGAGGCCGCGGCGCTGCCGACGTCGGCGACGCCTGCCGACCTGGCGGCCGCGGCCGCCTCGGGCTACGGGGCGCCGAGGGTTGCCGTCGAGCGCGCGGCGTGGGCGCTGGGCATCGCCCTGGCGGGCACGGTGAACGTCATCGACGTCGGCGAGATCGTCCTCGGCGCGGCCTTCATCCCTCTCGTGGACCTGCTCCGACCCGGCATCGAGGAGCAGCTGCGCGTGCGGACCCTCGCCGGCCCGTGGTCCTCGACCACGCTCCGCGTGGCCCCCGCGGACGCCGCCCCCGCGGCGACGGGCGGCGCCATGCGCGCGCTCGAGTGGGTGGCGCGCGAGCCGGCGGCGTGGATCGACGCCGTCGCCCGCACCTCGGCGTAGCCCGGCCCGCAGGCCGTCCGGCCCGCACAGCCAGGTCCGCCGTGCGGCCCGGTCTCCGACGTCGCACGGCCGGCGGGCGGCAGCGCGCCCGGCGCACGCATGGGCCCGGGAGCCACCGCCGCGCAGGACGCCCACCGCCGCGCAGAACACCCACCGCGCCCGCCGGCGAGCCACCACCGTCGCGCAGCACCCCGCCGTCCTCCGTCCGGCGAGCCGCCGCCGTCCCACGTGAGCGACGCCGCGGCCCCCTCCGTTGCCCGACGCCGACGTCCCGGGGCGTCCGAGCAGCCGACGCGCCTCCCCGCTCCGGGACCAAGGTCCTCACGGCACCGCCGGACGCGCCCCTCCGGAACGTCGCCGGAGCGGCGAGACCGTTTCGTGATCCGGACGCCTTGCGATCGACGGATTCGTCGAATATGTTCCTCGGCACAACAAACCTCTGAGCCGGTGATGCGCAGGGCGATGCGGACGGACCCCGAGGGGTACCGCAGCGGCCACGGCGCGCGAAGCCTGGTGGTTCTCCGAGTGAGGCCGGCCGACGACGGCCGACCCGAAGAAGGGTTATGACGACGATGTCTCTTCGTGACAAGAAGCTGATGGCCGTGGTGGCCGGGGCCGCGCTGGCCGCCACCGCCCTCGCCGCCTGCAGCAGCGAGCGCACCGAAACCCCCGCCGCGGGCGGTGAGACGGGCGGCGAGAGCGGCGGACTCGTCGGCATCGCGATGCCCACGCGCTCCCTCGAGCGCTGGAACAACGACGGCGAGAACCTCGAGGCGCTGCTCCAGGACATGGGGTACGAGACCTCGCTGCAGTACGCCGACAACAAGGTCGACCAGCAGATCACCCAGCTGCAGAACATGATCAACCAGGACCCCGAGGTCCTGGTGGTCGCCTCCATCGACGGCACCGCTCTCGGCCCGGTGCTCGACTCCGCCAAGGCGAAGGACATCACCGTCATCGCCTACGACCGCCTGATCAACGGCACCGAGTCCGTGGACTACTACGCGACGTTCGACAACTACCAGGTCGGCCAGCTGCAGGGGAAGTTCATCGAGGAGCAGCTGGGCCTCGCCGACGGCGCCGGCCCGTTCAACCTCGAGCCCTTCGCGGGCTCGCCGGACGACAACAACGCGAAGTTCTTCTTCTCCGGCGCGTGGGACGTGCTGCTGCCCTACGTCGAGAAGGGCCAGCTGGTCGTCCCGTCCGGCAAGGCGCCGGCGTCCAACGACGAGTGGACCTCGATCGGCATCCAGGGCTGGGAGTCCGCCAAGGCGCAGTCCGAGATGGAGAACCGCCTGAACTCCTTCTACGCCGACAAGAAGGTCGACGTCGTCCTCTCCCCCAACGACTCCCTCGCGCTCGGGATCGAGCAGGCTCTCGACGCCGCGGGCTACGCGCCCGGCGACGAGTTCCCCATCGTCACCGGCCAGGACGCCGACCTCGCGAACGTGAAGAACATGCTCGCGGGCATGCAGTCGATGACGGTCTGGAAGGACACCCGCACCCTCGGCGAGCAGGTCGCCACCATGGTGGACCAGATCGTCACGGGCGAGGAGGTCGAGGTCAACGACACCGAGACCTACGACAACGAGGTCAAGGTCGTGCCGTCCTACCTCCTGCCCCCGCAGGTCGTCACGCCCGACACCGTCGAGTCCTCCCTCGTCGAGTCCGGCTTCTACGACGCCGCCGAGCTCGGTCTCTGACCCGCTCCGCCCGCCGGCCCTCACCGGGCCGGCGGGCGTGCCCGTCGAAGCGACCCACAGGAGCACGCCATGTCATCCGACCACCCTTCGCCCGCCGGCGCCGCGGCGCCGTCGCCCTCCGTGGCACCCGCCCGTCCGGCGGTGCCGTCCGACCACGCGATCCTGCAGATGCGGGACATCACGAAGACCTTCCCGGGCGTCAAGGCGCTCCAGGACGTCAACCTGACGGTCCGGCGCGGCGAGGTCCACGCCATCTGCGGCGAGAACGGCGCCGGCAAGTCCACGCTCATGAACGTTCTCTCCGGCGTCTACCCGCACGGGAGCTACGACGGCGAGATCACCTTCGAGGGCGAGCTCTGCGACTTCCGCACCATCCGCGACAGCGAGGCGCGCGGCATCGTCATCATCCACCAGGAGCTCGCCCTGAGCCCCTACCTCTCGGTGGCGGAGAACATCTTCCTCGGCAACGAGCAGGCGAGCGCCGGCGTCATCGACTGGAACCGCACCAACAGCGAGGCGGCGAAGCTGCTCGCCCGCGTCGGCCTGGACATCCACCCGGACACCAAGGTCAAGGACCTCGGCGTCGGCCGCCAGCAGCTGGTCGAGATCGCGAAGGCCCTCTCCAAGCGCGTGAAGCTGCTCATCCTGGACGAGCCGACCGCGGCGCTGAACGACGAGGACAGCGAGCACCTGCTCACGCTGATGCGCCAGCTGCGCGACCAGGGCATCTCGATGATCATGATCTCCCACAAGCTCAACGAGATCGCCGCCATCGCGGACTCCACCACGGTTATCCGTGACGGCCGCACCATCGAGACCCTCGACATGCACGGCCCCGAGCCCGTGAGCGAGGACCACATCATCCGGCTCATGGTCGGGCGCTCGCTCGAGAACCGGTTCCCCGACCACGAGCCCAGCGTCGGCGAAGAGGTGCTGCGGGTCGAGGACTGGACCGTGCACCACCCGATCGACGTTGAGCGCAAGGTGGTCGACGGCGCCAGCCTGACCGTCCGGCGCGGCGAGATCGTCGGCCTCGCGGGGCTGATGGGCGCGGGGCGCACGGAGCTGGCCATGAGCATCTTCGGTCGCAGCTACGGGCACAACATCTCCGGACGGCTCTACAAGAACGGCACGGAGATCCACGCCCGGACCGTGAGCGAGGCGATCGAGCACGGCATCGCGTACGCCACCGAGGACCGCAAGCGCTACGGCCTGAACCTCATCCAGGACATCAAGCGCAACATCGCCTCGGCGGCCCTCGGCAAGATCTCGAGGCTCGGCGTCGTCGACCGCAGCGCGGAGGCCCGCGTGGCGGAGGGGTACCGCAAGGACATGCGCATCAAGACCCCCAGCGTCGACGCCGTGGTGGGTCAGCTCTCCGGCGGCAACCAGCAGAAGGTCGTCCTGAGCAAGTGGATCTACACGGACCCGGACGTCCTCATCCTCGACGAGCCGACCCGAGGCATCGACGTCGGCGCCAAGTTCGAGATCTACCAGATCATCAACGCGCTGGCGGAGGCCGGCAAGGCGGTGCTGGTGATCTCCTCCGAGCTGCCCGAGCTGCTCGGCATCTGCGACCGCATCTACGCCATGAGCCAGGGCCGCCTCACCGGTGAGGTGCCCCGCGCCGAGGCGACCCAGGAACGACTCATGCACTTCATGACGATGGACAAGGAGGGTGCGTCACGATGAGCGCACTGACGCAGGACTTCGGACGGAACCTCCGTCAGTACGGGATCATGGCGGCCCTCGTCGCGATCGTGATTCTCTTCCAGATCCTCACCGGCGGCCTGCTGCTCGTGCCCAACAACGTGGCCAGCCTGGTGCAGCAGAACGCCTACGTGATGATCCTGGCGATCGGCATGGTGATGGTCATCGTCGCCGGCCACATCGACCTCTCCGTGGGGTCGGTCGTCGCGTTCGTCGGCGGCGTCACCGCCATCATGATGAACAGCTGGGACGTCCACTGGCTCCTCGCGCTCGTGGCCGCGCTCGTCCTCGGTGCGGTGATCGGCGCGTGGCAGGGCTTCTGGGTCGCCTACGTGGGCATCCCGGCGTTCATCGTCACCCTCGCGGGCATGCTGATCTTCCGCGGGCTCGCCATCGTGCTCGTCGGCACCACGGTGGCCGGCCTGCCGCGCCCGTTCAACGCGATCTCCAACGGCTCCGTGCCCAACTTCCTGGGATACGTGGCGAACCTCGACGTCGTCACCCTGCTCATCGGCGCCGTCGCCATCGCCGGTCTGGTGCTGACCCAGCTCCAGGCGCGCCGGAACATCCGCAAGCACGACCTGGCGCTCGAGCCGTTCCCGGCGTTCGTCGCCCGCCTCGCGCTGTTCAGCCTGCTCATCGCCTTCGTCAGCTACCTGCTGGCGCGCAGCGCGGGCGGCACGCCGATCGTGCTGATCATCGTCGGCGTGCTGATCGTCGCCTACACGTTCCTGATGAACCGCTCGGTGTTCGGCCGGCACATCTACGCCATCGGCGGCAACCTCCAGGCCGCTGTCCTGTCCGGGGTCAACACCCGCAAGGTCAACTTCTACATCTTCGTGAACATGGGTGTCCTCGCGGCCCTCGCCGGGGTCGTCACCACCTCCCGCGCGGGCGCCGCGGTCGCCGCGGCCGGCAACAGCTTCGAGCTGGACGCGATCGCCGCCGCCTTCATCGGCGGCACGGCCGTCACCGGCGGCATCGGCAAGGTCTCGGGCGCCATCATCGGCGCGCTCATCATGGGCGTGCTCAACATGGGCCTGTCCATCATGAACGTCGACCCGGCCTGGCAGCAGGCCATCAAGGGCCTCGTGCTCCTGTTCGCCGTCGCGTTCGACCTGCTCAACAAGCGTCGCAGCGGGCGCTGACCCCGCAGGCCCGGTGGCCCGGACGGCTCTGCCGTCCGGGCCACCGGCATGATCAGCCGGCGGCGTCCTCGACCGGCGGCCACGGCTGGACCGGCCCCAGGAGCGCGTTCGCCCAGGCACCGTGGACCGACTCGTCGTCGCTGGGGTGGAACAGGCCGGCGACGACGTCGCGGTAGAGCCGGGAGAGCTCCTTGTTGTTGGAGTACGACGAGCCGCCGGAGACGCGCACGGCCTTGGTGACGACGTCGAGCGCCACCTCGGTCGCCCGGGACTTCACGGCGGACAGCTGCGGCATCCACAGCGGCCCCCGGTCCACCTGCTCGTCGACGTCCCGCGCGATCAGCGCGATCTGCGGGTAGATCCCGTCGAGCTGCATCGCCGCGTCGGCGATGCGCCAGCGGATGTCCGGGTCGTTGGAGTAGGGGGCGTTCTGGTTCTTCAGCGACCTGCGGCTCCTCACCGTCTCGACGGCGAGCTCGATCGCCCGCCGGGCCAGGCCGGTGTAGACGGAGGCGAGCAGGATCTCGAAGTTGGCGAAGATGCCGAAGATGAACGGGTCGGCCGTCGGTCCCGGCGGGATGCGCCGGACGATCCGGTCGGCGGGCGCGTGCGCGCCGTCGAGCCGCGTCGCGAAGGACTGCGACGCGCGCATGCCCATCACGTCCCACTCCCCCACCGTCTCGACGCCGCCGCCGTCACGGGTGACGAAGCCCCAGACGTTGTGCGGAAGGTCCTCGCCCGTCGTGTCGCTGGCGAAGGTGCCCAGGCGGGTCCAGACCGGGGCCATGGAGGTGAAGATCTTCGTGCCGTGGAAGGAGTAGCCGCCCTCGCCGTCGGGCCTTGCCTCGCAGACGGACCCGAAGAGAACGAGGTCGTTGCCAGCCTCCGAGACGCCGAAGGCGAAGATCTCGCCCGCCGCCGCCTCGCGCAGGACGAAGTCGCAGGAGTCGTCGCCGCGGGCGTGGACGGAGCGGGCCACCCCGACCCACACCTGGTGCATGTTCACCGCGAGCGCCGTCGCCGGGGCGGCCGCGGCCAGGCGCATCTGCTCGCGGGTCATCTCCTCCAGGGACAGGCCGGCGCCGCCCATCGCCTCGGGGACCATCGCGGTGAGGTAGCCCGCCGCGACCAGGTCGTCCAGGTCCTCCTGGGGGAAGACGTTCTCGGCGTCGTAGCGCGCCGCACGTCCGTGGATCCGCTGGAGGAGGTCGTCGGTGAGAATCTGGCGCGAGGTGTCCATCGGTGCTTCCTTCCGCTCGGCGTTGCTCCCTCGACCCTATTCCCGGGGACCGACGGCGCCGGGGCGGGCGGCGGCGGCGGCGATGTCTGCGGCGCCGTCCCGGCGATGTCGGCGCCCCGCCGTACGGTGATCCCATGAGCCCGACCACCACGAAGCCCGCCCGCGCCCGGACCGCCTACCGGTGCGCCGAGTGCGGGTGGACCACGCCCAAGTGGGTGGGCCGGTGCGGGGAGTGCCAGGCGTGGGGCACCGTCGAGGAGACGACGGCGGGGCAGCCGGCTTCCCGGGCGCCCGCCTCGCTCGCCCCGTCCTCCCCCGCCCGCCCGATCCACGAGGTCGACGTCGACGCCGCCCGGGCGCGCAGCACCGGGGTGAGCGAGCTCGACCGGGTGCTCGGCGGCGGCATCGTGCCCGGCGCCGTCGTCCTCCTGGCCGGGGAGCCCGGCGTGGGCAAGTCCACGCTCCTGCTGGACGTCGCCGCCCGGGCCGCCGAGGTCTCCGCCGGCGCCCCGGCCGGGGGCGCGGGCGCGGGCCGGCCGGTCCTCTACGTCACAGGCGAGGAGTCGGCGAGCCAGGTGCGCCTGCGCGCAGAGCGGATCGGCGCCCTGACGCCCAACCTCCTGCTGGCCGCGGAGACCGACCTGGCCACGCTGCTCGGGCACGTCGACGCGGCGGAGCCCTCGCTGCTGGTCGTCGACTCGGTCCAGACGATCGCGGACGGCTCGATCGACGGCAGCGCCGGCGGCGTGAGCCAGGTCCGCGCGGTCGCCAGCGCCCTGATCAACGTGGCGAAGACCCGCGACATCCCGGTGCTGCTCGTCGGGCACGTCACGAAGGACGGCTCGATCGCCGGTCCCCGGGTGCTCGAGCACCTCGTGGACGTCGTGTGCCAGTTCGAGGGCGACCGTCACTCGCGCCTTCGCATGGTGCGGGCGGTGAAGAACCGCTACGGCCCCACCGACGAGGTGGGGTGCTTCGACCTGGGCGACGCCGGCATCACCGGCCTCGCCGATCCCTCCGGACTCTTCCTCTCCGGGGCCCGCCAGGCGGTGCCCGGTACCTGCGTGACCGTCTCGCTCGAGGGCAGGCGGCCGATGCCCACGGAGATCCAGGCGCTGGTGGCCCCGTCCACGCTGAGCTCCCCCCGGCGCACCACCTCGGGCGTGGACTCCTCCCGCGTGGCCATGACGCTCGCCGTCCTCCAGTCCCGGCTCGGCGCGAACATCGCCGCCTCCGACGTCTACGTCTCGACCGTGGGCGGGGCGCGCGCGGTGGAGCCGGCGGTCGATCTCGCCGTCGCCCTCGCGCTCATCTCCGCCGCCACGCAGCGACCGCTGGACCCCACGATGATCGCCGTCGGAGAGGTGGGCCTGACCGGTGACGTCCGCACCACCGTCGGGGTGCAACGCCGGCTGGCCGAGGCGGCACGGCTCGGCTTCTCCCGCGCGTTGGTCCCCGCGCAGGGCTCCGGCGACCTCCAGCGGGTGCCCGGGATGACGGTCCGCCCCGTCGAGAACCTGCACGAGGCGGTCGAGCTCTCCGGCGTCGCGGGGACCTGAGGGCGCCGTCGGGCGTCTCGACCCGCAGACGGCGTGACGGCACCGGCCCGGCGGCACGGGCGGTCCCCCTAGGATGTGGCCGGGGGCGGACACGCTGCCCCGCCACGCCCACCGTGTGAGGTCAAGTGCCCGAGGTCCCCGCCGACACCAAGCTCCGCGTGATGCTGCAGGCCATCGCGCCGGGCACCGAGCTGCGCGACGGGCTCGAGCGGATCCTGCGCGGGCGCACCGGCGCCATCGTCGTGCTCGGCTACGACGACGAGGTCGAGGCGATGTGCTCCGGCGGCTTCCACCTCGACGTGGAGTTCTCGGCCACGCGCCTGCGCGAGCTGGCGAAAATGGACGGCGCAGTGGTCGTGGACTACACGAACCGGCGGATCCGCCGCGCCAACGTCCAGCTCCTCCCCGACGCGCGCATCGAGACGTCCGAGTCCGGCATGCGCCACCGCACCGCGGAGCGCGCGGCGAAGCAGTCCGGCTACCCGGTGATCTCCGTGAGCCAGTCGATGCGCACCGTCGCGCTCTACGTCGACCACCACCGGCACGTGGTGGAGGACTCGGACGTGATCCTCTCCCGCGCGAACCAGGCGCTGGCGACGCTCGAGCGGTACAAGGCCCGCCTCGACGAGGTCTCCGGGACGCTCTCCGCCCTGGAGATCGAGGACCTCGTCACCGTCCGTGACGTCGTCACGGTCATCCAGCGCCTGGAGATGGTCTCGCGCATCTCCTCGGAGGTGGAGGGCTACGTCACCGAGCTCGGCACGGACGGGCGCCTGCTCTCGCTCCAGCTCGAGGAGCTGGTGATCGGCGTCGACCCGGACCGCGCGCTCGTGGTCCGCGACTATCTGGGCCCCGCCGCGATGCGGGGTCCGGACGAAGTGCTCGACTCGCTCTCGACGCTGACCTCCGCCCAGCTGGTCGACATGGCCACGATCGCGCGCGTGCTCGGCGTCGGCGGCCCGGACGGCGACGCGCTCGACTCCGCCCTCGCGCCGCGCGGGTACCGCGTGCTGTCGAAGATCCCGCGCCTGCCCACCCCGGTGGCGGAGGCGATCGTCGCGCACTGCGGAACCCTGCAGGTGATGCTCTCGGCCTCGGCCGAGGACCTCCAGTCCGTGGAGGGCGTGGGGCCGCACCGCGCCCGGGCCGTGCGTGAGGGGCTCTCCCGCCTCGCGGAGTCCTCGATCCTCGAGCGCTTCGCCTGAGCTGGCTCAGAGGGTGAAGCCCGTGTCCGCCGCGGGCAGGCTGGCCCCGCCCAGGGTGGCCGTGACCCGGTAGGAGCCGGGCTGCGCCGCACCCTGACCGCCCGGGCAGCCCTTCTCCGAGCGGGTGCCGTCCCACCGGATCGCCGTCTCGGTGCTGTCTCCGGAGTCGAGGAGCAGCTCACGCTCGGACGGCTCGGCGACGCAGTCGCCGGAGGACCAGACCCGGTCCTCCCCCGAGTGCACCGTCAGCACGAGAGAGGACGCCCCGGCGTCGAGCAGGCACGCCACCTCGGCACGGTTGGTCAGCGTCACCGCGAAGCTCGTCGGCTGCCCGGGGGTGGCGGACAGGCGCACGTCGAGGTCCCGCGGCGAGCACTTCCCCGGGTCGACGGGACCCGCTGGTTCCTCCTGCGCGGCGTCGCCGGCCGAGGCGGCCGAGGCGGCGGAGTCCTCCCCCGCCGATCCCTCGGCGGACCCCGCGGCCGCGGAGCCCTGGGCGGAGGCGGTCTGGGCCTCCGCGCCCTGCGCCGTGAGCGTGCGCACCAGCGAACTGACGCCCCACACCACCCCGGCGACCAGGGCGAGGAGCACGACCAGGGCGACGATGCGACGTCGCCAGATCACCGCCCGGCTGGGGCGAGGCCTGCGCGCCGGCGGCCGGCCGCCCGCCGGGCGGGAACCGGTCCGCGGCGGGAGGCCCTTCTCCCGTGCGCCGGGTGGGCGTCCCTGCGCCGCGCCGCTGGTCGGTCGCGTGTCGTCGGGGTTCGCGGCACCCGGCACGCGCGCTCCGGCCGGCGCGCGCCCTCCGGCCGGCGTCGCTGCACCGGCTCCAGGACCGCGGCGGGCCGGCCGCGACCGTTCCGTCGTCCGCCCCGTCGTGCCTCGCGTCGTCCCCACAGCGGGACCGTACGACGGCTCCCCCCGCCCCCGTCGTACCCACGCCCGGCGGGTCGGGTTTCGCCGGACGGGTCCGCCCGCGGGCACACTGCTGGGGTGAGAGCGCAGCCGACGACGCACAAGCGGGAGGTCCTGCCGACGGAGCGCCGGCCCGGGGCGGGGTCGAGGTGGCCCGGGCGGGAACAGCGGACGACGCCGGGGCGGACGGAGCCGGCGGCGCCCGGGCGGGCAGAGCCGACGACGGCGGACGCGACCGCCCTGCGGGACCTGCACCGGGCTGTGCTGGAGTGGTACGCCGCCAACGCGCGTGACCTCCCCTGGCGGCGCCCCGGCACCAGCCCCTGGGGCGTGCTGGTCACGGAGATCATGCTCCAGCAGACGCCCGTGGTCCGGGTCCGGCCCGCCTGGGAGGCGTGGATGGAACGCTGGCCCACCCCGGCCGACCTCGCGGCCGCCGCCCCGTCGGACGTGCTGCGCGCCTGGGACCGCCTCGGCTACCCCCGTCGGGCGCTGCGCCTGCAGGAGTGCGCGCGGGTGATCGCCACCGACCACGGCGGGCGGGTGCCGGACACCGAGGACGAGCTGCTCGCCCTGCCGGGCGTGGGCGCCTACACGGCTGCGGCGGTGGCGGCTTTCGCGCACGGGCGACGCGCCGTCGTGCTGGACACGAACGTGCGCCGGGTCCTCGGGCGGGTCATGGACGGACGCGCGCTGCCCGCCCCCTCGCTCGGCCGGCCCGAGCGGGCACGGGCGGCCGGCCACCTGCCGGCCGACGCGGAGAGGTCGGTGCGCTGGAACGTCGGCGTCATGGAGCTGGGCGCGCTGGTGTGCACGGCGCGAGCGCCGCGGTGCGAAGCCTGCCCGCTGGCCGAGCGGTGCGCCTGGGTGGCGGCGGGCCGCCCTGCCGACGAGCACGTGCACCGGCGCCGCGCCCAGGCGTGGCACGGCACCGACCGGCAGGTCCGGGGGCGGATCATGGCGCACCTGCGCGCGCTCCCGGACGAGGCGCCTGCGGGCCGGGACGAGCTGCTCGCCGCCGGTGCCGGCGGCGCCGACCCGGCCGCCCTGGCGGACCCCGGCCAGCCCGCCCGCGCGCTGGCCTCGCTGCTGGAGGACGGTCTGGTCGTCGCCGCCCCGGACGGCGCGGCCTACCGGCTGCCGTGACCCACTACCCTGCTCCGGTGAGCACCGCACCGCCCGAGGACGCCGTCGTGCGTGCCACGCGGGCGCTGCGCATCGCGCTGCTGGTCTGCGCCGGAGCCTGCGTCGTCCTCGGCCTGATGGGCGCCGCCCTCGCCCTCCTCACCGGCGACGACGCCTCGCTCTGGCCCGGGCTCACGCTGCTGGGCGCCGGCCAGCTCGCCGGGCTGGTGGGTGCCGCGGTCGCCGGCCTGGGACTGCGCCGGGTGCTCACCGGATCGGCCCCGCGCGACGTCACACCGCGGGTGCGCGCGACGCTCGGGCGGCTGGGCACCGCCCTGGGCGCGGTGCTGGCGGTCGGCGCCGCGGCGTGGATCCTCGCGCGCCCGTCGGCGTGGGTCGCCGTGCTCGCGTGCGCGCTGGTCAGCGCCCAGCTGGTCGCCGTACTGCGGTTCCTGCGGCGCTGAGCCCTCAGAGCTCGAGCAGCATCCGGGAGTTGCCGAGGGTGTTCGGCTTGACCCGGGCCAGGTCCAGGAACTCGGCGACGCCGTCGTCGTGCGAACGCAGCATCTGGGCGTAGACGTCCGTGCCCACCGGCGTCCCGGCGATCACCTCGAACCCGTGCCGGCGGAAGAAGTCGACCTCGAACGTCAGGCAGAAGACCCGGCGCAGCCCGAGGTCCCGCGCCCGGCCGACGAGGGTGTCCAGGAGCCGATGGCCGATGCCCCGCCCGGCCATCTCGGGCGCGACGGCGAGCGTGCGGACCTCGGCGATGTCGTCCCAGAGGACGTGCAGGGCGCCGCAGCCGACGATCGGCCGGTCCCCGGCCGCGTCGCCGACGTCCCCGGCCGCGTCGCCGGCGTCCCCGTCGGCGTCGTCCGCCAGCTCGGCGACGACGAACTCCTGCACGGCCTCGAAGTAGTCGATGAGCTCCTTGGCGATGAGGATGCGGTTCTCGGCGTAGGGCTGGACGAGATCGTAGATCGCCCGCACGTCCGCGGGCCGCGCCTGCCTCACCGCCACCGTCTCGCTCACCCGGCGATCCTAGGGCCGCGGTGGTTGCGCACCCGCTCGACCGCGGCCCGGGCCGTCGTCTCGTCGACCACGAGGTCGGTGACGACGCCGGCGCGCAGCGCCCCGATCAGGGGCGAGACCTTGGCCGTGCCGGCGACGACGCACATCCGCCGGCCGATCCGGCTGAGCTCCCGCGGCGTCGGCCCGGTGGCCCGCTGGTTGAGGGCGATGTCCGCGTACGAGCCGTCCTCGCGCAGCAGCACCGTGCAGACGTCGCCGACGACGCCCGTGGCGCGCAGCTGCTCGAGATCCTCCCGGTCGAGATAGCCGGCGGCGTAGACGTGGGAGGCCAGCGTGCCGGTCAGCGCGCCGACGCCGAAGAGCGCGATGTCGGCCCGCTCCTGGACGGCGAGCACGCGCCGGATCGAGCGTTCGCGCCACATCGCGGCCTTCGTCTCCGGGTAGTCGAAGAACGCCGGCACCGGGAAGTGGTGCACCCGGGCGTCGAACGCCTCCGCGGCCGCCGTCATGATCGACCCCACGTAGGGGATGCCCGAGGTGACCGGGTTCGCCGCCCCGTTGAGCTGGACCACCGCGCTGCCCGGCGCGCGCCGCGGGGTGAGGTGGCCGACGACGGCGGAGATGGTCGTCCCCCAGGCCACCCCGAGCACGGTGCCCGGCTCCACCCACGCGGAGACCATCCGGCCGGCCACCTGGGCCACCTGGTCGAGCCGCTGGACGTCCGTGGCGCCCTCGCGCACCGGCACCACGTGGGCGTTGACGCCGAACATCTCGCGGAGGGACCTGGAGACGACGTCGGAGCCGGCGGTGCGCGGCTGGATGGAGATGTGCACGAGACCGGAGTCCCGGGCCCTCTTGATCAGCCGGGACACCGTGGACCGGGAGACGCCGAGGCGCCGGGCGATCGCGTCCATCGTCTCGTCCTGGAGGTAGTACATCGCCGCCGCGACGTACACGTCGTCCTCACGCCCGTTCATCGGGACCTCCGATCACTGCACGTTCGTGCACTCGCATTGCGCGGTTGTGCGCCCAGCGCAAGCATAGGTCTCACCTGTCTGACCGAGGAGGAGCACGTGAGGACAACGACGTTGAACGAGCAGACCCGGTCGGCGGCACTGGACGCCATGAGCGACGACGAGGGCGTGGACGTCCTGGTCATCGGCGGCGGCGTGACGGGAGCGGGCATCGCGCTGGACGCGGCCACCCGAGGCCTGCGCACCGCCGTCGTCGAGATGCAGGACTGGGCCAGCGGCACCTCGTCCCGGTCGAGCAAGCTCGTCCACGGCGGTCTTCGCTACCTCTACCAGCTCGACTTCAAGCTGGTGCACGAGGCGCTGACCGAGCGCGGCCGCCTGCTGCGCACCATCGCCCCGCACCTGGTCACCGCCCAGCCGTTCCTCTGGCCGCTCAAGACGCCGGTCATCGAGCGTGCCTACAGCGCCGTGGGCGTGGGGATGTACGACGCGCTCTCGCTGCTGGGCGCGCGGGGCCGGTCGGTCCCGATCCAGAAGCACTACTCCAAGGCCGGGGCGCTCAAGCTCTTCCCGCAGATGAACCCCAAGAGCCTCGTGGGGGCGATCCGGTACTACGACGCCCGCGTCGACGACGCCCGCCTGGTGCTGGCACTGGTCCGCACCGCCGTCGGGTACGGCGCCCTGGCCGCCTCGCGCACCCAGGTGACCGAGATGACCAAGGACCCCACGGGGCGGGTGACCGGTGCGGTGGTGGTCGACCTCGAGACGGGCGAGTCGCGCACCGTCCGGGCCCGGCACATCATCAACGCCACGGGCGTGTGGACCGAGCAGACCGAGGCGCTCGGCGGCTCCGGCGCCGGCCTCGAGGTCCTCGCCTCCAAGGGCGTGCACATCGTGGTCCCCCGCGAGCGGATCAACGGCAGCACGGGCCTGTTCCTGCGCACGGAGAAGTCCGTGCTGTTCGTCATCCCCTGGGACCGCTACTGGATCATCGGGACCACGGACACGCCCTGGCACGAGGCGCGCCAGCACCCGGTGGCCACGCGCGAGGACATCGACTACATCCTCGACCACGCCAACGCCGTCCTCGACCCGCCCATCGGGCACGACGACGTCATCGGTGTCTGGGCGGGGCTGCGCCCGCTCCTCCAGCCGGGGACCAAGGGCGACGCCTCCGCCTCGACGAAGGTCTCCCGCGAGCACACCGTCACCGAGGCCGCCCCGGGGCTGACCGTCATCGCGGGCGGAAAGCTCACCACCTACCGGCAGATGGCGGAGGACGCCGTCGACTTCGCGCTCGGCCCCCGCGCGCAGACCCTGCCCTCCGTGACCGCCCGCACCCCCCTCGTGGGCGCGGACGGGTTCACCGCCACCAAGCGCCGCCGGAGCCAGATCGCCGCGCGTCACGGCTGGACCTCGGAGCGGGTCGAGCACCTGCTGCACCGGTACGGCTCGGAGACGGCCACGCTCCTCGAGATGATCGACGCCGACCCCGCGCTCGGCCGTCCGCTGCGGACCGCGCCGGACTACCTCGCCGCGGAGGTCGCCTTCGCCGCGACGCACGAGGGCGTCCTCCACCTCGAGGACATCCTGCTGCACCGGGTCCGGCTCAGCTACGAGACCCGCGACCGGGGCATCTCGGCGCTGGAGGAGATCGCCGGCATCGCCGGACCGATCCTGGGCTGGGACGCCGCCCGCACGGAGCGGGAGATCGCCGGCTACCGCCGTCAGGCCGAGGCGGAGATGGCCGCGGAGCACGAGCCCACCGACGCCGCCGCCGAGGAGGCCCGACTGAGAGTGGAGGACCTCGTACCGGTCCGTGACCTCGGACCGATCGACCCCGACGACTGACCCCCGGCGCCCGGACCCAAGAGTCCGGGCGCTCCGGTGTGCAGGAGAACCCCGATCCTCCGCGAAAACGCCCCTCCGGGGCGCGACAACGAGGATCATCCTGGACAACCGTCCCCCGGGACGGCCAGGACCGACACCGCGCCGCGCGGCGCCCGACTGGACACGTCGACGTGACCAGAAAGTGAGTTCGCAGTGGAACTTTCGATGATGGACATCTTCCTCTCGGAGGTGATGGGCACCGGGATGCTGACCCTGCTGGGTTGCGGCGTCGTGGCGAACGTCATCCTCCCGAAGACCAAGGGCTTCAACTCCGGCTGGGTCGTCATCACGTTCGGGTGGGGACTTGCAGTCTTCGCCGGCGTGTACGTGGCCTACAAGTCGGGCGCGCACCTCAACCCGGCCGTCACGTTCGGCCTCGCGGCCAGCGGCGGCGACCTCTTCGGAGGCAACGAGGAGCTCGGGATCGCCGCGGTGCCCAGCACGTTCGGCAACATCCTGACCTACCTCGCCGGCGAGATGGTCGGCGCCTTCCTCGGCGCCGTGCTGGCGTTCCTGACCTACAAGCGGCACTTCGACCAGGAGGCGCCGGGAGCCACCAAGCTCGCCGTGTTCTCCACCGGGCCGGAGCTGCGCAGCTACGGCTGGAACTTCGTCACTGAGGTCATCGGCACCTTTGTCCTCGTCTTCGTGATCCTGCTGTTCGGCCCGTCTCCGTCCGGGCTCGGCCCGCTCGCCGTCGCCCTGCTCGTCGTCGGCATCGGCATGAGCCTCGGTGGCCCCACCGGGTACGCCATCAACCCCGCCCGTGACCTCGGCCCCCGCATCGCGCACGCCGTGCTGCCCATCCGCGGCAAGGGCAAGAGCGACTGGGGCTACGCGTGGGTGCCCGTCGTCGGCCCGATCGTCGGCGGCGTGCTGGGCGGCCTGCTCGGCGGCGCCGTCTCCTGACCCCACCCGCGTCCCGGCCGCACCGCGGCCGGGCCACCCCGATTCGTACCCGCTCGACCCCACGGGCTCCGGACCTCGGCGCCCGCCACGATGATGTGAAAGGAACACCATGGCTGACGAGAAGAAGTACGTCCTCGCCATCGACCAGGGCACCACGAGCTCCCGCGCGATCGTCTTCGACCACTCCGGGCAGATCGTCGAGACCGGACAGCTCGAGCACGAGCAGATCTTCCCGCGGGCGGGCTGGGTCGAGCACGACCCCAAGGAGATCTGGACCAACGTCCGCGAGGTCGTCGGCCGGGCCCTGAGCCGGGCGAACCTGACCCACCGCGACATCGCGGCCGTCGGCATCACCAACCAGCGCGAGACCACGGTGGTGTGGGACAAGACCACCGGCGAGCCGGTCTACAACGCGATCGTCTGGCAGGACACCCGCACCGACAAGATCGTGAACGAGCTCGGCGGCTCGGAGGGGCAGGACAAGTACAAGGCGAAGGTCGGCCTTCCCCTGGCGACGTACTTCTCGGGCCCGAAGATCAAGTGGATCCTCGACAACGTCGACGGCGCGCGGGAGAAGGCCGAGGCGGGCGACCTGCTCTTCGGCAACACCGACAGCTGGGTCGTGTGGAACATGACGGGCGGCACCGACGGCGGCGTCCACGTCACCGACGTCACCAACGCCTCCCGCACGATGCTCATGGACCTGGCCACCCTGAGCTGGGACGAGGACATCGCCAAGGACATGGGCATCCCCCTGTCCATGCTCCCGGAGATCCGCTCCTCCTCCGAGGTCTACGGCGAGGGCCGCGAGGGCGGCTTCGTCCCGGGCGTGCCGATCGCCGGCATCCTCGGCGACCAGCAGGCGGCCACCTTCGGCCAGGCCTGCTTCGAGGTCGGCATGGCCAAGAACACCTACGGCACGGGCAACTTCATGCTGCTCAACACCGGCACGGAGCCGGTGGCGTCCAAGAGCGGCCTGCTCACCACCGTCTGCTACAAGATCGGCGACCAGCCCGCGGTGTACGCGCTCGAGGGCTCGATCGCCGTGACGGGCTCGCTGGTGCAGTGGCTGCGGGACAACCTCGGCCTGATCAGCTCCGCGCCGGAGATCGAGGACCTGGCCAAGACGGTCGAGGACAACGGCGGTGCGTACTTCGTGCCGGCGTTCTCCGGCCTGTTCGCCCCGTACTGGAAGTCCGACGCCCGCGGCGCGCTCGTCGGCCTGACGCGGTACGTCAACAAGGGGCACATCGCCCGCGCGGCGCTGGAGGCGACGGCGTTCCAGACCCGTGAGGTCAACGACGCCATGACGATCGACTCGGGCGTCGAGCTGACGGAGCTGAAGGTCGACGGCGGCATGATCGCGAACGAGACGCTCATGCAGTTCCAGGCCGACATCCTCGGCGTGCCCGTGGTCCGCCCCAAGGTCGCCGAGACGACGGCGCTCGGTGCCGCCTACGCGGCGGGTATCGCCGTCGGCTTCTGGCAGGGCGAGCAGGACGTCATCGACAACTGGGCCGAGGACAAGCGCTGGGAGCCGAGCATGGACGAGGGCGACCGCGAGCGCACCTACCGGCTGTGGAAGAAGGCCGTCACGCGGACCTTCAACTGGGTCGACGAGGACGTGAAGTAGCGGCGACGTAAGCCGTGACCGGCGCGCCCTGACCTCGACCGGCAGGGCCACAACGGGGAAGATCACTGTCCGTCACGGGCAGCGATCTTCCCCGTTGCCGGTTCTGCTCCGGGTGAGGGCCGCGCGGCGTTCGCTGGTGCCGCGGCGTGCCCCATCGGCCAGACTGGCCCCATGACCACTCCCGAACAGATCACCGACCCGCTGTGCTACCACGGAGAGGGCCCGGTGTGGTCCGAGAGCTGGGGCGGCCTGCGCTGGGTCGACATGCTCGCGGGGGACCTGATGACCCTGCGCGCCGACGGGACCGTGGACCGCCTGCACGTCGGCGAGGTCGCCGCGTTCGTCCGGCCGCGCGCTCGCGGCGGCTACGTCGTCGGGATCGAGCGGGGCCTCGCCCTGGCGGACGGGCCGGACGAGGTGCCGTCGCCGCAGCCGGAGCTGTGGACCGACCCGGGCATCCGCATGAACGAGGGCGGCTGCGACCCCGCCGGCAACCTCTACGCCGGCGGCATGCCCTACGACCGGACACCGGGCGCCGCGTCGCTGTACCGCGTCACGCCCGCCGGGGAGGTCTCCGTGGTCCTCGACAGCGTCACCACCTCCAACGGCATCGACTTCTCCCCCGACGGCTCCCGCGCCTACTACAACGACACCCACACCGGCGGGACCGACGTGTTCGACGTCGTCGACGGCGAGCTGACCAACCGCCGGCGCTTCCACTCCGCCGACGACGGCCGCGCGGACGGGCTGTGCGTGGACTCGGCGGGCAACGTCTGGGTGGCGCTGAACCGCGTGGGGCGCGTGCGCCTGTACTCCCCCGAGGCCGAGATCCTCACCGAGGTCTCCCTGCCCGTCCGCCTGACCACGGCGTGCACGCTCGGGGGCCCGGACGGGCGGGACCTGTACGTCACCACCTCGCGGGAGAAGCTCGAGGACCCCGAGCCCGAGGCCGGCGCGGTCTTCCGGATCCGTGCGGACGTGCCGGGCCGGCCGGTGCTGCCCTACGGCGGCTGACGGCGGCGCCGGACCGGGGCTCGGCCGCCACGGCGGTCGAGCCCCCGCACCGTCCTTGCGCCGGGGCTGACGCCCCGCGCCGGGACGACCGCCGTCGGCGGCCGTGGGTAGGGTGGGCACGCCGGCGGCGCCGCTGCTGCCGAGAGGGAGGTTCCGTGCGCGTCGCGCTGTTCGCCACCTGTATCAACGAGGCCATGTTCCCGCAGGCTCCGGCCGCGACGGCGCGGCTGCTCGAGCGGCTGGGGCACGAGGTCGTCTTCCCCGAGGCCCAGGCCTGCTGCGGGCAGATGCACGTCAACACCGGGTACTTCCGCGAGGCGGTGCCGGTGATCCGCAACCACGTGCGGGCCTTCGAGCCCGTGCTCGACGGCGAGTGGGACGCGATCGTCGGTCCGTCCGGCTCGTGCGTGGGATCGGTGCGTCACCAGCAGGCGATGGTCGCGCGGCGTGAGGGCGAGGAGCGGCTCGCGCGTGACGCCGAGCTGGTCGCCGCCCGGACGTACGAGCTCTCGGAGCTCCTGGTGGACGTCCTGGGCCTGAGCGACGTCGGGGCCTGGTTCCCGCACTCGGTGACGTACCACCCCACCTGCCACTCGCTGCGGATGATCAAGGTGGGCGACAAGCCGCTGCGGCTGCTGCGCGCCGTGGAGGGGATCGACCTGGTCGAGCTGCCCGAGGCGCAGGCGTGCTGCGGGTTCGGCGGCACGTTCTCGCTGAAGAACTCCGAGACGTCCGCCGCGATGGTCCAGGAGAAGGTGCGCCACGTGGTGAGCACCGGCGCCGAGGTCCTCGTGGCGGGGGACTACTCCTGCCTGATGAACATGGCCGGCAGTGCCTCCCGGCAGGGCACCGGCGTGCACGCCGCGCACCTGGCGGAGGTGCTCGCCAGCACCCGCGAGGAGCCCTGGTCCCCGGCGGTGCTGCCGGTGGACCGCGCCCCGACGACGGCGGAGGCCGGGCGATGACGACCTTCCTCGGCATGCCGCGCGTCGCGCCGCAGCCCGCGACCGCGCCCGAGGACCCGCTGCGGTGGGGGCCGGACTTCCCCACCGCAGCGCACGAGACGCTCGCCAACGGCCAGATGCGGACCAACCTGCGCCACGCCACGCACACCATCCGCGACAAGCGGCTCCGGGTGGTCTCCGAGCTGCCCGACTGGGAGCAGCTGCGCGAGGCCGGGGCGGCGGTCAAGCACTGGACGATGTCGCACCTGCCCGAGCTGCTCGTCCAGCTCGAGGAGCAGGTCACCGCACGGGGCGGGGTCGTGCACTGGGCCCGCGACGCGGCGGAGGCCAACCGGATCGTCACCGATCTCGTCCGGGCCACCGGCGAGACCGAGGTGGTCAAGGTCAAGTCGATGGCCACCCAGGAGATCGGCCTGAACGAGCACCTCGCCGCCGAGGGCATCACGGCCACCGAGACCGACCTGGCCGAGCTGATCGTCCAGCTGGCGGGGGACATGCCCTCGCACATCCTGGTCCCGGCGATCCACCGCAACCGGGACGAGATCCGTGCCATCTTCGCCGAGCGGATGGGCGACGCGCCCGCCGGCCTCACGAGCGAGCCCCGGGTGCTCGCGATGGCGGCCCGCGCGCACCTGCGGGCGAAGTTCCTCACCGCGAAGGTGGCGATCTCCGGGGCGAACCTGGCCGTCGCCGAGACCGGGACCGTGTCGGTCTTCGAGTCCGAGGGCAACGGGCGGATGTGCCTGACGCTGCCGGAGACGCTCATCACCGTCATGGGCATCGAGAAGCTCGTCCCGGCGTTCCGTGACCTGGAGATCTTCACCCAGCTCCTGCCGCGCTCGTCGACCGGCGAACGGATGAACCCCTACACCACGATGTGGACCGGGGTGACGCCCGGCGACGGCCCCCAGGCCTTCCACCTGGTGCTGCTCGACAACGGCCGCACGAAGGCGCTGGCGGACGAGGTCGGGCGGCAGGCGCTGCACTGCATCCGCTGCTCCGCGTGCATGAACGTCTGCCCGGTCTACGAGCACGCCGGCGGGCACGCGTACGGCTCCGTCTACCCCGGCCCGATCGGTGCGATCCTCACCCCGCAGCTGACCGGCATGGGTACCCACGGGGCCACCGACCCCCACGACCCGACGGCGTCCCTGCCCTTCGCCAGCTCGCTGTGCGGCGCGTGCTACGAGGCCTGCCCCGTCAAGATCGACATCCCCACGGCCCTGGTCCACCTGCGCAACCGCGCCGTGGAGTCCCAGCAGCGCAGGCTGCGGCCGACGGGCTGGGAGGCGGGCATGCGCGCCGCCTCGGCGGTGATGTCCTCCGGGTCGCGGTTCGCGGTCGCGGCGCGTGCCGCCGGCCTGGGCCGGATCGTCGCACGCGAGGGCCGCATCGCCTCCCTGCCCTTCCCCGGGTCGCTGTGGACCGGCGTCCGCGACCTGCCCGCACCTCCCGCGCGGTCGTTCCGGTCCTGGTGGCACCAGCACCAGGCCGACGGCGCGGCCCGGCCCGACGGCGCACCCCGGCCCGACGGCGCACCCCGGCCCGACGGCGCGGCCCGACCCGACGGCGCGGCCCGACCCGAGAGTGCCGTGCGGCCCGACGGAGGTGAGCGGTGATGGAGGCACGCGAGGCGATCCTCGCCCGGGTCCGTGACGCGCTCGGCCGGTCCCAGACCGCACCCGCCCCGGAGGTACCGCGCGACTACCGCGCCCACTCCGACGTCGCCCCCGGCTCGCCCGCGGCGATCGAGCTGCTCGTCGACCGCCTGGTCGACTACCGGGCGAACGTGCACCGGTGCGGACCTGGGGACCTGGCCACCACCCTCGGCCGGCTGCTCGGCGAGGCCGGCTCCGTCGTCGTCCCGGCGGGCCTGCCGCCCGAGTGGGCGGGCGCCGTCACCGGAGCCGGCGCCCGGGTGCTGCTGGACACCGCCACCGAGCCGCTGAGCCACGGGGAGCTCGACGCCGCCGGCGCGGTCCTCACCGCGGCGCGCGTGGCGATCGCGGAGTCGGGCACGATCGTGCTGGACGCCGAGCCGGACCAGGGGCGCCGCGCGATCAGTCTCGTGCCGGACCGCCACGTCTGCGTGCTGAGCGCACGCCAGGTCGTCGCCACGGTCCCCGAGGCCGTGGCGATCCTGGGCCAGCACCCGCACCGGCCCCTGACCTGGATCGCCGGGCCGAGCGCCACCAGCGACATCGAGCTGATCCGCGTCGAGGGCGTCCACGGCCCGCGCACCCTCGACGTCGTCATCGTCACGTGAGCGTGGCGGCGGGGCCCGGGCACGGCGACGGGCACGGCACCTAGACTTGCCGGTGCCCCGCTCCGGGGGCGCGGACCAGGTACGGAGGACGTGGCATGCCCCTGGGCGAACTTCGGGCGGACGAGCTCGACGACGGACCCCAGGAGGGCCTCTTCGACCTCCCGCCCGGGTCCCGGCACGCGCGGGCGCGGGTGGTGCTCCTGACCGGCCCCTCGGGGTCGGGCAAGACGTCGCTGACGCGCCGCGTCGGCCTCCCCGTGGTCTCGCTGGACGACTTCTACCTCGACGGCGACCACCCCGGGCTGCCGCGGCGCTACGGCGTCGTCGACTGGGACTCCCCGCGCACCTGGGACAAGGCCGGCGCCATGGCGGCGCTGGTCGAGCTCGCCACCACCGGCGAGACCGAGCTGCCGGTCTACGACATCCCCACCAACGCACGCACCGGCACCACCCGGCTCTCGCTCGACGGCTTCCCCGTCTTCATCGCCGAGGGCATCTTCGCCGCCGAGATCGTCGAGGCCTGCCTCGAGGAGGACATCCTCGCCGACGCGCTGTGCATCTTCCGCCCCCGGGCGCAGACGTTCTGGTTCCGCCTGATGCGGGACCTCGGCGAGGCCCGCAAGCCGCCGGTGACCCTGGTGCGGCGCGGCCTCAACCTGGCCAGGAACGAGCCGGCGATGATCGCCGACCTCGTCGCCAAGGGCTGCCGCAAGGTCCGCGTCGAGGAGGCCGAGCGGGACATCCGCACGCTGCTGACCACTCACTGAGGCCGGTGCCCGCAGGCCGGCGCCCGCAGGGCGGCGGGCGCCGCGCAGGTCACAGTACGACCTCGATCGGGTCACGATCCGGCCACCGCCGCCCGCGGCGGTGGGGGCCGGGCCTACGTTGCGGCCATGAGACGCCTGCGCTGGTTGCTCGCCCTGCTGTGCGGTGTGCTGCTGCTGGCCGGCTGCACCTCCGGGTCGGAGGAGGCCTCCGACGAATCCGGGGGCGGGGGTGTCGCGGCCCCCGGACAGGACGCCGGCGGAGAGGGCGTCGAGGGCGGAGGAGCCAGCGGCGAGGACGCGGAGGGCGGCGACGACCGCCAGGTCGTCACGACGGCGGACGCCGTCGTCGTCGTGGAGGATCCGTCCGCCGCGGCGGACGAGGTGGCGGCGGCGGCGGAGCGTGCGGGCGGCCGCGTCGACCAGCGCAACGAGCAGGCGGCCGGTGCGGACGGCACGGACTCGCGCCCCTCGGCGTGGCTGACCGTGCGCGTCCCGGCGGAGAAGCTCTCCGCGGTGCTCGAGGAGCTGGAGTCGATCGGCGAGGTCCGTCAGCTCTCCCAGGACTCCACGGACGTCACCGCCACCACCCGGGACCTCGACGCCCGGATCACGGCGCTGCGGACCTCGGTGGACCGCCTGCTGGGCATCATGGCCGACGCCGACGACAGCACGGCGCTCATCGCCGCGGAGTCGGCGATCAGCGAGCGGCAGGCGGAGCTGGAGTCTCTCCAGTCCGAGCGGGCGCACCTGGCCGACCAGGTGGCGATGTCGACGCTGAGGGTCGAGCTGGTGGCGCAGGACGACCCGGTCGTGGTGAACGCCGGCGGCTTCCTCGGCGGGCTGCGCACCGGCTGGGACGCCCTGGTCAGCGCGGTCGACGGACTGCTCGTGGGCCTCGGCGTGCTGCTGCCGTGGTTGGTCGTGGTCGGCCTGCCCGTCGCGGCCGTGCTGTGGTTCGCCCGCCGGCGCCGGCGCACCGCCGGCTGACCGGGCGGCCGGCCGGCCGGGCCGCCGGCCGCCCGACCCGACCCGACCCGTGCACCATCCCGCCCGGCGAGCCCGCGGGCGCCTCAATCAGTCGTGGTACTTCTTGCCCTTCGGGACGGTGACCGTGATGGAGATGATCGCGATCAGCGCCAGGACGACGTTGAACATGAAGGTGACCATGCCGGCCTGACGCACGGCCGCGTTCTCCTGGATGCCCTGGGTGTGGAGCAGCTCGCCGACGATCTTCACGCCACCGCCGAGGAAGGAGGTGAAGATGGTCAGCGACAGCGCCGCCCCGATCGCCCCGCCGAGCGAGGAGGCCATCTTGTAGATGCCGGCGCCCGCGCCGGCCTGCGCCGCCGGCAGGTTGGACAGCGCCGCGTCCGTGGACGGGGTGGCGTAGAACGCCAGACCAACGCCGAACAGCGTGTAGGCGATGACGGCGAGGACCGTGAACGGCCCCACGAGGATGTTCGTCGGCACGAGCAGGGCGCAGGAGACCGCGACGATCGTCGCACCCCAGACCATGGGCTTGCGGGGGCCGAACGCCCGCAGGAGACGCTCCCCCACCCGGATGAAGGCGATGATCGCGACGGCGTACCCGAGCGTCAGAAGCCCGGCCCTCCAGGGGTCGAAGAGCTCGGGCCGGGCGATCTGCAGCATCTGCTGGCTCACGATGAGCATGCCGATGGTGGCGTTGAGGACGAAGTTCGAGATCGTCGCACCGGTGAAGGTGATGTTCCGGAACAGTGCGAAGTCGATGAACGGGTTGTCCTGCCTGCGCTCGAAGAGCACGAAGGCGGTGAGCCCCACCACCGCCACGGCGGCGAGGGCCAGGGTAAGCGGCCTCGTCCACCCCAGCTGGCGGCCGAAGATCAGCAGGATCATCAGGGCGAGGATCGAGACCATGAAGATGAGCAGCCCGACGATGTCGAACCGCTTGTGCGTGTGCGCCTCGGCCTTGCTCTCCGGCGTCCCCCAGATGAGGGCGATGGCCAGGACCGAGATGACGATCGAGGCGTAGAAGATGATCCGCCAGTTGAGGTTCGAGGCCAGGAAGCCGCCGAAGATCGCGGCGACCCCGGCGCCGCCCCAGGATCCGATCGACCACATCGACACGGCCCGCTGCCGCGCCTCGCCGTCCCAGTAGGCCTTCACCAGCGCCATCGTGGCCGGCATGATGCACGCCGCCGAGAGGCCCTGGATCGCGCGGCCCGCCAGCAGCAGGGGCAGCGCGAGGCTGCCGTTGGCCAGGATGATCAGCGCCGAGCCGACGATGCCGAGGACGTTGCCGATGAGGGTGATCCGCACCCGCCCGACCCGGTCGGCGAGCCCGCCCATGAAGACGATGAACAGGCCGGAGAACAGCGCCGTGATGGAGACGGCGAGGTTCATCTGGTCGAGGCTGACGTTCGGGTTCGCGATCTCCTCGATCGGCCCGCCGTTGATGTCGGTGAGGACGGTGCGCGCGATGGTGCCCACCGTCCCCGCGAACATCCAGAAGGTGAGGACGCCGAGCACGATGCCCGTGAGCAGCTTGTCGTTCCCCCTGTAGTTCTGCGCCGTCCGGGGGGCGGCCTGGGCGCTGGTCATCTCTGGTCCTTCCCGAGGTACGCCATGGCCGCGACGACGATGGCTTCGGTGCCGGCGCTCAGCGTGGGCTGGATGAGCGGCGCGAAGGTCGGCGAGTGGTTCGGGGGCCCGGGGTGCCCGGGGGCGAACCCGCCGACCCCCCAGTAGGTGTACGGCGTGCCGAAGGCGTCCGGCACCCGGCTGAAGTCCTCGCTCGCGGTCACTCTTCCGAGTTCCATGACCCGGTCCTGCCCGAAGTGGGCGCGGAAGGCCTCGGTGACCGTGGCGGTGACCTCGGGGTGGTTGTCGGTGAGCGGGTACTGGTCGTAGTACTCGAAGGTCGGCGGCTGCGGCGAGCCGGCCGCCTCGCACTCCGCCCGGACGATCCGCTCGACGGCGTCCACGACGGTCTGGCGCACGCCCATGTCGTAGGTGCGCAGGTTGACGAGGAGGACGGCACGGTCGGGGATGATGTTGCTCTTCGAGCCCGCGACGCTGCTTCCGACCGTGACGACGGCGAACTCCCCGGGCCTGACCTCTCGCGAGACGATCGTCTGCAGGCGGAGCACGATCGACGCGGCGAGCACCACCGGGTCGACGCTCAGGTGCGGCATCGACCCGTGCGAGCCCTTCCCGAAGACGGTGATCCGCACGCTGTCGCCCGCGGACAGCACGGGGCCGGTCTGCGTCCCGAGCACTCCCGCCTCGTGGTTGAGGACGTGCTGACCGAAGGCGACGTCGGGCCGCGGGACCTTTGTGGTCAGGCCGTCCTCGACCATGGCCCGCGCCCCGACCGCCGTCTCCTCGGCGGGCTGGAACAGGGCGACGAACGTGCCGCCCCAGGCCTGCGTGCGCCCGGCGACGAGCTCGGCCGCGCCGAGGAGACAGGCGACGTGGACGTCGTGCCCGCACGCGTGCATGACCCCGACGGTGGCCCCGCTCTCGTCCACGGTGGTCACCGCCGACGCGTAGGGCAGGCCGGTCTGCTCCGTGACGGGAAGGGCGTCGATGTCGGCCCGCACCAGCACCGTGGGTCCGCCGCCGTTCGTCAGCACGCCGACGACGCCCCCGCCGATCCGCTCGACGGCGTAGCCGAAGCCCTCCAGCCGCGCCGCGATCTCGGCAGCTGTCTCGACCTCGTGCGAGCTCAGCTCCGGGTGCGCGTGCAGGTGCCTGTACAGCTCCTCCTGCCACACCGTCGTGGCGGCAAGACCCTCGAGCACTTCACGAGCACGACTCATGACCGATCATCTCCCGCGTGGCGGCCGGCCCCCAGGGACGAGGGTAGACCTCGGCGCCGACGGCGCGACCGGGAGACCGGGCTCCGCCGTCACGGGGCCGGCGCCACGCAAGGCGACGGGACCGACGACGGCCACTCCGCCGTCGGGTCAGCGCGGCTTGACCAGCGGGAAGGTGATGGTCTCCCGGATGCCCCGGCCGGTGAGGGCCATGAGGAGCCGGTCGATGCCCATCCCCATGCCGCCCGCGGGCGGCATGCCCTGCTCCATGGCCTCGAGGAAGTCCTCGTCGAGCACCATGGCCTCGGGGTCGCCGGCGGCGGCGGCGAGCGCCTGCGCGGCGAAGCGCTCACGCTGGACCACCGGGTCGACCAGCTCGGAGTAGGCGGTGGCCAGCTCGAAGCCGCGCACGTACAGGTCCCACTTCTCCACGACGCCCGGCTTGCTGCGGTGGGCACGGGTGAGCGGCGAGGTGTCCACGGGGAAGTCGCGCACGAAGGTCGGCGCGTACAGGTCGTCGCCCACGAGGTGCTCGAAGAGCTCCTCGACCACCTTGCCGTGCGTGTAGTGCGGAGCGAGCTCGAGGCCCAGGCGGTCGGCGTGGGCCTCCAGGGTGGAGTCCGGCGTCTCCGGGGTGATCTCCTCGCCGAGCTTCTCGGAGACGGACTCGAAGAGGCTGATCTGCGTCCACTCGCCGCCGAGGTCGTACTCGGTGCCGTCCTCGAGAGTCACCGTGGTCGAGCCGTAGGCGTCGATCGCCGCCTGCTGGACGAGGGTGCGGGTGAGCTCGGCCATCGTGTCGTAGGAGCCGTACGCCTCGTACGCCTCGAGCATCGAGAACTCCGGGGAGTGCGTGGAGTCCGCGCCCTCGTTGCGGAAGTTGCGGTTGATCTCGAAGACCCGGTCCACGCCGCCGACCACGGCGCGCTTGAGGAACAGCTCCGGCGCGATGCGCATGTACAGGTCGATGTCGTAGGCGTTCATGTGGGTCACGAAGGGCCGGGCGGCCGCGCCGCCGGGCTGGACCTGGAGCATCGGCGTCTCGATCTCGACGAAGTCCCGCGCGTCGAGGGTGCGCCGGAGGGACTTCACGACGGCGGCGCGCGTGCGGACCATCTCGCGCGCGGCCGGCCGCATGATGAGGTCGAGGTGACGACGGCGGACCCGCCCCTCCTCGGAGAGGGCGACCAGCTCGCCGGCCTCGTTCTCGTAGGTCTTGGGCAGCGGGCGCAGCGCCTTGGCCGCGAGCCGGAAGGAGTCGGCGAAGACGCTCAGCTCGCCACGACGGGACGCGATGACACGGCCGCGGACGAAGAGGTGGTCGCCGAGGTCGACGTCGGACTTGAAGGCGGCCAGCGCCTCCTCCCCCACCTCCGCCCGGGACAGCATGGCCTGCAGCTGGTTGCCGGAGCCGTCCTGGAGGGTGGCGAAGCACAGCTTGCCGGTGTTGCGCAGGTACATGACCCGGCCGGCGACGCCGACGACGTGGTCGGTCTCCTCACCGGGCTCGAGCCCGGCGAACTTGGCGCGCACGTCGGCGATCGTGGTGGTGATCGGCAGGACGACCGGGTACGGGTCGACGCCGGAGTCCAGGAGCCGCTGACGCTTCTCGGTCCGCACGCGCACCTGCTCGGGCGCGTCGTGGGCCTGCTCGTCGTGCTCGGCGCCGGTGGTCACGGCGCTCTTCTCCTCGGTCTGCTCGGTCACCGCTACAGGGTAGCCGGGGCCGGGCGCAGCACCGCCCGCGGGGCGAGTGAGGTGCGCCGCCCTGGCTCGGTGCGCCGTCGGTCGTCACCCGGGCCCCGTTGGCTCGCCGGGCGTGCCTCTTGCCGTCGAGTGCGACGACTTCCACCTTTCGGAGGCCCGAGAACGTGGATCGTGTCGCACTCAACGAGGCTCGGACGCCGCACCGGCGCCGGACGGGTACGCGGGAGACGGATGTGCGTCGGGCGACTCCTCCGCACCCTCGACGCGCGCTGTCGGGTCACGAACTCGCTCGGGGAGTCTGCTCGTGACATCTCACCGTCAGGGCGGCTGGCCACCCGCGGCCGGGCTAGGACGGGAGCGAGGCCCGGTACGCCGCCGTGGTGATGCCGCTGGCCTCGACGTACGGCGCCTCGCCGGCGTCGGTGTCCGGGACCTGCCCGGGCTCGTCCCCGACGTCGACGATCCGGTTCTGCGCGTCCACGAACACGACGTTCGGGGTGTAGGTGCGGGCGTCGGCGTCGTCGAGCTGGCCGTACGCGATGAGGATGACCAGGTCGCCGGCGTGCACGAGGTGGGCGGCGGCGCCGTTGATGCACAGCACCCCGGAGCCGCGCTCGCCCGGGATGACGTAGGTGGTCAGGCGGGCGCCGTTGGTGACGTCGACGACGTCGACCTGCTGGCCCGGCAGCAGGTCCGCGGCGTCGAGCAGGTCGGCGTCGACCGTGATGGAGCCGACGTAGTGCAGGTCCGCCGCGGTGATGGTGGCCCGGTGGATCTTGGAGATCATCATGGGGCGCAGCAGGGAGCGGGGCGTGGTCACGGTCGGGGTCCTCGCAGGTCGACGGTCATGTTGTCGATGAGCCGGGTGGTCCCCACCCGGGCGGCCACGGCCAGCAGGCCGGCGCCCACGGCGCCCTCGTCCAGCGGGAGGAAGGTGTCCGGATCGACAAGAGCAAGGTAGTCCACCTCCACGCCCTCCGCCGAGCCGAGCACCGCCTCGGCGGCCCGCAGCACGTCGGCCGCACCGCCGCCCGCCGCGCCGGCGTCCCGGCCCGCGGCGAGCGCGCGGGAGAGGGCGAGGGCGCGACGGCGCTCCTGGGCCGAGAGGTAGGCGTTGCGGCTGGACATGGCCAGGCCGTCCTCCTCCCGCCGGATCGGCACGCCGACGATCTCGACCCCGAGGTCCAGGTCGCGCACGAGGGTGCGCACGAGCGCGAGCTGCTGGGCGTCCTTCTCGCCGAAGACCGCGACGTCCGGGCGCACGAGGTTCAGGACCTTGGCGACGATCTGCAGCACGCCGGCGAAGTGCCCGGGACGGGTGCGGCCCTCAAGCACGCCTGCGACGGGTCCGGGGTCGATCCGCACCAGCGGCTCGGCGGGGTAGGCCTCCTCGTCGGAGGGCGCGAGAACGAGGTCGACGCCCTCGCGGGCGAGCAGCGCGACGTCGGCGTCCAGGTCGCGCGGGTACGCCTCGAAGTCCTCACCGGGTCCGAACTGCAGGGGGTTGACGTAGATCGAGACCACCACGTGCGAGGCCCGCGCGCGGGCCTCGCGAACCAGCGCCAGGTGCCCGTCGTGCAGGGCACCCATCGTCATCACCAGGGCCCGGGTGCCGGGCAGCGCCGCGAGCGCCGCGCGCAGCTCGGTCCGGCTGCGCACGACGACGGGCTCGAGGGGCGTTGCCGGTGCGCCGACGGCCGGTGCCCCGGCGGCCGGCGGCCGGGCCTCCGCCGTCGTCCCCGCACTCGCCGTCGTCCCGGGCTCCGCCGTCGTCCGCGGCCCCGCCCCGGCGCCCGCCGCCGACGCTGCCGCGGCAGGCCCGCCCGGGCCGGACTCCGAGTCACCGGCCGCGAGCACGTCGAGCAGCCGGGCGGCCGGGGCCTCGGCGAGGCGTCCGGTGGTCAGGGCCCGGCGCGTGGTGGCGCGGGCGAGGTGCCGGTAGGTGTCGACGACGTCGGTGAGCTCCTCCCCGAGCCCGCCGAGGGCGGCGAGGTGGGCCTCCACCGTGCCGGCGTCCCCCCGGACGACCGGCCCGGTCAGGCTCTGCTCGCCGCTGCGGACCGCCCCGTCGAGCGCGGCGGAGAGCAGCGGCGCCAGGTAGGCGCCGGGCTCGGTCAGGCCCGCCGCGGCGAGGGTGCGCTCGGCCTGCGCGACGAGGGTGACGAGGTGGTTGGCGCCGTGGGCGAGGGCCGCGTGGTAGACGGGGCGGTCCTCCTCGGCGAGGACCACGGGCTCGCCGCCGATCTCGACGACGAGCGCCTGCGCGATCGGCAGCACCGGCGCCGCGGCGGTCACGGCGAACGGGCAACCGGTCAGCCGGGAGATGTCCAGGCTGGTCCCGGTGAACGTCATGGCCGGGTGGATCGCCAGCGTGATGGCCCCGGCCGCCCGTGCAGGCGCGAGCACCTCGGTGCCGTAGCGCCCGGAGGTGTGGACCACGAGCTGGCCGGGCTGCCAGCGGCCCAGGTCGGCCAGGCCGCGGACGAGCTCGGCGAGGACGTCGTCGGGGACGGTGAGGAGGACGAGCTCGGCCCGCTCGACGACCTCCTCGATCCCGAGCACGGGCACGCCGGGCAGCAGGGCGTCCACGCGGTCGCGGCTCTCTGCGGAGACGGCGGTGGCGCCGACGACGGCGTGCCCCACGCCGCGCAGGGCGCTGGCCAGCACGGCGCCGACACGGCCGGCGCCGACGACGCCGACGCCGAGTCGTCCGGGGCGCGCGCCGGGGCCTGCGGGATCGGTGGGTGGGAAGCTCACCGGCCCATCATCCCAGGGGCCCGGGCGTCTCCGTGGCCGGAGCCTGCTCCGTGGGCACCTCCGTGGCCGGGGCCCGCTCCGTGGCCGGGGCCCGCCCCGTGGGCACCTCCACCCGCCGCATCCACTCCTCCGGCCCCTCGGCCGCCCGTGCCGTGCGGGCGCGCTCGGCCTGCTCCGTCAGCACCGCGAGGGCCAGGCCCTCGTCGAGGTGGAACGCGACCGGGATGACCGGCCCGGGCACGGAGTGGGCGTGCAGGTCGGCCAGGCCCAGCCGCCGCTCCAGCGGACCTTGCCGCACGGCGAGGGACTGCGTGCGCTCGTGCGGGACGACGGCGAGCGAGCGGGTGAGACGGCCGCTGCGCATGAGGAGCGCCGTGCGGGTGATGCGCAGACCGTTGCGCCGCCAGGTGATCGGGTCGAGCCAGCGGGCCCGGCGCGGACTCGTGCGGAAGCCCGCGTGCTCGCCGGAACCCTCCAGGGCGGCGTCGAGCAGCTCGCGCGGGTCGTCCACGCCGAGGTCCGGCAGCACCAGCCACAGGGCGGTCAGCGCGTCCCCGCGCGGGCCGACGGGCAGCAGGACGGTCTCCACCGCTCCCTGGCCCGAGGCGTCCGTGCCGTAGCCCGCGACGTTGACCTCGAGCCGCCACCAGTCGAAGCGCCGCCACAGCCAGGCCTGCGACAGCCGCACCGCCTGTACTCGGCCGGGCGGGAGGGTCTGGGTCCGGGTCTCGAGCAGCCCGTGACGCAGGCGGATGCCGTCGGGCGAGAGCGCCGCCCGGAAGCCGAACTCGCCGGCGAACCGGTTCCACAGGTACCCGCCCCAGCCGAGCAGCGCGGGCACCGCACCGAAGATCGGCGCGATGCTGCCGGTGATCACGGCCGCGACCACCAGGCCGGCCATCACCAGGACGAAGAGGGCGAGGCTCCCGGAGAGCGCCAGGGCCGCGACGAGCCGGCCGGGCGGTACCTGGAGCACCTCGCGCTCGGGTGCCGCGGCCACGGCCGGCGGGGCGGCGCCGTCGGCCGTCACGGGGCCGGCCACGGGGACGTCGACGCCGGCCGCCCGCGCCATGACCTCGTTGCGCAGGTCCTGCGCCTCGGACTCGCGCAGGTAGCCGATCACGACGTTGGACTCGCTGCCGCCGGCCGTCTCGACGCGCACCTGGGCGAGCCCGAAGAGGCGGCCCAGCAACGGCTGGACGACGTCGACGGCCTGCACCCGGACGAGACGGGCGTGGCGCTGCTGACGGAAGAGGATCCCGGTGTGCAGGTCGACCGACTCGCTCGAGACGGCGAACCGCATCCGGCGCCACGCGAGCATCGAGTACAGCCCGGCGAGGAGGGCGACGAGCACGAGGAACCCGACCACCGCGAGCACCACGGTGGTGCGGTACCGGTCCACGGACGCCCACACGTCGGGGACGTTGCCGAGCTGGTCCGAGATCTGCCAGACGAAGGCGGCGACGACGGCCGCGACAACCTTCCAGGCGTTCAGGATCGGGGTGACCTTGTGGACGCGACGCCAGACGACCGCGCCCTCCCGGCCCGCTGCACTCTCCGGGCCAGCTGCGCCGTCCGAACCGGTCATGCCGGTCGGGCCGACAGTGCCGGTCGGGCCGACAGTGCCGGTCGGGCCGGCAGCGCCGGCCGGGCCGGTCGAGCTGGTCGTGCCGGCCGGGTCCGAGGCATGAACGTCGTGGGTCACAGCCCCGCCAGCCGGGCCTCACCGCGCGCGGTCAGCCGGTCGCGCAGCCGGGCGGCCTCCTCAGGGGGCAGGCCGGGGATCGTGGCGTCGGTCTGCGCCGCCGCGGTGTGCAGCCTGACCTCGGCGACCCCGCACCGACGGTCGAGCGGGCCGGCGTTGACGTCGACGAACTGCATGCGCCCGTACGGCACCACCGTGAGGGACCGGAACAGGATCCCCTTGCGGACGAGCAGGTCGTCGGCGGCCTCCGCGTAGCCGAGCGCACGGACCTGCCTCGGGATCAGCCACAGCAGCCAGGCGAGCACCGCGAGCATCACGACCGGCGCCGCCCAGGCCCATCCCCCCACCAGGACACCCGCCACGACCGACCCCGCCAGGGGCAGCACCGCGAGAGCGATCAGCGTCACCACACGCGCGGTCACCAGCCCCTGCGACACGGGCGTGAACACGATCCCGGCGGGCTCGAACGGGCTCCGCGCACCGCCGCCACGGACGCCGTCGGCCCTGGTCACGCCGCTGTCCGCGGGCATCTCCTCGGTCACGGACCCAGCGTGGCAGAGATCGCGGAGACGTCCATCATCCTTCGGGGTGAAACCTTCGCCGTCAGGCGGCGGAGGCGCCGTGGTTCGCCCCGGTGGTGGGGTCCTCGTCGTCGTCGGGGGGCACCCGGCACCACCACTCGACCAACAGCGCCACCCCCACCAGGGCGAGGCAGGCGAGGAGTGCCAGACCCGCGGCGACCGCCTGCTCGCGCGGCAGCGGCGCGGAGAGGTTGTCCAGCGCCACGAGGACCTGCGCGCCGAAGTAGCCGACGAGCACCGAGCCGACCAGCGAGCTCGCCTTCGCCAGCAGCACGACGCGCGCGGCCCCCAGCGGCGTCATCGAGGTGCGTTCCTGGTTGACCAGGCGCCGGACGCCCCGCCCGAGGACGAGCAGGACGACGGCGAGCAGCGCCGGTCCGGCGGCGGTGACGGCGGGGACCGGGACGGGCAGGAGACCGCGCGCCTCGACACCCTCGAGCACGAGGAACGAGATGAGGCCGCCGCCGAGCGCGAGCAGCACGAGGCTCTGCCAGGAGGTCCGCCTCACCACGTCGCCCCCGGGGCGGCCGGGCGCGGTTCGTGCACGAGCCAGTCCTCGCCCGCCCAGCTCAGCGTGTCCCGGTCGCGGGCGCGGGCGGCCAGGTCGGCCACCGCACCACCGTGCGGGCCGGGCAGGACGGCGGTCGGGTCGGCGCGGGCCCACGGCGCGAGGACGAACGCGCGCTCGTGGGCGCGCGGGTGGGGCAGGGTCAGGTCCGCGTCGTCGCTGACGACGTCGCCGACAGTGACGACGTCCACGTCGAGGGTGCGCGCGCCCCAGCGCTCCGTCCGCTCGCGCCCGTGGGCGTCCTCGACCCGGTGTGCGAGCGCGAGGAGCTCGACCGGCGCGAGCGTGGTCGTGCCGAGCACGACGGCGTTGAGGTAGTCGGGCTGGGGCGCCTGACCGGGGGCGAGCACGGGGGCGGTGCGTGCGAGGGGCGAGACGGTCGTGACGGCGACCCCGTCCGCGTGGGCGAGATCGGCGACGGCGAGGCGGAGAGTGGCGACGGCGTCGCCGAGGTTGGCCCCGAGCGCGAGGACGACCGGAACCGGCGCCGCGGGCCGGCGACGAAGCACGTCGTCGGCCTGCGTGGCCTCGTCTGTCCCTGCCGAACCCGGCGCCACCTCACCGGACGGCGACGAGATCGAGGACATGGTCGTCCCGGCGACCATGTCCTCGATCTCGTTCGCGCGTGAGGGCTCGCCCGCGCCGTGCGCGCGTGAGGGCTCACCAGCGCGTGAGGGCTCGTTGGCACGGCGGCGGACCGAAACCTGGACGTCGTCGAAGGGCACGCTGAGCGGGGCCTGCGGCTTGTGGACGGTGACGTCGACCGCCCGTACCCCCTCCCGGGCGAGCACGGCGTCGGCGATCCGCCCGGCCAGGGTCTCGACGAGGTCGACCGGCTCGCCCGTCAGGACGGCGACCACGTCCTCGGCGACGTCCGCGTAGCTGACCGTGCGCGCCAGGTCGTCGGCGGACCCGGCGGCGCGGGTGTCGAGGTGCAGCACGACGTCGGCGGCGAAGTCCTGCCCGTCCCGGCGCTCGTGCTCGTAGACCCCGTGGTGCCCGCGCGCCCGCAGGCCGAGCAGGCGGATGCGGTCGAGCTCGCGCCCGGCGTCGTCGAGGACCGGGCCGGCGAGGTCGCTCACGAGTGCTCCCGCCACTCGGCGGCCACCCGGACCGCGTCCAGGCTGCCGGTCACCTCGTGGACCCGCACGGCCCAGGCGCCGGCCGCGGCGGACAGCGCGCTCACCGCCGCGGTGGCCGCGTCGCGGGCCAGCGGCTCCTGCGCCACGCGCGGCGCGACGACGCCGGAGAGGAACCGCTTGCGGGACGCCCCCACCAGGAGCGGGCGTCCCAGGTCGAGGAGGGCGTCGAGGTGGGACAGCAGGGTCCAGTTGTGCCCGGGGTCCTTGGCGAAACCGAGGCCCGGGTCGAGCACCACCTGCTCCTCGCGCACGCCGGCGGCGACCGCCTCCTCGAGGCGCTCCGCCAGCTCGGCCCGCACCTCGGCGACGACGTCGCCGTACACGGCGAGGTCGTTCATCGTCTCCGGGGTGCCGCGCCAGTGCTGGAGGACGTAGACCGCCCCGCTGCGGGCGACGGTCGCGGTCATCTCCGGGTCGAACAGGCCGCCCGAGACGTCGTTGACGATCAGGGCGCCGGCCTGGGTGACCGCCTCCGCGGTCGAGGCGTTGACGGTGTCCACGCTGACCACCGCCCCCTCGCGGGCGAGGGTCTCCACGACGGGCAGGACCCGGGCGAGCTCCTGCTCCGGGGAGACATGGGCGGCACCGGGCCGGGTGGACTCGCCCCCGACGTCGACGATGTCCGCCCCCTGGGCGAGCAGGTGCCGGGCGTGGGCGATGGCGACGTCCGTGTCGAACCACTGGCCGCCGTCGGAGAAGGAGTCGGGCGTGACGTTGACGACGCCCATCACCAGGGTCCGCCCGGGGTCGCGCAGTGCCTGGGGCAGGGGCTCCGGGCCGCGGGCCGCACGCCGGACCGATCGCTCGCTCATCGCACCAGGCTATCCGCCGGGCCGGTCAGTGCCGGTTCACCAGCAGGCTCATGGCCTCGGCGCGGGTGGCGGCGCGCCGCATCTGCCCGCGCACGGCGGAAGTGATCGTCCGGGAGCCGGGCTTGCGGACGCCGCGCATGGACATGCACAGGTGCTCGGCCTCGACCACGACGATCACCCCGCGGGGCGCGAGCCGCTCGACAAGGGCGTCGGCGACCTGGGAGGTGAGCCGCTCCTGGACCTGCGGGCGCCGGGCGTAGCCCTCGACGAGGCGGGCGAGCTTGCTCAGCCCGGTCACGCGCCCGTTCTCGGCGGGGATGTAGCCGACGTGGGCGACGCCGTGGAAGGGCAGCAGGTGGTGCTCGCACATCGAGTACAGCGGGATGTCGCGCACGAGGACCATCTCCTCGTGCCCGATGTCGAAGACCGCGTCGAGATGGTCGGCCGGGTCCTCGGCGAGGCCGGCGAAGATCTCGGCGAACGACCGCGCCAGCCGGTCGGGGGTGCCGACCAGCCCCTCCCGGTCGGGGTCCTCCCCGACGGCGGTGAGCAGGTCCCGCACGGCCCGGCGGACACCCTCGGCGTCGTAGGGCCGCGGGGTGTGCTCGTAGCGCAGCGGCGCGGAGTCGGAGGCCATCCCGTCGGCCTCGGCGGGCGAGCCCGCGATGGCACCCTCGGACGACCCCGCCTCGAACGACGCCGGCTCGGCGGCGACGGGTCCCTCGCCGGCCACGGTCAGAGCCCCTCGGCGGGACCGCCGACCGTTCCGCCGTCGGGAACCTGGCCGATGCCCGGGCCACCCTCGCCGAGGCGGGTCTCCCCCGCCGCCGCGATCTGGTCCTCGGGGAGCATGTGCTCGCCGCGGGCCCGCTCGGCCGCGGTGAGCACGGGAGGCCGGTCGCTGACGTAGCGGTCCTCGGAGGAGAGCCACACGGGCCGCGCGGGGCGCTTGGTCACCGGCGCGAACACCCGGGCGAGCTCGGCCTCGTTGAGGGTCTCGCGCTCGAGGAGCTCCAGGACGAGGTGGTCCAGGACGTCGCGGTAGGTGTTGAGGATCTCCCACGCCTCGTCGTGCGCGGCCTCGATGAGCCGGCGCACCTCCTCGTCGACGATCCGGGCGACGTCCTCGGAGTAGTCGCGCTGGTGGCCGAGGTCGCGGCCCAGGAACGGCTCACCCTGGGTCTGCCCGAGCTTGATGGCGCCGACGCGCGCGCTCATGCCGTACTCGACGACCATCTTGCGGGCGATGGCGGTGGCCTTCTCGATGTCGTTGGAGGCGCCGGTGGTCGGGTCGTGGAAGACGATCTCCTCGGCCACGCGCCCGCCCATCGCGTAGGCGAGCTGGTCGAGCAGCTCGTTGCGCGAGGTCGAGTACTTGTCCTCGGTGGGCATGACCATCGTGTAGCCGAGGGCGCGGCCGCGCGGCAGGATCGTCACCTTCGTCACCGGGTCGGTGTAGCGCAGCGCCGCCGCGGCGAGGGCGTGCCCGCCCTCGTGGTACGCGGTGACCTTGAGCTCCTTCTCGTTCATCACCCGCGTGCGCTTCTGCGGGCCGGCGATGACCCGGTCGATCGCCTCGTCGAGCGCGCGGTCGTCGATGAGCTGGGCGTTGGAGCGGGCGGTGAGCAGCGCCGCCTCGTTGAGGACGTTCGCCAGGTCGGCGCCGGTGAAGCCGGGGGTGCGCTTGGCGACCATGTCGAGGTCGACGCCGGGCGCCATCGGCTTGCCCTGGGCGTGCACCTTGAGGATCGCGGACCGACCGTGCAGGTCCGGGGCCTCGACGGCGACCTGCCGGTCGAAGCGGCCCGGGCGCAGCAGCGCGGGGTCGAGGACGTCGGGCCGGTTGGTCGCGGCGATGAGGATGACGTTGGTGTTGACGTCGAAGCCGTCCATCTCCACGAGGAGCTGGTTGAGCGTCTGCTCGCGCTCGTCGTGCCCGCCGCCCATGCCGGTGCCGCGGTGGCGCCCGACGGCGTCGATCTCGTCGACGAAGATGATGGCCGGCGCGTTGGACTTGGCCTGCTCGAACAGGTCGCGCACGCGGGAGGCGCCGACGCCGACGAACATCTCGACGAACTCGGAGCCCGAGATCGAGAAGAACGGCACGCCCGCCTCGCCGGCGACGGCGCGCGCGATCAGGGTCTTGCCGGTGCCGGGCGGGCCGTAGAGCAGGACGCCCTTGGGGATCTTCGCCCCGACGGCCTGGAACTTCTCCGGCTCGGCGAGGAACTCCTTGATCTCCTGGAGCTCCTCGACGGCCTCGTCCTCGCCGGCGACGTCGGCGAAGGTGACCTGTGGGTTCTCCTTGCTGACCATCCGGGCCTTGGACTTGCCGAACTTCATCATGCCGCCCGCGCCGCCCTGCGCCCGGGAGAGCAGCCACCAGAAGACGATGAAGATGATGACCATCGGCAGCATGAAGGTCAGCAGCGACGTCCAGATGGACGTCGTCGGGACGACCGAGTTGTACCCCTTCTCGGGGTCGGCGTCCTCGACGGCCTTCACGACCTGCTCGCCCTGGGGCTGGACGTAGAAGAACTCCACCGTCGTGCCCTTGTCCACGGTGCCGCCCTCGCCGTCGTCGGCCTCGAAGGGCTCGGACAGGGTCAGGCGCACCCGCTGGGTGCCCTCGGTGATCTCGGCCTGCTCGACCGTGTCCCCCTTGAGCAGCTCGAGACCCTGCGAGGTGTCGATGCGCTGGGTGCCGGACTGCCCCAGGAGTGACCAGCCCAGGGAGATGAGCACGAGCATGATCAGGATCCACACCAGTGGACCCCGCAGCAGATTCTTGGCGTTCATCGAGTGTGGGCTAGGCCCAGGTCCCTCCTGGTCGCGCGCGGTTTCCCCGACGGTATACGACAAACCTGACCGTCGGCTGAGAGCGGCCCCGATGTTCGCGCAGGGCTGTACGGCGGCCGGCGCCGCGGTTCAGCCGCCGTCGTGCGGCGGCTCAGCCGCCGTAGACGTGCGGGGCGAGGGTGCCGACGAACGGCAGGTGGCGGTAGCGCTCGGCGTAGTCCAGGCCGTAGCCGACGACGAACTCCGGCGCGATGTCGAAGCCGACGTAGCGCACGTCGACGGCGACCTTCGCGGCCTCCGGCTTGCGCAGGAGGGTGGCGATCTCCACAGAGGCCGGGCCCCGGGAGCGGAGGTTGGCCAGCAGCCAGGAGAGGGTCAGCCCGGAGTCGATGATGTCCTCGACGATCAGGACGTCGCGCCCGTGCAGGTCGGTGTCGAGGTCCTTGAGGATGCGCACCACGCCCGAGGACTTGGTGCCCGAGCCGTAGGAGGAGACGGCCATCCAGTCCATCTGGATCGGCAGGTGGATCTTGCGGGAGAGGTCGGCCATGACCATCACCGCGCCGCGCAGCACGCCGACGAGGAGGAGCTCGCGGCCCGCGTAGTCGGCGTCGATCTCGGCGGCCATCTCCGTCAGCCGCGTGTCGATCTGCTCCTTGCTCAGCAGCACCTTCTCCAGGTCCTGCCCCATGTCCTGCACGTCCACTCGGCTCTCCTCGCTGCTCACGTCTCTGGCCGGCCGGCCGGGCCCGCCGGCGCCAGCGTTAGCCTGCCACACCGGCGGCGGGCGACGACCGGCCCGGGCAGCGGGACCGGGCCCTGGCCGTGGTAGCGGGTGACGAGCGCGTCGAGCGCCTCGACGTGCACCGCGGCCAGGGCGCCCGGCGTGGCGCCGGCGCGGAGCGCGGCCGCGTGCAGCGCCCGGGTGCGCAGCGCGGCGTGCGCCTCGGCGAGGCCGGCGGCGTCGAGCGTGAGGCCGGGCTCGCCGGCGGCGGCGCTCGCACGGTCGAGCAGCTCCTGCGCGAGCGCCTCGAGGAGGTCGGCGTCCCGGGCGAGCTGGTGCGCCGTGCGGCCGAGCGCCTCGACCACGCCCGGGCCCAGCGCCTCGGCGAGGGCGGGCAGCGCGCGTTCGCGCACCGCGGCGCGGCGCAGCGGCGTGCCGTCGGCCGCCCGCCAGGGCCCGGCCACGGTGTTGGCGGGGTCGCGGACGAACTCCAGCCCGACGGCGCCGCAGACCTGCTCGGTCTGGGTGCGGCGCAGCCCGAGGAACGGCCGCCGCCACAGCCCCCGGGCCGCGGGCATCCCGGCCAGCGATCGCGCGCCGGACCCGCGTGCGAGCGCGAGGAGCACCGTCTCGGCCTGGTCGTCGAGGGTGTGCCCGAGCAGGACCGCGGACGCGCCAGCCTCCCGCGCGGCCTCGTCGAGCGCGGCGTACCGGGCGGCGCGGGCCGCCGCCTCGGGCCCGCCCGCCCCGGCGCCGCGGGCTCCGCCGTCGACGTCGACCTCCCGGACGGTGATCGGGTCCAGGCCGAGCGCGCGGCACTGGTCGGCCGCCCGCGCGGCGACCTCGCCGGACCCCGCCTGGAGGCGGTGGTCGACGACGACGGCGCCGGAGAGCAGGCGCTCGCGGGGCGCGACGAAGGCGGTGGCGGCGGCGAGCGCGAGGGAGTCGGCGCCGCCGGAGCAGGCGACCAGGACGCGGGCGCCGGGCGGCAGGTCGGCCAGCGCGGCGCGGACGGCGCGGCGGGCGGCGGCGACGTCGGGGTGCGGTCCGGCCACCGGGTCAGCCGTGGACGCGGCGCACCCAGGTCACCGGGTCGGCGACCTCGGCGGCCGTGGGCAGCAGCTCCGGCGCGGTCCACACCGCGTTGAGCCCCTCGTGCCCGACCTGCTCGACGACCGCCCGGACGAACCGGGCGCCGTTGCGGTACTGGGCGACCTTGGCGTCCATCCCGAGCAGGCGCCGCAGCAGCACGTCGAGGGTGGAGGTGCCGTCCCGGCGCTTCTCGAAGGCGGCGCGGATGCGGCGCACCGAGGGCAGCCGGGCCGGGCCGACGGCGTCCATGACGACGTCCGCGTGCCCCTCCAGCAGGCTCATGACCGCGACGATCTCGGCCATCGCGGCCCGCTCGTCCTCGTCGAGGAAGGCGTCGACCAGCGGCCCGCCGAGGTCGGAGGTCGGGCCGGGAGGGCCGCCCACGACGCCCGAGGCCAGGGCCTCGACGACGGCGCGGGCCGCCCGGGCGAGCCGCTCGGGCCCGTCCGTGGTGGAGGAGACGCCGCCCACGAGCCCGCGCATGCGGCCCGAGAGGTGGTCGACGAGCCACGGGGCGGCGGCGAACTGCACCGCGTGGGTCTGCTCGTGCAGGCACACCCAGAGGCGGAAGTCCATCGCGTCGAGGTTGAGCTCGCGCTCCACCTTGAGCACGTTCGGGGCGACGAGCAGGAGCCGGCCGGGTCCGCCGTCGGCGGGGGTGAAGGGGTCGAACTGGCCGAGGACCTTCGGGGAGAGCAGGGCCAGCATGACGCCCATCTCCTCCCCCGCCATGCGAGCGGAGCCGGGCAGCTTGGCGGCGGGGAGGAGCCCGTCGGTGAGGTGGGCGAACATCTCGACGTTCGCCTGCGCCCAGCGGGGGCGGTCCACCACGTACACGGGGGTGGTGGTGGCGACCTGGGCGGCGGGCCCGTGCAGCCCGGTGATCTCGGCGACGTGCTCGGGAGCCTCGGCGGCGGCGGCGCGCAGCACCTGGATGAGGGCGCGCAGCTCGGCGCGCGTGCCGCTCGGGCCGGGCCGGGAGAGGTTCCCGGCGCGGCGCACGGCCACCTGCCAGTCGACGGAGCTGCTCATGGGGCCCACGGTAATCGTTCAGCTGCAGCCGCACGCCGCGACCGCGGACGCCCAGGAGTCGACGGCGAGGCGGGCCTGGTGCGCGGTGCCGACCTCGAGGTCGGAGGTGAGCAGCGAGAAGAGCAACGGCCGGCCGTCCTCCGTGACCACGGAGCCGGTCAGTGACACGGCGCGCAGAAGGGTGCCGGTCTTGGCACGCACGCGCCCGGCGGCGTCGCCGGTCAGCCGGTCCGACAGCGTGCCGTCCAGGCCGCCGACCGGCAGGGCCGCCACCAGCCCGTGCAGGGTGGTGGACGACGGCTCGGACGCCAGCCGCAGGACGTCGACCAGGACCGACGGCGGCACGGTGCTGCCCGTGCTCAGGCCGGAGGAGTCGGCCATCGTCACGCGGCTCACGTCCACGCCGAGGTCCGCGAGCTGCTTGCGCACCGCCGAGGTGCCGCCGGGGAAGTCCGGCTCCTGCCCCCGCTCGAGCGCGACCAGGCGGGCGAGCGCCTCCGCGACGGAGTTGTCCGAGGCCTTGAGCATGTGTCGGACGACGGCGCTGACCGGCGCGGACTCCACCTGGGCGAGGGGCTCGGCGTCGGCGTTGGCCGCGGCCCGGCCGACCGACCCGGCGACCTGGACGCCGTGGTCCGCGAGCGCCGCGGCGAACGCCTGACCAGCGTCGAGAGCGGGGTCGGCCGCGTAGGCGCGGCCCTCCCGCCCCGCCTCGACGGCCAGCGGCTGGATCGGCATGACGAAGGTGCGGTCGACGTCGTCCCAGTCGGCGTGGTGCGCGGGCCCGGTGAAGAGCGTGTCGTCGACGGCGAGCTCGACGGTGGTGACGCCCTCCTCCGTCAGCGCCTCCGCCGTCGCCGCCGCGAGGTCGGCGAGGCCGGCGTGCCCGAGAACGGCGGACGGGTCGCCCTCGCCGGCCGCGAGGAGGATGTCCCCGCCGCCGACCAGCACGACGCGGTCCGGCGCCGCGCGCACGACCGAGGTGGTCAGCGTCCGGCCGGGCCCGAGGGCGTCGAGGGCGGCTGCCGCGGTGAGGACCTTCAGCGAGGAGGCGGGCAGCCGCGGGGTGCCGCCGTCGTGGTCGACCAGCACCTCACCGGTGATCCCGTCGGCCACGACGAGACCGAAGGAGCCCGTCCGGCGGTGGTCCTCCTCGAGGGCCGTCGTGAGCCTCTCGAGGGCGGCGGCGGTGGGCGCCGGGGCCGACTCGTCCGGGCCCGGGGGCACCGGGGCGGTGAGCTCGCCGCCGGGCACCTCGACGTCGGGGAAGGGCTGCGCCTCGGCGGGGACGGGGTCGGTGGTCAGGATCCCGGGCACGCGGTCGGCGGCGTCGGCGGTGCCGTAGGCGCCCAGGGCGACGGCGAGCACGGCGACCGTCACGCTCGTGCGGCGCGCTCGTCCCACGTCTCCCCCGTCGTCACCGGTGGCCCCTGTGCGCGACCACACCTTCCGGTACGCCACACTAGTGGCCAGGAGCGCCGGCAGCCCCGTGCCGGGCGCGCGGAGGAAGCCCCGCCGGGCACGCCGGGCGGGCGGAAGGGAAGCCGTGGAGTTCGACGTCACGATCGAGATCCCGAAGGGGAACCGCAACAAGTACGAGGTTGACCACGAGACGGGCCGGATCCGGCTGGACCGGATGCTGTTCACCTCCACGCGCTACCCCGACGACTACGGCTTCATCGAGGAGACCCTCGGCGAGGACGGGGACCCCCTGGACGCGCTCGTGCTGCTCGAGGAGCCGACGTTCCCGGGCTGCCTGATCCGCTGCCGCGCGCTGGGGATGTTCCGCATGCGCGACGAGGCCGGCGGCGACGACAAGGTGCTGTGCGTGCCGGTCGGCGACCAGCGCGCCTCGTGGCGCACCGAGATCGACGACGTCTCGGAGTTCCACCGCCTGGAGATCCAGCACTTCTTCGAGGTCTACAAGGACCTCGAGCCGGGCAAGTCCGTCGAGGGCGCGCACTGGACCGGCCGCGAGGAGGCGGAGGAGGAGATCCGCCGCTCCTACCAGCGAGCCAAGGACGCCGGCTACTACGACAACCACGGCGCCGCCCACCGTCCCGACGCGGCGATCTCGGCCGACGGCAACCGCGGCCAGGCCGACCCGACGGGCCCGGGGGACGCCGGCACCCGCGTCTGACCGGCGCGGGCGGCTCCGCTCGAGCCCCGTCAGCACGCAGAACGCCCCGCCGTCGTCGACGGCGGGGCGTTCTGGCTCTGGTCGTACGTTCGCGGCGGAGGTCTGCGGCTCGACCGTCAGACCTGGGCGGTGACCGTCAGCTCGCCCCCGTGCACCGCCAGGCTCAGATGCGACCGCCGTACGGCATGATGTTGACGTGCCACATCGGCACCTCTTCCACCGTCTTGCCCGGGGCCGGGGCGTGCAGTCGCATCCCGTTGCCGGTGTAGATCGCCACGTGGTAGATCCCGGAGCGCTGGCCGTTGTTGCTCCAGAAGACCAGGTCTCCCGGGCGCAGCTCGCTCAGCGGCACCCGTGCCGTGGCGTCCCACTGGGCGCGGGTCGTGCGCGGGAGGAAGACGCCGGCCTGCTGGAAGGCCCGCATCGTCAGGCCCGAGCAGTCGTACCCGTCCGGGCCCGCCGCTCCCCAGACGTAGGGGGTGCCGAGCTGGCTGCGCGCCCACGAGATCGCGGTCTGCGCGGCCGAGGTGTTCGGGGCCGGCGCGGGGGCGGGAGCCGGGGCGGGAGTCGGCGTCGGCCGGGGGGCGGGAGCCGGAGCGGGCGCCGGGGCCGGAGCGGGCGCCGGGGCCGGGGCGGGGGCCGGGGCCGGAGCGGGCGCAGGAGCGGGAGCCGGCTCGGGCCGCGGGCTCGCGGGCGCCGAGGGGCGCGGCGTCGAGGGGCGCGGCGCCGACGGCGCCGTGGTCGCCGGGGCAGAGGGAGCCGGAGCGGGCGCGGGGTCCGCCGTCGTGGGCCCCGAGGGCCGGGAGTCCGACGGCGCGGCCGCCGGGTCCTCGGACGCCGCGGCCGCGAGCGCCTCGTTCCGGGCGAGGTTCTCCTCGCGCTGCTCACGCTCCGCCTCGAGCGAGGCCTGCCGCTCACGCTCCAGCTCGACGGTGGTGCTGCGCTGCTCGGCGAGCTGGGCGATCAGCTGGTCGCGGCGCTCGTTGGACAGGCTCATCTGGGTCTGCGCGGCCGCGAAGCTGGACTCGGCCTCCTCGGCCGCGGCCGCGAGCGCGTCGGTCGCCTCCTGCTGGGCGGCGGCCGACTCGTCGGCGCGGCGCTGGAGGGTGGAGTGGACCTGCTCGAGCGCCTGGAAGCGCTGGACCTGGCTGTCCGTGCGGGTGCCGAGCCGGTCGAGGGTGGCGGTGCGCGCCATGGCGTCGGTGAAGCTCGTCGCCGAGAGGTACGGCGCGATCCCGGAGAGGCTCGCCGCGCCCTCGCGGTACAGCGCGGCGCCGATCTGGCCGAGCTCCCGGCGCCCGGCCTCGAGCTCCTCGGCGGCGGCGTCCGCCTCCTGCTGAGCCTGCTCGGCCGCCGCGACCGCGGCGTCCAGCTCGACCTGCGACTCCAGGTACTCCTCGTTGGCCAGCGCGGCGCGCACGTGCGCCTCGTCGGCCTGGGCCGCGACGCGGGCCAGCTCGATCTCGAGCGAGGCGATCTCCCCGGAGGTGGACCGCTCGGCGGAGCGTGCCGCCTCGACCTCGTCATCGCTCGGTGCGGCGCTCGCCCCGGACGCGAGCAGGGTGCTGCCGAGCATGAGCGCGGCGAGCGAGGACATCGCTCGTCCTGGGCGCCTGAGGGTGGTCGCCACCGGTTCCTCCGAGATCGCTGCTGCAGATCGACGCACCGCCGGGCCGGCCGCGCGGCGTGTCGAGTTGACGCCCAGGGGGAGGCGCCGCAGGAGACGCTATCGGACGTTCACCGATTTGTGAACACCAGCCTCTCTATTCACACCAGTCACATCAGTACCAGGTGGGTTCCCCCGGTGCCGCGCGGGCCTCCGGGAGTGACCTACGTCCCACCATGCAAGACACCTCTCGTGGGGCGTGGACGCCGCCCCTAGAGTCGGCCGCATGTTCCTTCGCCGAATGTGCCGCTGACGCGCACGTTCGGCATGCCCTTCGGCCCGTAGCTCGATCCGGCCGGACCGCCCCGACCGGGGCGGGCGCAGGGCGCCACCCCGACGTGCACGTCACTGCCAGCCCCCCGCGGGCTGACGGGACAGGCGGCACCGCCGCGGCTCGTTGGCCCGCTCCGAACCCCCGATCTGGAGCACACGCCATGAGCAACGAGACCGCCCCCGAGGCCACCTGGTCCTTCGAGACCCTGCAGGTCCACGCCGGCCAGACGCCGGACGCCGCCACCGGCGCCCGCGCCCTGCCGATCTACCAGACGACGTCCTTCGTCTTCGAGGACGCCGCCCAGGCCGCCGGCCGCTTCTCCCTCGCGGAGGCGGGCCCGATCTACACCCGCATCACCAACCCGACGCAGGAGACCGTCGAGAACCGCATCGCCGCGCTCGAGGGCGGTGTCGGCGGCCTGCTCGTCGCCTCCGGCCAGGCCGCCACGACGCTGGCGATCCTCAACGTCGCGGAGGTCGGCGACAACATCGTCGCCAGCCCGAACCTCTACGGCGGCACCGTGAACCTGCTCGTGCACACGCTGAGCAAGTACGGCGTCACGACGACGTTCGTCGAGGACCCGGACGACCCGGAGTCCTGGCGCGCCGCCGCGGACGAGCGGACCAAGCTCTTCTTCGGCGAGACGATCGCCAACCCCAAGAGCGCGATCCTCGACATCGAGGCCGTCGCCGCCGTCGCCCACGAGATCGGCGTGCCGCTCGCGGTGGACAACACCATCGCCACCCCGTACCTCATCCAGCCCCTCAAGCACGGCGCCGACATCGTGATCCACTCCGCCACCAAGTACCTGGGCGGCCACGGCACCTCCATCGCCGGCGTGATCGTCGACGGCGGGACCTTCGACTGGTCCGCCCAGCCGGAGCGGTTCCCGAACTACAACACCCCGGACCCGAGCTACAACGGCCTCGTCTACAAGGACCTCGGCGCCCCGGCGTTCATCCTCAAGGCCCGCGTGCAGCTGCTGCGGGACATCGGCCCGGCCGTCTCCCCGTTCAACGCCTTCCTGATCGGCCAGGGCGTCGAGACCCTGTCGCTGCGGGTCGAGCGGCACGTCGAGAACGCGAAGAAGGTCGCCGAGTTCCTCGAGGCGAGCGACCAGGTGACGCGGGTGGCCTACGCGGGGCTCCCGTCCTCGCCGTGGCACGAGCGGGCGCGGAAGTACGCCCCGAGGGGCGCCGGCGCGGTCCTCGCCTTCGAGCTCGCCGGCGGCTACGCCGCGGGCCTGGCGTTCGTCGACGCGCTCAAGCTGCACTCGCACGTCGCCAACATCGGCGACGTGCGCTCCCTGGTGATCCACCCGGCCTCGACCACGCACTCCCAGCTCAGCCCCGCCGAGCTGGAGGGCGCCGGCGTCAACCCCGGCCTGGTCCGTCTCGCGGTCGGCATCGAGAACATCGAGGACATCCTCGCCGACCTGCGGCTCGGCCTGGAGGCCGCCGCGTCCTTCACCGCCGCACCGGTCAGCGCCGAGGCGGGCGCGTGACCACCCCCGGCGACTGTCAGCCCGGCGCGGGTGCGCCGTCGGTGGGGAGCTTTCCCGCCGACGGCGCACCCGCCCGGGCGGGCGCCGCACGGACCGCCACCGCCCGTCACGACCGGCGCGACCGCCGGGTCATCGACCCGGCGACCCTGCCGGCCACCGGCGCCTGGCGCGAGGGCGACGACCCGCGCGCCCGCCGGTTCGCCGAGATCGGCGCCCTTCCCCTGGAGGCAGGGGGCCGGCTGCCGCACGTGCGGCTGGCCTACGAGACCTGGGGCACCCTGAACGAGGCCGGCGACAACGCCGTCCTCGTGCTCCACGCGCTCACCGGGGACTCTCACGTCACGGGCCATGGCCCCGACGACCCCGACGCCGGCTGGTGGCACCAGGTGGTCGGCCCCGGCCGCGCGATCGACACCGACCGCTACTTCGTAATCGCCCCGAACGTCCTGGGCGGGTGCCAGGGATCGACCGGGCCTGCCTCCTCCGCGCCCGACGGCACGCCGTGGGGCTCGCGCTTCCCCGTGCTGACCGTGCGCGACCAGGTGGCCGCCGAGCTCGAGCTGGCCGACCAGCTCGGGATCGAGCGGTGGGCGCTCGTCGTCGGCGCCTCGATGGGCGGCCACCGGGTGCTGGAGTGGGCCGTGACGGCCCCCGAGCGGGTGGGCGCCGTCGCCGTCGTCGCCTCCTGCGCGCAGAGCAGCGCCGAGCAGATCGCCTGGGCGCACACCCAGGTGGCGGCGATCGAGCTGGACCCGGGCTGGCGCGGCGGCGACTACTACGACGCCGCCCCCGGCCACGGCCCGCACACCGGCCTGGGCCTCGCCCGGCAGATCGCGCACACCACCTACCGCACCCCCGTGGAGCTGGACCAGCGGTTCGCGCGCCTGCCGCAGGGCGGGGAGGAGCCGCTCTCCGGCGGGCGGTTCGCGGTCCAGTCCTACCTCGACCATCACGCGGGCAAGCTCGCGGAGCGCTTCGACGCGAACAGCTACCTCGCGCTGACGCGAACGATGATGACCCACGACGTCGGCCGCGACCGGGGCGGGGTCGAGGCCGCGCTCGCGCAGGTCACCGCCGAGACCCTGGTGGTCGCGGTCGACTCGGACCGGCTGTTCTTCCCCGCCGAGTCCGAGCGCATCGCCGCCGCTGTTCCCACGGCGGGCCCGGTGGCGTACGTGCGCTCGCCGTTCGGGCACGACGGGTTCCTCATCGAGCACGACCAGGTGGCGGCGCTGCTGGGCCGGTTCCTCCGGGCGGTCGCCCCGGTGGCACGCCAGAGCCGCTGACGCCGCGCGCGCCCGCGCCGGTACCGCGGGCCGCGTGCTTCCGCGAGCGTGCGCCGCCCCCGGGACTGCGGCGATCCACGAGGCTGCGCCGGTCGTCGCCCCGACGGCATGATGGGGTCATGATCCGCAGGACCAGCCGCGTGGAGGAGCCACCTGTCGGCGGCACGGGCGAGGACACCGTCCTGCCCGAGGAGGTCGTCGAGCTGCCTCCCCCGCCGCCCGCCGACCGGTGGGCGCCGGACGTGCTCGGCGCCGGGTTCGAGGCCCGGACGCTCCCCCTCCTGGACGACGACGAGGGCGAGGTCGCGGCGACCCTCGTGCGCCACGTCCCGGCGGACGACCCGGACGCCCTGCCGGGGACGCCGTCGTCGCCCTCGTTCGCCGTGCTGTACCTGCACGGCTGGAACGACTACTTCTACCAGCGCGAGCTGGCCCGACGGTGGGCCGCCGAGGGCGGGGCGTTTTACGCGCTCGACCTGCGCAAGTACGGCCGCTCGCTGCGGGCGCACCAGACGCGCGGCTTCATGGAGTCCCTCACCGTCTACGACGAGGACATCCACGCCGCGCTGAAGGTGCTCAGGTCCGAGCTCGGGGTCGGCACCGACCTGGTGCTCATGGGCCACTCCACCGGCGGTCTGACTGCGGCGCTGTGGGCGCACCGCCACCCCGGCGCGCTGCGCGCGCTGGTGCTGAACTCCCCGTGGCTGGAGCTCCAGGGGTCGGCGATCCTGCGCGGCGTCGCGCAGCCGATCGTCGGCCGGCTGGCGAAGCTGCAGCCCAAGGCGGTCATCCCGACGTCGGACCTCGGGTTCTACCAGCGCACGCTGCTCGGCTGGACGGAGGCCGACGGGCCGCTGCCCGAGGACGCCGACGACGACCCGTTCCTCACCGGCTGGGGGCCCGACCCGAACTGGCGGATCGTCGGCTCGCCCATCCGTGCCGGGTGGCTGTCCGCCGTCCTCGCCGGGCACCAGCAGGTGGCGGGCGGCCTGGAGATCTCGTGCCCTGTCCTCGTGCTCACCTCCGGACGCACCCTGATCAACCCACGCTGGTCGCCGCAGATGCGTGAGACCGACACGGTGCTCGACGTCGAGCAGATCCGCCGCCGGGCGCTGCAGCTCGGGCCGCTGGTGACGGTGGCGCGGTTCGAGGGGGCCATCCACGACGTCACCCTCTCCGCCCGGCAGGTGCGCGAGCGCGTCTACGCCGAGCTCCGGCGGTGGTCCCGGGCGTACGTGCTCCGCTGAGCGCCGCCCGCCGCGTGGGTGAGCCGCGCTTCCGCCGACGGCCTCGCGGTGAGGCGCCGGCGCGCGACGTCGTCAGCGGTGGAGCGCCCGGCCGTGCCGGCGCCGCGCACCGGGGTGCCGGGGGGCGCGGCCGCGGGCCCTGACCAGCTCGGCCCGCGCGTCCGCGAGGGACGGCCCGTGCTCGCCGAAGCGCCACACCCGCCAGCCGTCCACGTCGTCGCGACCCGACACCTTGCGTGCTGCCACGTCGGGATCGGCCACCGTGTCCCCGCCGGGCAGCCGGATCGCGCCGTCGCCCGTGAGGACCGCGTCGTGCCGGATGCCGCGGCGCAGCTGCGACCAGACCAGCGGCGCCTCCCCGTCCAGCATGGCCGCGATGTCCCTCAGGCTCGTGCGGTCGGCGGCAGGCACGTCGCTCCGTGCGTCCTGCGAGGACACGTCGCTCGGTGCGTCCTGCGAGGACACGTCGCTCGGTGCGTCCTGCGAGGACACGTCGCTCGGTGCGTCCTGCGGGGACGCGTCGCTCCGAAGGTCCGCGGCGGCGACGTCGCCCCCCGGGTCGCGCGCGTCCCGGTCGCCGCCCGCCTGGGGGGTGGGAGGGGCGGCGGGTGCGTCGTCGGCATCCGTCGTCCCCGGTCGCTCCAACGCCGGTCGATCCCCAGCTGTGGCGGCGTCCGGCGCGGCCGCCGCGGCGGCCGGGCCCGGAGCGGCAGGTGCGGCGTCGGCGGTGAGCTCGTTGACGCGCGGTCCGCCGCCGATCACGTTCGAGAGCCCGAGCTGGTGGGGCCGCAGCTCGTTGACCTCGAGGAACCGTCGCCCGTTCGACATCTGCCGCAGCGCCATCTCGTGGACCACGACCCCCGAGTCGGCCAGGACGTCCAGGGCCGGCCGGACCTCGTCGCGCACCGTGCCGGCCACGACGACGAGGCGCGGACCCGGCGCGGGCTTGGGCGGCAGCATCTCGCGGAACGCGGTCCAGTCACGCCGGAACGCCGCGGCGCCCCGGGGGTACAGCTCGGCGAGCTGGGACCACCCGAGGTCGGCGGTGCGGGCGGAGCGGGAGAGCGCGGCGACCAGGGCGGCCGAGTCGAGCTCGTCGAGGACCTCCACGGTGACGACCTGGCCGGTGGCGTCGAGCGCGGTGAGCCGCGGCGCGGGAGCGCCCGCGGGCCGGTACGTGCCCGGCCGGCGACCGTCGCCGTGCCAGCTCACCGGGAACAGCGGACGCTGGACGACCTCGAGGACCTGGTCGCGGACGGCCTCGAGGATGTCGGGCTCGATGTCATCGGGAACGGGATGACCGAACTGGGCAGGCACGAGGCGCCCATCGTCGAACTCGAAGAACGGCATAACGACGTCGACCTGACTGACTCGTGGGGTTGTGAGGAGATCCGTCCCTATCTTCGCACGACCGGACGAGCGGGTCACCGGCCCCGCCGGCCGCCGTCGGGGCCAGCGCCTGCCGCCGTCGGGGCCAGCGCCGGCCGCCGTCGGGGCTAGCGCTGGCCGGTGAGGAGCTGGGCGAGGTGGACGCCGTGGCGCCCGGCGAGCTGGTCGGCCTGGGTGCGGCAGGAGAAGCCGTCGGCGAGGTACACGGTGTCCGGGCCGGCCTCGCGCAGGGCCGGCAGGAGGGCGTTCTCGGCCACGGCCACCGACGTCTCGTAGTGACCGGCCTCCATGCCGAAGTTCCCGGCCAGGCCGCAGCACCCGGCCAGGCGGGTGACGGTGGCTCCCGCCCGGGCTAGCAGCGCGGCGTCGGCCTCCCAGCCCATCACCGAGTGGTGGTGGCAGTGCGGCTGGGCCACGACCTCCACGCCCTCGAGCGAGGCGGGCACCCAGTCCGGCCCGGGCCCCACCGGCTCGGGGGCGGTGAGCAGCTCGGCGAGGGTGTAGGTGTCGTCGGCGAGCATCCGCGCGCGGGGGTCGTCGGGCAGCAGGTCGGGCAGGTCCGAGCGCAGGACCGCGGTGCAGGACGGCTCGACGCCGACCACCGGGATGCCGTTCGCCGCGTACGGCGCGAGCACGCCGAGCAGGTGGGTCAGGCGCTTCTTGGCGCCGTCGAGCTGGCCGGTGGAGATCCAGGTCAGGCCGCAGCAGGCGTTCTCGGCCGGGACGATCACGGTGTACCCGGCCTGCTCCAGCAGGGTGACGGCGGCGCGGGCGCCGTCGCCGTCGAGGGTCTCGGAGAACGAGTCCGCCCACAGCACCACGCGGCGCTGAGGATCGCCGGGCGCGCGAGTGCCGTCGCCCGCCGTGGCAGCCGCGCCCGGAGCACGCCCAGCGCGCGCGGTGCCGTGGCGCGCCGGCCGCCCCGCGCCCGCCTGCGCACCGTCCTCGCGCTTGCGCCACCAGGTGGAGAAGCGCTCCTCGGCGAAGGTGACCATCTCCCGGCGCGGGTCCATCCCGCCGGCGCGCAGCACGAGCCGGGCGAGCGGGCGGAACCCCAGGGCGGCGTTGGACAGCCTCGCCAGCGCCGGGACCTTCGTGACCAGACCCGTCCAGCGCGGCAGCTGGCCGAGGAGGTAGTGGTTGACCGGCCGGACCTTGCCGGCGTAGCCGCGGTGGAGCGCCTCGGACTTGTACCGGGCCATGTCCACCCCGGTGGGGCAGTCGGCCGAGCAGGCCTTGCAGGACAGGCACAGGTCCAGGGAGTCGCGCACCGCCGGGGAGTCCCAGGACGTGATGAGCGAACCGTTGGTCAGCTCCTGCAGCACGCGGGCGCGCCCGCGGGTGACGTCCTTCTCGTCCTTGGTGGCCTGGTAGCTGGGGCACATGAAGCCGCCGGCGGCGGAGTTGTCCGCCCGGCACTTGCCCACCCCGGTGCAGCGGTGGACGGCGGTGGCGAAGTCGCCGCCGTCCTCGAGGAAGGCGAACCCCTTGGCCGGCGGCGTGGGCTTCGCGTACGGCCGGCGCAGGTCCGCGTCCAGCGGGGCCGGGTCCACCAGCACCCCGGGGTTGAGGTGCCCGGAGGGGTCGAAGAGCGTCTTGACCTTCCCGAACAGGTCCAGCACCTCGGGGGTGTACATGCGGTCCAGCAGCTCCGAGCGGGCCCGGCCGTCGCCGTGCTCGCCCGAGAGCGACCCGCCGTAGCGGGCAACCAGGTCCGCGGACGCCTCGAGGAACTCCCGCGACGGGCCGATCCCGGCGGGGGTCTCCAGCGGCAGGTCCAGGCGCACGTGCACGCAGCCGTCGCCGAAGTGCCCGTAGAGCAGCCCGTCCACGCCGCGGTCGGCCATCAGCGCGGTGTAGTCGCGCAGGTAGTCGCCGAGCCGCTCGGGCGGGACGGCGGCGTCCTCCCAGCCCGGCCAGGCGGGGTCCCCGGCCGGGGTGCGTCCGCCCAGGCCCGCGCCGTCGGCCCGGATCCGCCACAGCGCGTCGGCCTGCTCCCCCGCCGGGACGACGGCGGCCTCGTCCGTCCCGCCCGCCGCCGCCAGGGCCCGGGCGCGGGCCAGCACGTCCTGAACGCTCTCGCCGGGCTGCGCGCCGACCTCGACGAGCAGCCAGCCGCCGCCCGGCGGCAGCTCCGGCACGGCGGCCGGGCCGCGGTGGCGGCGCACCACGTCGACGAGCCGGGCGTCGATGCCCTCCACCGCCAGCGGGTTGAACTCCAGCAGGGCCGGGACGGCGTCGGCCGCCGTCGCCATGTCCGGGTAGCCCAGCGCCACCACCACCGGCGCCGTCGGCATCGGGACCAGCTCCACCGTCGCGCCGAGCACCGTGACCAGCGTGCCCTCCGACCCCACCAGGAACCTGGCCAGGTCCGTGCCGTGCTCGGGCAGCAGGTGCTCCAGGGAGTAGCCGGAGACCTGCCGCTTGAACCGGCCCAGGGCGGTGCGGATGGTCGCGAGGTTCGCGCTCACCAGCTTCTCCAGGCCCGGCACGGCGTCCAGCGCGCCGGCGCCGTAGCCCGCGGTGAACCGGCGCCCGGAGGCGTCGACCACGTCGAGCGAGCGGACGTTGTCCGCGGTGCGCCCGTAGGCCACGGCGTGCGGGCCGCACGCGTTGTTGCCGATCATCCCGCCGAGCGTGGCGCGGTTCTGCGTCGACGGGTCCGGCCCGAAGCGCAGCCCGTGCGGGCGGGCCACGGCCTGCAGGTCGGACATGACGACGCCCGGCTGGACCACGGCGGTGCGCGCCTCGGGGTCGAGGGAGACGACCTTGTTCATGTGCCGCGAGAAGTCCAGCACCATCCCCGGGCCGACGGCGTTGCCGGCCACCGACGTCCCCGCACCGCGGGCGGTCACCGGGACCTCCAGCCGGCGCGCCACCTCCAGCGCCGCGAGCGCGTCGTCCGCGTCCCGGGGGGCGACCACCACGCGCGGGACCACCCGGTAGTTAGACGCGTCCGTGGAGTACTCCGCCCGCCGGCGCTCGGAGTCGTCGACCTCGCCGGCCACCGCCGTCCTGAGCGCCGCTGCGATGTCGCTGCTGGTCACCGTGCTCACCGGCGTGAGTCTGGCACGGTGCGGAACGTGCGGGAGGCCCGGACCATCGCCTGGACGCCGGCAGGGCCCGCAGCCTGCTCACCGGGCACCCGCGCCGGGGCATGGCGCCCCACGCTCGCCGCTGTCACTGCCCGTGCCCGAGGTGCCGCTCCTCGGTGGCGACGATCCGCTGGAGCATCTCGACGAGGATGGTGCGCTCGCCGGGACTGAACGGAGCGAGGATGACCTCGCTGGACTCGCGTGACGCCCGCACGCCACGGGCGTACACCGCCCTGCCCTCGTCGGTGATCTCGATGGTCTTCATCCGGCGGTCGGTGGGGTCGGCGTGGATGTCGACGAGGCCCCGCTTGTGCAGGCGCTGGACGATGCCCTTCGTCGTGGCAGCGTCCGACCCGACGCTCCGCCCCAGACTGTTCTGGGAGTCGGGACCGGAGCGCACCAGACTCGCGAGAGTGGCGAACTGGATCACCGAGAGCCCGGTGTCGTCGGCGTGCTGGAACGCCGCCGAGCCGCACTGGTGGGCCCGGCGCAGGAGGTAGCCGATGTTCGAGTGCAGGTCGTAGTCGTCCTCCGGCCCCGGCTCGGTCGGACGCTGTTCGCGGATCTGCGTGCTCGTCATGGGGTGCTCTCCTCTTCGGGGGTCAATTGTCGTTCATCGCGCGCCACCCGCGCACGACGACGCAGGGCGGCAGCGCCGGGCCACCGCCCGCCCGGGGCTATGCGGTCGCCGGGCTGCGCGGGGCCGGGACGTAGCAGACGAGCATGACGACGCCCACCCCGACCACGTTCAGCCCGACCCGGACCATGCCCTCGTACCAGCCGTGCGTCTGCGGAAAGTCCCCGGCGATGAGCAGCACGGGCGGCGCCGTCACCGCCCACCAGACGTAGTTCACCGGCCTGAGCGCGAACGCCAGGAACGCCAGGCCCCCCGCGACGAGTCCCATCGTGGCGACGCTCGGTCCGGCCCCCATGAGCACCGCCACCAGCAACGCGGCGACCGTGTTCCCGACGAGCCGCTGGGCCACCCGGGCCCGCGTCGCGGCGGGCGTGGGCCGGACCGAGAGGAGGACCGCCGTGACCAGCCAGTGGCCGCCGTAGAGTCCCAGCGGGGACAGCACCGCGAGCGCGACCGCCACACCGACAGCGGCGGTCCGCCGGACGGTCCAGGACGGCCGTGCCGCCGGGTCCGGAGACCCGGCCGCGACGCCACGCCCCCCGGCGGGCAGGAGCCTCACGGCGAGGGCCGCCAGGGCCACGACGACGGCGCCCGCCAGCTCCCAGACCGCCGGGACGTCGGCCGGGCCGGAGGTCATGTGGGAGCGAACGCCCAGCAGGAGCAGCGCCAGGGCTGCGGTGGTCCCGACGGCCGGCACGCGGAACCCGAGGCCGGCCGCCACCACCACAGAGGCGGCCACGGCGGTCGGGTCCCCACCGAGCGCAGCCACGACCACCGAGGCGAGAGCAACGGTCCCGGTCCTGACCAGGAGCGTGCGTGCGGCGGCGGGGGGCGCAACGGGGATGCTCGGCAGGGCCACGAGGATCATCGCCAGCACGGCTCGGGCCGCCGCATCCGTGCGCCCGGTGAGCGCGCCGGTCAGCAGTGTGCCGCCCACGCCCACGGCCAGCAGGGCGCTCAGGGCCCAGGTCGGCGCTCCGACGGAGCGGGTGAGCGGATGGCGCTCCAGCGTGCGGCGCAGCCTCGCCAGGACCTCGCGCACGGTGCGCCCTCACGAGGTTCGAGGACCGTCGCTGCCGGCGGCGTCGAGCACGGCGTCGACGATCCCGGTGTAACCGGTGCAGCGGCAGATGTTGCCGGAGAGAGCCTCGCGCACCTCGTCCTCGGCCGGCGGGACGGCGCACCGCGCGAGCAGCTCGCACCCGGTCACCATGATGCCGGGCGTGCAGAAGCCGCACTGCAGCCCGTGGTGCCGGCCGAGGGCGTCGCGCAGACGGGTCGCGTACTCGTCGTCCTCGAGGCCCTCCACCGTCGTGACCTCGCTGCCCTCCGCCTGGGCGGCGAGCATCAGGCACGCCCGGACGGACCTTCCGTCGACCAGGACGGTGCAGGCCCCGCACACCCCCTGCTCGCAGCCGAGGTGCGTGCCGGTCAGCCCCAGATGGTCCCGGAGGAAGTCAGCGAGGCTGAGCCGGACGGGCACCGCGCGGCTCACCTCGCGACCGTTCACCCGGGCGGTGAGGGTGATCTGGGTACTGCCTGCGGTCTCGTTCATGTCTGCTCCATCTGCGCGAGCGCGCGGGCACGGGCCTGGGCGGCCGCCTCGGCGAGCGCGGCGGACGCCACCGCTCGCACGTAGTCGACGTCGTCGGCCCCCGGCTCGAGGTCGGCCGTGACCTCACGGGCCCACGGCTCCCAGTCGTCGTCCGTCGGGAGGTCGGCGCCCACCGCCTCGACCAGGACCGGGGTCTCTCCCACGTTGAGCATGCTCGCGCGGAGGGTCAGCGCCCGTCCGTCCGCGTCCGTGCTGAGGTGGACCGCGGCTCCGGCGATGGCGTAGTCCCCGTGACGCGGGGCGTGCTCGACGAAGCCCCACCCGGTCCGGGGGCCGCGGTCGGGGACGGTCACCCAGGTGATCAGCTCGTCGGGCTCGAGAACCGTCTCGTAGTGCGCCTCGAAGAAGTCCTCCGCCGGGACGGTGCGCCGCCCCCGCTCGACGGAGTCGACATGGAGGAGCGCCCCGAGCAGCACCATCGCCGAGGGCAGCTCCCCGGCGGGGTCCGCGTGCGCGAGCGAGCCTCCGAGGGTTCCGCGGTTGCGGATCGCGGGGTGCCCGATGTGGGACACCATCTCGGTCAGCACCGGGTGCCGTTCACCGAGCGTGGTGTGCTCGAGGAGGTCCCGGTGGGTCATGAGCGCTCCCAGGATCACCTGGCCGTCGTCGTCGAAGGACCGGCGCAGCTCGTGCAGGTGACCGAGATCCACCACGAGGCCAGGCCTGGCGAGTCTCATGTTCATCAGGGTCAGCAGGTTCTGGCCGCCCGCGAGCGCCTTGGCGTCGGGATCGCGCAGCGCCTCGAGCGCCTCCTCCACGGTGCTCGGCCGCAGGTAGCGGAACGGGGCCGGCTTCATGCAAGACTCCGCTCTCTCATGGCCTCTCGGACGAGTGCCCGCGAGACGGGGGTCGAGCGGATGTGGAGGTCGTTCCCCACGGCGTCGTCGACGGCGGAGGCGATGACGGCGTAGGCGGCGATGGTGCCGCTCTCCCCCGCGCCCCGCACGCCGATCGGGTTCTCGGGGGTGCCGACGGCGAGGTGCCGCACGCGCACACGGGGGACGTCGTCGGTGGCCGGCACCTGGTAGGTGAGGAACGTGGTCGCGGTCGGCTGCCCGTCCGGGCCGTAGGTGAACTCCTCGGTCAGCGCACCGCCGATGCCCTGGGCCACGCCGCCCGTTACCTGGCCCGCGACGACCGTGGGGTTGATCTCCGCACCGCCCTCGTGAGCCACGGCGTAGTCGAGGACCCGGACCACGCCGCTCGAGGGATGCACGCCGACGACCGCGGCGTGGACGCCCATGGTCCACGTGACGGTCCGGGGCCGGTAGACGTGCGTGACGTCGAGCTGCGCGCCGAGAGCCTCCAGCGCTCCCCCGGGCGCGAGAGCGACCGCCAGCTCTGGCCACGTCACCGTCCGGCCCTCCGCCTGGAAGGTCCCGGACCGGTACCGGACCGCCTCGACCGGCACGTCCGCCAGCCGCGCGACGACCTCGGCGGCCCGGTCGATGAGCTCACGTCCCGCGAGGTGGACCGCCGACCCGGCGAGCACCGCGGACCGGCTCGCGAACGAGCCGACCCCGAACTCGAGCAGGTCGGTGTCCGCGCGGGCGTACCGCACCTCGTCGAACGGCACCTCCAGCGCGTCGGCCGCGACCTGCGCGAACGAGGTCTCGTGGGACATCCCGGCGGAGGCGGCGCCGGTGACGACGACGAATCCGCCGCCCGGGTCGAGCCGGACGCGGGCGGCCTCCCAGGGCCCACGACCGGTGGCCTCGATGTAGGAGGCGACGCCGTAGCCGATCATGAGGTCGGGGCGTGCGGCGGCGAGCTCCGCCGCCCGCGAGCGCGGGAGCATGTCGACGACCGCCTCGAGACAGGCGACGTAGTCACCGCCGTCGTAGGCGATCGGTACGCCGTCGCGGTAGGGCAACGGCCGTTCGTAGGGCATGTCCTCGGCGCGCAGCAGGTTGCGGCGGCGGATCTCCTCGGGGGAGATGCCGAGCGCTGCGGCGGCCGCGTCCAGGCTCCGCTCGAGGGCGAACGAGGCCTCCGGACGGCCGGCGCCCCGGTACTGGGCGACGATGCACTTGTTGGTGATGGCTGCGCGTCCCCGGATCCTGGCCGCCGGGACCCGGTAGGGCCCGAGCAGGTGGATCCCGGTGTTGGCCACGATGCCCCCCACCCACAGGCTGCCTGAGCCGATGTCGACGACGAAGTCGTCCTCCCAGAGCAGGATGCGACCCTGCGGGTCGACGCTGAGGCGGGCGTCGTGGACCTGGTCGCGCCCCTGGGCTGCCGCGGTCAGGTTCTCCTGCCGGTCCTCGACCCAGGCGACCTCGAGCCCGGTGCGCCGGGCGAGCGCGGCGAGCACGATCTCCTCGGCGTAGACGTTCGCCTTGGACCCGAACCCGCCTCCGACGTCGGGAACGGCCATGTGCACCGTCTCCACGCCGACACCGAGGGCGGCGCAGACGGCCTGCCGCACCATGTGCGGGATCTGGGTCGAGGTGCGCACCTCGAGCCGGTCACGCTGGGGGTCGTACCAGGCGTGGACGCCGCGCGTCTCCATCGGGACGGCTCCGTGCCTGCCCATGCGGTAGCGCCCCGCGACGGTGACGGCGTCCTCCGGCAGCTGGTCGGTGCCGAACTGGATGGCGATGCGGCCGGCCTCGTTGTCGCGCATGCCCGGGTGCACCTGGGGACTGCCGCTGCGCAGCGCCTCCTCGGCGTCGACGACGGCGGGCCGGCGCTCGTAGTGCACGTGCACGTGCTCGGCCCCGTCCTCGGCGCTGTACCGGTCCCGCGCGACGACCGCGGCGACCGGCTGGCCGACGTAGGTCACGCGCCCCTCGGCAAGGACCGGGATCTCCTGCGGGTGCATCTCGAAGCCGGCGGCCTCGGCGAACTCGGCCGAGGGGCGGGTGAGCACCTCGATCCGGTTCATGGCCAGGCCGAGGTCCGCCACCGTGTAGACGCCGACGACACCGGGCACGGCGAGCGCTTGCTCCACGTCGATGCCGACGATGTCCGCCGCGGCCTCCCGCGAACGCACGAACGCCACCTGGTAGGCGCGGGCCGTGCCGTCCGCGAGGTAGGCGCCCTCCCCGCGCAGGAAGCGCCCGTCCTCGCGGCGGGGCACGGAGCGGCCGACGAGCCGTCCTGCGGGCTCGCTCACCGGATCTTCTTCTCCAGGTTCCACAGGGCCACGGAGATGACGAAGGAGGTGACGATCAGCAGCAGCAGCGTGGCGACCATCGTCGCGTACTCCGCGTGGCTGAAGGCCTGCAGCACCACCCGGCCCAGCCCGCGGTCCGTGGCGAAGAACTCGGACAGGACGACGCCGGACATCGCCAGGCTGACGGAGAGCCGGACACCGGTGAGCAGAGGCTTGCGGATGCCGGGCAGGACGATGTGGACCAGCCGCTGCCAGCGCGACGCCTGCGTGGACAGGGCGAGCTTCCAGTACACCGGGGGCAGCTCCCGCACGCCCGTGGCGACGTTGACGAAGACGGGGAACAGCGCGAACAGGATGCCCATCGCGACCTTTCCGCCCCCGAGGCTGAACAGCTGCAGAAGGATGGGGTACAGCACGATCTTGGGCAGGCCGTTGAAGGCGACGAGCAACGGTTCGAGCAGGGCCTTGGCCCAGTCCGAGAACCCGACCAGCAGACCCAGGACGAAGCCGATGCCGGCCCCGACCACGAAGGCGCGCACCGTCGCGCCCGCGGTGACCGCGAGGTCCGTGCGGTACTGGGGGTCGGCGAGGTTGGCGAAGAGCTCCTGCACCGTCGCCGCGGGCGAGGGGATGACGAAGACCAGGCCGGAGGAGATCTGCCACAGGAGCACGACCGCACCGGCGAGCACCACCGGCCCGACGGTGTTCCGGGTCAGCGCGATCTTCGGCAGCGGCGCGATCCTCGAACGAGCGATCGTGACGTCAGGGGTGCTCACCATGAGATCCGTCCACGAAGGATCAGTCGCTCGACCAGGCCGAGCAGGACTGTCAGGGCCACCGAGATCAGGAGGACGACGACGATGTACGCGTACATCCCGGTGTCGTCGAAGATCTCGTACAGGTATCGGATGCGGTAGCCCAGGCCGGCCTGGGCGGTCACGAACTCCATGGCGACGCACCCGATGAGCGAGTAGACGAGCGCCATGCGGAGCCCGGCGACGAGGTAGGGGCCCGCGGCGGGCAGCGCGACGGCGAAGAGCATCTGGCGCGGGCTGAGGTTCAGCGACCGGCCGAGCTTGGTGTAGACCGGACGCATCGATGCCAGGCCGACGGCGGTGTTGAGGGCCATCGGGATCGCCGCCATCGCGGTGGCCAGCAGGATCACCGACCACACGTTGATCCCCACCAGGACGATCATGAACGGGTAGAAGAGAGCCAGCGGCACCGCGTAGAGCGCCACCAGGTACGGCTCGAAGGCGCGGCCGACCGCCGGCAGCTTCCAGAACGTGATGCCGGCCAGCAGCCCGAAGACCGAGCCGAACACGAGCGAGACGGCGACCTCGAGGCCGGTCCGGTAGGCGTCGCTCCAGAACTGGGCGTCATCGAGCAGGCCGGCCACCCCCTGGAACATCACGGAGACAGGCGGGATCACGTCCCACCAGTCGGCGCGGCCCCCGACCTCGAGCAGCAGGCCCAGAACCGCGACCACGAGGGTCGTCCCTGCCACACTGACCGCGGGCTGCCGCGGGTCGAGGCGCAGACGTGGCGCCGTGGTGCTGGCGCTCACGCTGACATCTCCTCCTGCTGGAAGCCACGCATCGACTCAGCCTGCAACGAGGTCCAGATCCTGTTGTGGAGCTCGTTGAACTCGTGCGTGGAGACGATGGAGGCGTCGCGCTGCTCCGGGAGGTCGACGTCGATGACGTCGATGATGGTCCCGGGGCGGTAGGACATCACCCAGACCTGCTGCGACAGCAGGATCGCCTCACCGATGTCGTGGGTGACGAAGACGACGGTCTGCTGGGTGCGTGACCAGATCTGGCGCACCTCGGCACCCAGGAAGATGCGGGTCTGCTGGTCGAGCGCGGCGAAGGGCTCGTCCATGAGCACCACGTTCGGCTCGAGCGCCAGCGTCCGGGCGAGAGCCACCCGCTGACGCATGCCGCCGGAGAGCATCGAGGGGTACGAGTGCTCGAAACCGCTCAGGCCGACGAGGTCGATCGCCTCCTGCGCCCGGCGCTGCTGCTCCGCCCGCGGCGTCCCGCCCATCTGCATCGCGAAGCGCACGTTCTCCTCGACGTTGCGCCAGGGGAGGGTGGAGTCCTCCTGGAACACGAACCCGATGTGCCGGTCGGGACCGGTCACCTCGCGGCCGTGGACCTGGACCGCTCCCGAGGTGGGTTTCTGGAGGCCGGCGATCACCGCCAGCAGGGTCGACTTCCCGCAGCCGCTCGGTCCCACGATGGAGACGAAGCTTCCACCGGGGATGTGCTGGGTGACGTTCTCGACGGCTGTGACGGTCCCCTTGGGCGACGGGAACCTCACCCCGACATCGGTGATCCGGATTCCGGTGTCGTTCATGTGTTGTCGGCCTTCCGCAGTGTTTCGGTGGTCGTTACAGGTCCGTCTGGTCGTCCTCGGGCAGGTACTGCTGGTCCAGCGCGGTGGACCAGTCGATCGGCTCGGCGATCTGGCCGGCCGTCACCATGAGCTTCGAGAGGTTCTCGAGCGTCTCCGGGTCGACGGTGAGCGAGTACGCCTTCTCGAGGTCCGGCGTCTGGGCCATGGCCTCGACCATGACCTCCTCCGAGACCTTCAGGAGCGGCGCCAGGTCCTTCGCGGCGGCGGCCGGGTCGCTGACGATCCACTCGTTCAGCCGGTCGACGGCGCGGAAGAACGCGCGGAGGTTCTCCGGGTTCGCCTCGGCGTAGTCGTCGTTCACGGCCACGAGGTCGGCAGGCATGTCGCCGATGACCTCCCGCGAGTTCAGCACGACCTCGGCTCCATCGTTCATGACCTTGTCGGCGATGAACGGCTGCATCGCCCAGCCGGCGGTGATCTGCCCGGCCTTGGCGGCCGTCCAGTTGTCGCCCGCGCCGCCGACCGCCTGCGTGGTGATGCCGTCGAGCTCCGCCTCGAGGTTCTTGGTGATCAGCTCGGTCGAGGACCCCGCGGAGCTGAAGCCGATCACCGACCCCTCGGTCAGCTCCGTGCCGGCGGGCGCGATCCAGGAGAAGTCGTTCACCTGGAACCACGGGGCGATGATCGTGAGGTTGGAGGACTCCTGCTGCGCGGCGAGCACGATGGAGGTGTTGCCGGCGATCGCCATGTCAGCGTCGCCGCTCGTCACCACGCGGAGCGTGTTGCCGCCGCCGCTGGCGGAGTAGAGGGAGACGTCGAGGCCCTCCTCCTCGAACCATCCCTTGTCGATGCCGGCCTGGAGCATGGCCATGAACGGCAGGCTGTCGACACCGGTGGCCGAGATCGTGAGCTCGTCGGTGGTCTCACCGCCGGCGGTGTCCGCCTCTCCGGCCGAGCAGGCCGCGAGTGCGAGCGCGAGGCCTCCGAGGACGGCCAGGGCGGGAACCGTGCGTCGCGTGGTGGTGGTCATGGCGAGTTCCTCCAGGGTGGATCGTCGAACCAGCAGGGTGTGCACGCTAGAGACTGTAGGTACAGAAATGACTCTGAAGGTTTCCTTCAAGTAACAGCCCTGTCAAGAGTTGGTTTCTGTATCTCTGAACGTCATTGTTCAGCACCATCGTTGGTGCAGGAACGGTGAACCAGGCCCTCAGCGTAGCGAGAGAAGTGGATCGGGGAAAGGGTGTCTACGAACGAATCTTCCGGCGGCTGGTCGACACCCCGTGACGCCGCCCGAGGCCGCGCACGGACCGGTCAGGACAGCATCGCCACTCCGTCGATCTCGACCTTGTTCCCGGGATTCAGCCCGCAGTAGATCGTCGTGCGTGCCGGGTACGGTTCCACCATCGCCGCATCGTAGGCGGCGTTCATCGCCGCATAGTCGCCCGTGTCCACCAGGTAGACGCGCACCGAGACCAGGTCGGCCATGGACGCCCCCGCCGCGCGCAGCACGGACCGGAGATTCTCGAGCGCCTGCCGGGTCTGGGCGCCGACATCCTCGCTCACCGGGCGGCCCGTCCCCGGGTCGGTGCCGACCTGGCCGGAGAGGAAGAGCAAGGAGCCGCAGCGCACCGCCTGGGAGTAGGCGGCCCTCGGCGTGGGCGCCTCGTCCGTCGCGATCGGCTCGACCCTCATCGGCCCCACCTCCGCTGCAGGGCGAGGCCCAGGGCGGCCCCGAGCAGCGCCGCGACCGCGGTGGCGGCGTCCGGCACGCGCGCGGAGCCCACGGGGACGACCGGGCGTTCACCACCTCCGGGGGTGCCCTGCGGCGCGCCGGTGGTGGTGCCGGCCGCTCCGGCGACCGCCCCGCCCGCACGCACAGCCGCCCCGTCCTCCGGCCGCGCCGACGACGCGGCGGCCCTGCCCCGCAACGGGGGCGGCGCCCCCAGCTCGCCGCCGCCGGGCGGCGGGTACAGACCGGGCACCGGCGTCGTCACAGGCCGTCCGCAATCTCTGCGAAGGTACGGATCGTCTGCTCCTTGCTCTGCCCGGGCCGCACGAAGGGCACGATCGAGACCTGGTCCACGCCGAGCCCCTTGATGTCCCGCAGCCGCTCGGCGCACTCGTCCGGGGTGCCCGCGAGCGCGAAGAGGTCCACGAGGCCGTCCGGCACGAGGTCCGCGTGCGCGGCCTCCGTGTCCATGTGCTCGTAGTAGTTGTACGTCTCCTTGATCCGGTCGACCGCCGCCTGGAGCGAGGGGTCGATCGGTGCGGGAAGGGGACGGATGGAGACGCGGGAGACGTGGGCCCGGACGAGGTCCCGGGCCTCCGTGCGGTCCTCGTTGATCGCCGTCGGCGTCCAGAGCACGATGTGCACGTCAGAGAGCGACTTCCCCGCCTCCTTCGCCCCCTTCTCGATCGTCCGCAGGGCAGCCTCGATGAACTCGGGGGCGGTGCCGACGAGCACGATGACGCCATCGGCGATCCGGCCCGACATCTGCAGGATCTTCGGGGCCGAGGCGGCGATGTAGATCGGCACCTCCTGCGGCTCGGTCAACCAGCCGAGGCGGAAGGTCGACCCGCTGGTCGCCTCCTCGACCTCGCCGCCGCGGAAGAGGGTGCGCAGGTCATCCACCGACTTCTCGAGCTCGGCAAGCTTCTGCGGCTTGAGCCCCATGGTGCGCAGGGACGAGTCCCCCGTGCCGATCCCCAGCCGGGCGCGCCCGCCGGTGTACTCGTGGAGCGCCGCCCAGAACGAGGCGACCACGGAGGGGTGCCGGGTCGACGCGTTGGTCACGCCCGTCCCGAACGTGATGCGTTCCGTGCCGACGGCCGCGGCGCCCATCGTCAACGAGGACTCCCGCCAGATGTTCTGGGAGTCGCCGAACCACACGCTCTCGTACCCCAGCGACTCGCACAGCTGGACGTACGACCGCATGGCGTCGACGGGCTCGGTCGGGAAGAGTCCTATCCCCTTGGTCAGCACCTGGCTACCCCTTCGTCGTCGTTGCGCCCGACAGGTGCCCGCCGCTCTGCTCGGCACCGTGACATCGAACTGTAGGACTACCTACAACCCAGACCTTCTCACCATCGGGCCCAGAAGCGCAACGACCACCTCAGAAGTCGTGGAGAATCTCCGCGACGTTGTTCCCAAGAGTGTTGTTCTGCTGTAGGTTTACGCCCACGCTCCGGCACGGCGACGACGTCCGGACCGCACAGCAGGGCATCGGAATCCAGTCCCGAGAATCATTTGTTCTCATACGACTTATGAGGTCAGCATGGAGCTCACCAACAGTTTCGACGTCGCGGCGCCACCGGACGTCGTGTGGCGGACGGTCGGTGACATGCCCCAGGTCGCCCTCTGCCTGCCTGGCGCGGTCATAGTCTCGCAGGACGGTGACACCTACCACGGCCGGGTCACGATCAAGGTCGGACCCATCTCGATGGGCCTGGGCGGCACCGCCACCGTCGTGGCGCGGGACGACGACGAGCGTCGGCTCGAGGTCCTCATCAGCGCCGAGGACGTGACAGGGCAGGGAACGGTCGAGGCGACCTTGGTGGTCACCGCCGACCCGTCGCCGGCCGGCACGACGGTCTCGATCGCCACCACCATGCAGCTCGGCGGCAAGGTCGCGCAGTTCGGCTCCGGTCTCCTCACCCAGGTCTCCGGCCGGATCGTCAAGCAGGTGGCGAAGAGGATGGGCGCGCTCGTCGAGTCCGGGGCCGCGTCCGCCGGCCACGGCCCCACTGACGCCGCGGGCGTCGCTGCCGGCGTCGGCCCGGCCGTCCCCCGCACCCGCCGGACCGTCCTCGTCGAACCGGCCCGGCTGGCGCAGCTGGCCGCGGTCGCGGTCGCCGCCGCGGTCTTCGGCTGGTCCCTGGGCCGGTCGTTGGAGCCGGCGGCCCGCTAGCACGCCCCGACGGCGGGCCGGCGCACGCCGGCCCCTGAACACAGCACGGGAGAAGAACATGAAGACGCTCATCGACTCCATCGGGGTCCTGGCGACCGGCGAGGCCGGGGTGCCGCCGCTGCGGGACACCAACCTCGTCATCGAGGACGGGATCGTGACCGGGGTCGGCGTCGACGTCGCCTCCCCCGACCGGGTGCTCGACGCAGGCGGGCTCACCGTCATCCCGGGCCTCGTCGACGGGCACGTGCACCCCACGTTCGGTGAGTGGACCCCGGCGCAGAACGCGATCGGCTGGTTCCACAACTACCTCCACGGCGGCACGACGACGATGGTCTCGGCCGGTGAGCTGCACATCCCGGGTCTGGACTTCACGGCCCTGACCCCCGAGCTCGTGGTGTCCATCGCCACGGTGTCCCGGCACACCACGGCCAGGATGCGTCCCTCGGGCGTCAAGGTCGTCGCCGGCACCGTCCTGCTCGTCCCCGGGATGACCGAGAGCCACTTCGACCGGCTGCAGGCGGAGGGCGTCACCCAGGCGAAGTTCATCTTCTACGACTGGAACCTGCTGGACACCGGGGAGCCCGCGCAGTACCTGAGGTGGTGCCACGACCGGGGCATCACCGTGAAGATGCACTCCGGCGGCGTGTCCCGCTCGGGCTCCAGCCGTGTCGCGGGGTTCGACATCGTCGCTGCCGTCGGCCCGGACATCGTCGGGCACATCTCCGGCGGACCGATCCCGATGCCCGACGATGACATCCGGAACGTCGTGGACCTGCTTCCGGGCACCGCGCTCGAGGTGTGCAGCTCGATGAACTACCGCGCCACCGCCTTCGTGGTGGAGCAGCTGCTCGCCCAGGGCTCGTTCTCGCGGCTCACGCTCGGCACCGACACGCCGGGCGGCACCGGCGTCATCCCCCGGGGGATGCTCCGGAACATCTGCATGCTCTCCTCGATGTGCGGCGTCGACCCGGCCGAGGCCGTGGCCGCGGCGACGGGCACGACGGCCCGCGCCCACGGCCTCGACGTCGGGGTGCTCGCTCCCGGCCGGCCCGCCGACCTGGTCGTCCTCGGCCCGATCACCGGTTCGCTCGGGGAGGACGCCCTCGAGTGCTTCGCGCTGGGTGACCTCCCCGGCATCGCGGCGGTGCTCGTCGACGGCGAGCCCCTCGTCGACGGTCGCAGCGAGCAGACCCCGCCCCCGCGCCAGGCCGTCACCTGGCGCCCGCTGAACCACGCACTCACCGTCTAGAGAGGACAGCCATGCCACTTCGTCTCGGGTACAAGGCCTCCGCCGAGCAGTTCGGGCCCGCGGACCTCGTCCGTTTCGGGGTCGCGGCCGAGGACGCCGGTTTCGACTCCGTGTTCATCTCGGACCATCTGCAGCCCTGGCGTCACGACGGCGGGCACGCACCGGCCGCGCTCCCCTGGCTGGGAGCCCTGGGAGCCAGCACCGACCGGATCGTGATGGGCACCTCGGTGCTGACACCCACGCTGCGCTACCACCCGGCCGTGGTCGCCCAGGCCTTCTCCACGCTCGGTCAGCTCTTCCCGGGGCGTCTCGTGCTCGGCATCGGTTCCGGCGAGTCTCTCAACGAGGTCCCGCTGGGCATCGAGTGGCCCGACGGCAAGGAGCGGTTCGCGCGTCTCAAGGAGGCGCTGCTGCTCATGCGGCAGCTGATGACCGAGGACCGCGTGACCTTCGAGGGCAACTTCTACCGCACGAAGCTGGTCACGATCTACGACCGCCCGGAAAGGCCCGTCCCCATCTACGTCGGTGCCTCGGGCCCCTCCGCCACCCGCCTCGCGGGTCGCCTGGCGGACGGGTTCATCACGACGTCGGGGAAGGCGGAGTCTCTCTACAGCGAGACCCTCCTGCCGGCGCTGTCCGAGGGGGCGGAGAAGGCCGGACGGACCCTCGACGACCTCGACCTGCTGATCGAGATGAAGGTGTCCTTCGACCCCGATGCCGAGCGGGCGCTGCGGGACACGGCGAACTGGGCGGCGCTGGCGCTGAAGCCGGAGGAGAAGACGGGCATCGAGGACCCCATCGAGATGCAGCGTCTCGCCGACGCGCTGCCGCTCGAGCGGGCCGCCTCACGGTGGATCGTCTCCAGCGACCCGGACGAGCACGTCGCCCGGATCCGCCCGTACCTCGATCTCGGCTTCCGCCATCTCGTGTTCCACGCGCCCGGCGTCGACCAGGAGCGTTTCCTGCGTCTCTACGGCGCAGAGGTGCTGCCCCGCCTGCGGGCGCTGGAGCTGGAGCAGGACTCCGCACGACGTACCGGTGCCGACCCGGTCCTCGAAGGATCGCCCGCGGCCCGCTGAGCCGACCCGACGACCACGCCCACCCGAGACAGAAAGAAGTCGAACGATGTCTGAAGTCCTTCCCTGGCAGCTGCGGGCAGCCTTCGCGCGCAGCCTCTCCGACATGTACGGCAAGGAGGTCCCCGCCTACACCAGCCTGCTCGAGGTGTCCCACGCCGTGAACGCCGACGTCGTCGCCCGCCTCGGCGCCGACGCCGAGCGGCTCGGCAGCATCGACCGTGTCACCGCCGAGCGTCACGGGGCGATCCGTCTCGGCACCCCGAGGGAGATGGCGCAGGTCGCCAGGATCTTCGGTGCCATGGGCATGCACCCGGTCGGGTTCTACGACCTGCGTGAGGCCGCGACCAGCGCGGCCGTGCCGGTCATCTCCACGGCCTTCCGCCCGATCGCCGCCGACGAGCTGGCACGGAACCCGTTCCGGGTCTTCACCTCCATGCTCACCCCGTCGGACCGGAGGTTCTTCTCCGCCGACCTCCAGCGACGCCTCGAGTCGTTCCTCGACGCCCGCGAGATCTTCCCGCCCGAGCTCATGGAGCTGGCGGACCGCGCCGAGACCCACGGCAGCCTGAGCAGCACGGACGCCGAGCGGTTCCTCGAGCTTTCCACCGCCTCCTTCGAGCTCTCCCGCGAGCCGGTGGACCGGGCCTGGTACGACGAGCTGGAGGCGGTCTCGGCCGTCGCCGCCGACATCGGCGGGGTGGCCAGCACGCACATCAACCACCTCACCCCGCGGGTGCTCGACATCGACGATCTCTACGCCCGCATGGAGGCTCGCGGCATCACGATGATCGACGACATCCAGGGCCCGCCCCGCTGGGAGGGACCGGACGTGCTGCTGCGCCAGACCTCCTTCCGGGCCCTGGCCGAGCCGCGCGCCTTCCGCCTGCCCGACGGGACGATCGAGACGTCCTCCTTGCGCGTGCGCTTCGGAGAGGTGGAGGCCCGTGGCATCGCCCTGACCCGCGAGGGCCGGGCCATCTACGACCGGGCGGTCGCGGAGGTCGACGAGCGCTCCGCCGGCCTGGGCGCCGAGGAGCGTCAGGAGATCAACCGGGAGGTCTGGCGCCGGGAGTTCCCCACCACCGAGGCCGAGCTCGCCGCCCGGGGACTGGCGTACTTCACGTACGGCGTCGTCGACGGCGCGGCCGTGCCCGAGCCGATCGTGTACGAGGACTTCCTCCCGCGCTCGGCCGCGGGCATCTTCCAGTCCAACCTCACCGACGAGGGGTCCAAGGACGTCTCCCAGGAGGGTGTAGCCCGCGACGCCGACTGGATGGCCGGCGCCCTGGAGCGGGATCTCAACGACCCCTTCGACCTCTACGCGCGGCAGAGCGAGCAGTCGCGCCGTGACGCGGCCGCCGCGCTCGGGGTCCGGCCCGACGAGCTCGACGCACGGATCGTCGCCTCCGTCTAGACGGCCGCCCCCAGGGGCTGGGCGGGTGTGCACCGGAACTCCCGCCCAGCCCTTCGTCGTTCCTCCCCGCAGCCGGCCGGGCCTCCAGCCCAGTCACCGGCTCAGGCGGTGGTGTCCTCCCCCGCCATGACGGCGGCGCGGCCGGCCTCGAGGCGGGCGATCGGCACCCGGAACGGCGAGCAGGAGACGTAGTCGAGCCCGGCGTTGTGGAAGAAGTGGATGGACTCGGGGTCGCCGCCGTGCTCGCCGCACACTCCCATGTGCAGATGCGGCTTGGTCGAGCGGCCGCCCTCCACGCCCGCGCGGACGAGGGCGCCGACGCCGTCGCCGTCGAGGGTCTCGAACGGGGAGATGGTCAGCACCCCGTTCTCGAGGTAGTCGGCGAAGAACGCGCCCTCGACGTCGTCGCGGGAGAAGCCCCAGGTGGTCTGGGTCAGGTCGTTGGTGCCGAAGGAGAAGAAGTCGGCCTCCTCGGCGATGCGGTGCGCGGTCAGCGCCGCACGGGGCAGCTCGATCATGCAGCCGATCGGCACGTCCAGCGTGGTCCCGGCCGCGGCGCCGACCTCGGCGAGGATGCCCTCGGCCTCCTCGCGGACGATCTGCAGCTCCCGCACGGACCCCACGAGCGGGACCATGATCTCCGGGCGCGGGTCCTTGCCCGCCCGGCGCAGCTCGACCGTGGCCTCCGCGATCGCCCGGATCTGCAGGGCGAACAGGCCCGGCACCTTCAGCCCGAGCCGCACCCCGCGCAGACCGAGCATCGGGTTCTGCTCGTGCATGCGCTGCACCGCCGCGAGGAGCTTGACGTCCCGCTCCTCGACCTTGCCCTGCTCCTTGGCCACCGCGACCTTCACGGCCAGCTCGGTCAGGTCGGGCAGGAACTCGTGCAGCGGCGGGTCGATGAGCCGGATCGTGGTCGGCAGTCCGTCCATCGCCTCGAGCAGGTCGACGAAGTCCTTGCGCTGCAGCGGCAGCAGCTCGGCCAGGGCCGCCTCGCGGGCCTCACCGCCCTCGGCGAGGACGAGGTGCTCGATGTACGTGCGCCGCTCGCCGAGGAACTGGTGCTCGGTGCGGCACAGCCCCACCCCCTGCGCGCCGCGCTCGCGCGCCCGGCGCCCGTCCTCGGCGGTGTCGGCGTTGGCCCGCACCTGCATGCGCCGCACCGAGTCGGCGTGGGTGAGGATCCGGTCGACGGCGAGCACGAGCTCACGGGTGGCGTCGTCCTCGCTCGCGGCGAGCCCGGCGTCCAGGCCCTCGGCGATGTAGCGCATCACCGGGGAGTCGACCACCGGCACCTCGCCGAGGAACACCTCGCCGGTGGTCCCGTCGAGCGCGATGACGTCGCCCGGGTGGAGCACCTGCCCGGCGACCCGGACCTCCTGGGCGACGACGTCGACGTCGATCTCCTCGGCCCCGACCACCGCCGTCGTCCCCATGCCGCGCGCGACCACGGCGGCGTGGGAGGTCTTCCCGCCGCGCGAGGTCAGCACGCCGGCCGCGACGATCATGCCCTGCAGGTCGTCGGGGTTGGTCTCCCGGCGCACGAGGATGACGTTCGCCCCCGCCTGGGTGCGTGTCAGCGCCTGGGCGTTGTCCAGGACGATCTCCCCGACCGCCGCGCCCGGCGATGCCGCCATGGCGCGGGTGAGGAGCTTGCGGTCCGCCTCGCCGTCGAACTGGGGGAACAGCAGCTGCGTGAGCTGGGCGCCGGAGACCCGGGAGATCGCCTCGTCCATGGTGATGAGGTTCTCGTCCACCAGCTGGGTGGCCACCCGGAACGCCGCGCCGGCGGTGCGCTTGCCCACCCGGGTCTGCAGCAGCCACAGCTTGCCGCGCTCGATGGTGAACTCGATGTCGCACAGGTCCCGGTAGTGGGTCTCCAGCCGGCGCATCGCCTGCATGAGCTCGGCGTAGGACTTCGGGTCCAGACCCTCCAGCTCCGCCAGGGTCAGGGTGTTGCGGATGCCGGCGACGACGTCCTCGCCCTGGGCGTTGGGCAGGTAGTCCCCGTACACCCCGGAGTGCCCGGTGGAGGGGTCGCGGGTGAAGGCCACCCCGGTGCCGGAGGTCTCCCCCAGGTTCCCGAAGACCATCGTCACCACGTTGACCGCGGTGCCCAGGTCGTTCGGGATGCGCTCACGGCGCCGGTACAGCCGCGCCCGCTCGGTGTTCCACGAGCCGAAGACGGCCTCGATGGCCATGTCCAGCTGCTCGCGGGGGTGCTGGGGGAACTCCCGCCCGGACTCCTCACGCACGATCTGCTTGAACGACTCCACCAGGTCCTTGAGGTCCTCCGCGGTCAGGTCGACGTCGGTGGCCGCGCCGACCTCCTTCTTCTTCGCCTCCAGCGCCGAGGCGAAACGCTCGCCGTCAATCTCCAGCACGGTCTTGCCGAACATCTGGATCAGGCGCCGGTAGGAGTCCCACGCGAAGCGCTCGTCCCCGGAGAACTCGGCCAGCCCCTTCACCGAGGCGTCGTTGAGCCCGACGTTGAGGACCGTCTCCATCATGCCGGGCATCGAGAACTTCGCCCCCGAGCGCACCGAGACCAGCAACGGCTCGTGGAAGTCGCCGTGGCGCCGCCCGATCGTGTCCTCGATCTCGCGCATCGCCATCGTGACCTCGACGCGCAGCTCGGGCGGGACCTGCCCGTCGCGCATGTACGCCCGGCACGCCTCGGTGGTGATCGTGAACCCCGGCGGGACCGGCAGACCGATCTTCGTCATCTCCGCCAGGTTGGCACCCTTGCCACCCAGCAGGTCCTTCTGGTCCTTGTCACCCTCGCTGAACCGGTACACGTACTTCGCCATCGCGACTCTCCTCGCCGTCGGGTGTTCGCGGCCAGGCTACGGGTGACCGCGGTCACCCTCGAAAGGATAGGGGGTGAGGCGGCTCACACCCGACGACCAAGGGCCCTGGTGCGGCACCGTACGGGACTCACGCCGTCCGGGACGCGACGCCCGGCGTCACGCCGCCGGTTCGCGACCGGCCGAGCCGTCCGCCAGGGCGGCCGACCGTGCCGCAACCCACGCGTCGATGCGCTCCCACCACCCGTAGAGCCATTCGATCCGCTCCTCCCTGCCGAGGGGAATCTCGTCGCGGGGCACCTGCCAGCCGTGCATGACGATGCGCTTGTCCATCGGCAGCTCGCGCCAGACGTCACCGACCGTGACCATCCGGTCGAGGCCGGTGTGCGCGACGAAGACGACGCCGGCGTCGGGGGCGGCGTCGAGCGCGGCGAGGATGCCGCCGGGGCGCGGCGCCATCACGTGCCGCATCGCCTCGGCCCGGGCGGCCATCGCCGTACGACCCTCCCGGCGCAGGCCCTCGATCCGCCGTCGGCGGCGCTCGGCGGTGAAGTTGCCGCCCTCGGGGAAGATGACGAAGGCGTCGTTGGCGTCGAGGCCGTGGGCAAGCTGCCCGACCTGGTCCGTAAGGCTCGGCGCCGGGACGCGGCGGGGCGCCCCGAACGGCGTCGGGGCGATGAAGCGGTTCGGCAGGCGGTTGAGCATGACGTCGACCGCCGGGTCCCACTGGAGGGTGTCCTTCAGGACGATCCGTGGTTCCCGCTCGAACCAGTTGAGCAGTGCGTGGACGAGGATGAAGGAGTCCCCCGGGCCGGCGTGCCGGCTGGCCAGGACGATCGGGTGGCCGGCGAGCCCGCCGCCCGCCACGTCGCCCTCGACGTCGATCCGCAGTCGCAGCACCCACCTGGCCTGCCGGAAGAGCTGGCGCAGGAACCAGCCGGCGAGCACGTAGTGCGTGCGCTGGAACGCCGGGCTGCGCACCCGCCACCCGAAGCCCGAGGCCACCCAGAGCCCGAAGAGACTCACCAGCGCCGCGGAGTCCCACAGCAGGTAGAACGTCACCATCCACAGCACCCGGGGCAGCCGAAGGTAGCCGGGGACGAGGGCGGTCAGGCCGGTGGCCACGAGCAGCCACACCGGGAGCGTCGTGACGAGGATGACGGCACCGACGACGACGGCCGGCGCGACGAGCACCCGGCGCACCCAGCGCGGCGGGAGGGGCATCAGGACAGCTCCGTGGCGCTCAGGTACTGCCGGCTGGCGGCGTACGCACGCTCGATCCGACGGGTCGCGGTGTCCATCCGCCGGTAGGAGGACAGCTTCTCGTCGCCCTCGAGCGCCCCGCCGCTGGGCAGGACGTGCACCTCGACGCCCTCGGGGACGAGGGTCACGTCGCGGGAGAAGCGGTGGCGCCGGGCCACCTCGAAGGCGACGCGGGCGGTGTCGAGCGCGCGGGTCGGCACGCGGAGCGCCTCCTCCACCCGGCCCACCTGCAGCACGTACACCGTCCTTGCCCCCAGCCGCACGGCGGCCTCGAGCGGGATCGAGTTCACGAGGCCACCGTCCATGAAGTGCTCCTCGCCGATCCGGGTGGCCGGGAGCACGCCCGGCACGGAGGCGGAGGCGAGCACCGCGTCGATCAACGGGCCGCTGTCGAACCACTGCTCGCTGGCGCGCTCGATGTTCGCTGCCACCACGGTGAGCGGCACCGCGAGGTCCTCGAACGTGGCGTCCGGGCCGAGCTCGGACGCGAGCAGCCGCCGCAGCGGCTCCGGTGAGTTCAGGTGCGTCCGCGTGGTGACGAGGCGGCGGAGCTGGCGGCCGAGGGAGTCGCCGTAGACGGCCCTGGCCGCGGCGGACGTCCAGGCGGCGCGGAGTCGGTCCACGACGGCGAGAGTCGGGTCCGACGCGAGCAGTGCGCCGTTGATGGCCCCGACCGAGGTTCCGACCACGATGTCCGGCCGCACCCCCGCCTCCAGGAGCGCCTGCACCATGCCCACCTGCACGGCGCCGCGCACGCCGCCGCCGCCGAGGACGAAGGCGACCGGCCCGGTGACCATGCCTCCATCCTCACACGCCGGAGCCCCGCGGGATCGCTCCCGCGGGGCTCCGGCCGGCGTCGTCGCGGCGTCTACTTGAAGGCGTCCTTGACGTTCTCGCCCGCCTGCTTGAGGTTGGCCTTGGTCTGGTCGGCCTGGCCCTCGGCCTCCAGCCTCTCGTTGTCGGTCGCCCTGCCGGCGCCCTCCTTGACCTTGCCCGCGCCCTTCTCGGCGGCGTTGCTGATCTTGTCGTCCAGACCCATCGCTGGCTCCTTCCGTGAAGAGTCCCCCTGGTGGGGATCCGCCTCCACGGTAGATCTGGACGGACGGGCCCGCACGCCGGGACGTCTGGGGCGCCGGACCGCTGACCGTCAGGTCGTCTGGACCGTCGGGCCTCTGGACCGTCGGGCCTCTGGACCTTCGGGTCCCCTGGACCGTCAGGACGTCTGGACCGTATGGTCCCCTGGACCGTCGGGTCCCCTGGACCGTCAGGGACGTCTAGACCGGGGACGACGACGGCGCCAGCTCCGTCCAGGCCCGTCCCACCATCCGGACGCGCGGCCGCCAGGACGACACGTGGCGGACGGTCAGCGCCGATGCGGGCGGGCGGTGGTGGACTCTGACCATGCCCGGCAAGCCCTTCGTGCTCCTCGCCTCGCGCAGCGAGGACGTCGCGGCGGACGACGAGTACGCCTCGTTCCTCCGCCACGGCGGCCTCCGTCCCGAGGAGCTCGTGCGCGTGCGGATGGAGTCCGGACCGTTCTCTCTGGACCTGGACGACTACGCCGGCGTCATCCTCGGCGGGAGCCCGTTCACGACGTCGGTGCCCCAGGCGTCCAAGAGCCCGACGCAGCGGCGCGTCGAGGCCGAGCTCGACGTCGTCCTCGCCGAGGTGCAGCGTCGCGACCTGCCGTTCCTCGGGCTGTGCTTCGGGGTGGGGGCGCTCGGCCGGAGGGCGGGCGGCGTCGTCGACGGCACCTACGCCGAGGAGACCTCCGCCGCGCTGATCACGCTGACCGCCGAGGGCCGGCGGGACCCGGTGCTCGGTGGCCTGCCGGGTGCGTTCGAGTCCTACGTCGGGCACAAGGAGGCCCTCAGGGCCGTGCCGCCGGGCGCGACGCTGCTCGCCACCTCGGCGGCCTGCCCGGTGCAGGCGTTCCGCCTGGGCCGCAACCAGTACGTCACGCAGTTCCACCCCGAGATGGACCGGGCCGCGCTGATCACGCGCATCGAGGTCTACCGCCACTCCGGCTACTTCCCCGCCGACCAGGTCGACGGCGTGATCGAGCGGATCTCCCGCGCCGATGTCAGCGCCTCGCACGCTGTGGTGCGGGCGTTCGTGGAGCGGTACCGCCAGCCGGTCACGAGCAGCGACGGCGAGCTCGTCAGCGTCGGCGCCTGAGAATCGCGCCCGTCGGGCTCCACCCCTGCACCCATCTCCGTGGCCGCTTGCCGTGCGAACCGCTCGCCGGCCTGTCTGCCACGATCTCCGGCTCCCCCCGCGTGTCCATCAAGTGCTCCTTCGCCCGGTAAGTCGTTCCAGACCGACTTCATCTGCCCGGAAGCACTTACCTGTGACACGCGGGCGCCTGAGAATCGCGCCCGTCGGGCTCCACCCCTGCACCCATCTCCGCGGCCGCTTGCCGTGCGAACCGCTCGCCGGCCTGTGTGCCACGATCTCCGGCTGCCCCTCGTGTCCATCAAGTGCTCCTTCGCCCGGTAAGTCGTTCCAGACCGACTTCATCTGCCCGGAGGCACTTTCTGGTGACACTCGGGCGCCTGAGAATCGAGCCCGTCGGGCTCCACCCCTGCACCCATCTCCGCGGCCGCTTGCCGTGCGAACCGCTCGCCGGCCTGTCTGCCACGATCTCCGGCTGCCCCTCGTGTCCATCAAGTGCTCCTTCGCCCGGTAAGTCGTTCCAGACCGACTTCATCTGCCCGGAGGCACTTACCTGTGACACGCGGGCGCCCGCGACGCGTCGACCGGCCCCGGAGGCGCGCGGGACTGGGCCGGACACGGCACGGCTCGCCGACCGGGGCGGACGACGGGACGGCCGCACGCTCACCGAACCGGTCCTGACGAAGACACCGGAAGGCCCGGCGACCAGATGGTCGCCGGGCCTTCCCGTGCGGTGGGTCTACCGGTCAGGAACCGGGCTGCAGCTGACCGCCGCCGCCGGCGCCGCCACCCTCGGGCGCCGTCGGCATGTCACGCTGCTCGACCGTCGTGCCGTGCCCGACGGCGACCGGCTCGGGCTTGACGATCTCCCCGGCCGGGACACCCGTGAAGGTGAACTGGCCGAGCAGACCCTCGCCCTCGGCGTCGACCAGGATCTTCTGGCCGGGCTTGACGTCGCCGAAGAGGATCTTCTCGGAGAGCACGTCCTCGATCTCGCGCTGGATCGCGCGGCGCAGCGGACGCGCCCCGAGCACCGGGTCGTATCCGCGCTCGGCGAGCAGCTCCTTGGCCGACGGCGTGAGCTCGATCGTCATGTCCTGGTCGCGCATGCGCTGGTCCAGACGGGCGATCATCAGGTCGACGATCTGGATGATCTCCGCCTCGGACAGCTGCGGGAAGACGATGACGTCGTCCACGCGGTTGAGGAACTCGGGCCGGAAGTGCTGCTTGAGCTCCTCGTTGACCTTCGTCTTCATCCGCTCGTAGCTGTTGGACAGCTCGCCGCCGGCCTGGAAGCCGGTCAGCAGGCCCTTGGCGATGTCCCGGGTGCCGAGGTTCGTCGTCATGATGATCACGGTGTTCTTGAAGTCCACCGTGCGGCCCTGGGAGTCGGTCAGGCGGCCGTCCTCGAGGATCTGGAGCAGCGAGTTGAAGATGTCCGCGTGGGCCTTCTCCACCTCGTCGAACAGCACCACGGAGAACGGACGGCGCCGCACCTTCTCGGTGAGCTGGCCACCCTCCTCGTAGCCGACGTACCCGGGCGGGGAGCCGAAGAGCCGCGAGACGGTGTGCTTCTCGGAGAACTCTGACATGTCGAGCTGGATCAGCGCGTCCTCGTCCCCGAAGAGGAACTCGGCGAGCGCCTTGGCCAGCTCGGTCTTCCCGACGCCGGTGGGGCCGGCGAAGATGAACGACCCGCCCGGGCGCTTGGGGTCCTTCAGACCGGCGCGCGTGCGGCGGATCGCCTGCGAGAGCGCCTTGATGGCCGTGTCCTGGCCGACCACGCGCTTGTGCAGCTCGTCCTCCATGTGGAGGAGCTTGGAGGACTCCTCCTCGGTGAGCTTGAAGACCGGGATGCCGGTCGACATCGCCAGCACCTCCGCGATGAGCTCCTCGTCCACCTCGGAGACCGCGTCGAGGTCGCCGTTCTTCCAGGCCTTCTCCCGCTCGGTGCGGCGCTCGCCCAGGGTCTTCTCCTGGTCGCGCAGGCGCGCGGCCTTCTCGAAGTCCTGGTCGTCGATCGCCGACTCCTTCTCACGGCGAACCTCGGCGATGCGCTCGTCGAGCTCGCGCAGCTCCGGCGGCGCCGTCATGCGGCGGATGCGCAGGCGCGCGCCCGCCTCGTCAATGAGGTCGATCGCCTTGTCCGGCAGGAACCGGTCGGAGACGTAGCGGTCCGCCAGGGTGGCGGCGGCCACGAGCGCCTCGTCGGTGATGGAGACGCGGTGGTGCGCCTCGTACCGGTCGCGCAGGCCCTTGAGGATCTCGATGGTGTGCGCGAGCGTCGGCTCGGCCACCTGGATCGGCTGGAACCGCCGCTCCAGGGCAGCGTCCTTCTCGATGTGCTTGCGGTACTCCTCGAGGGTGGTCGCCCCGATGGTCTGCAGCTCGCCGCGGGCCAGCATGGGCTTGAGGATCGAGGCCGCGTCGATGGCGCCCTCGGCGGCACCCGCCCCGACGAGGGTGTGGATCTCGTCGATGAACAGGATGATGTCGCCGCGGGTGCGGATCTCCTTGAGCACCTTCTTCAGGCGCTCCTCGAAGTCACCGCGGTAGCGCGACCCGGCCACGAGGGAGCCGAGGTCCAGGGTGTAGAGCTGCTTGTCCTTCAGCGTCTCCGGCACGTCGCCGCGGACGATGTCCTGGGCGAGGCCCTCGACGACGGCGGTCTTGCCGACGCCGGGCTCGCCGATCAGGACCGGGTTGTTCTTGGTGCGGCGGGACAGCACCTGCATGACCCGCTCCACCTCGAGCTTGCGGCCGATGACCGGGTCGAGCTTGCCCTCGCGGGCGGCCTGGGTGAGGTTGCGGCCGAACTGGTCGAGGACGGCGGAGCCCGAGGGCTGCCCCTCGGCCGGGCCGCCGGAGGCCACGGGCTCCTTGCCCTGGTAGCCGGAGAGGAGCTGGATGACCTGCTGGCGGACGCGGTTGAGGTCCGCGCCGAGCTTGGTGAGCACCTGGGCGGCGACGCCCTCGCCCTCGCGGATGAGGCCGAGCAGGATGTGCTCGGTCCCGATGTAGTTGTGGCCGAGCTGCAGCGCCTCGCGCAGGGACAGCTCGAGGACCTTCTTGGCTCGCGGCGTGAACGGGATGTGACCGGACGGGGACTGCTGCCCCTCGCCGATGATCTCGGTCACCTGCGCACGCACCGCCTCGAGCGAGATGTCGAGGGCCTCGAGCGCCTTCGCGGCGACGCCCTCTCCCTCGTGGATCAGGCCGAGGAGGATGTGCTCGGTGCCGATGTAGTTGTGGTTGAGCATCCGCGCCTCTTCCTGGGCGAGGACGACCACGCGTCGGGCACGGTCGGTAAATCGTTCAAACATGTGCACTCCTCACGGGCGGCTACCTCGGCCAGTACCCGGCGGCAACCGGTCTGGGCAGCGTTCGTCAAGGCTAACGGCGGGGACCTCGCGGAACTGCCCGTGTTCGCCACCGGCGTGACGCGTGGGTCCGGCTCGCAGAATCGGCTGCGCGGAGCACAATCGGGCCCGGCGGGCGCGCGGGGGACGCCGCCCGCGCCCGGGAGGTGCGGAGCCTCAGCCCAGCTCCCGGCTGAACGCGCGCAGCGCGCGGTCGTCGTGGAGCACGAAGCGCACGAGCTCGATCCTGGTGGCGCCGATCTCCCGGACCTGCGTGCCGCACACCTCGGCGCCGTCCCGGTTCGTCTGGAACGCGGCGAACGCACCGACCGCCTCGACGGCGACGCGGGCCACCTCGGCCACGTCCCACCCGAAGGCGCCCGCGCTGACGGCCGGGAAGGCGACGGTGGGGGCGGCGACGTCGGTGGCGACGACGAGCGCGCTGGTGAAGCAGGCCGCCAGCAGCGCGGGGTCGGTCTCGCCCCGGTGGGCGTTGGGCCCGACCGTGTGGATGACCCACCGTGCCGGCAGCCGGTACCCGGCCGTCGGCACGGCCCTCCCGACGGGCAGGCCGTCGGGAAGCTCGGTGCGCCGCAGCTCCATGCACTCCTCGAGCAGCCCCGGGCCGGCGGCGCGGTGGATCGCGCCGTCCACGCCTCCCCCGCCCAGCAGCGAGGAGTTGGCGGCGTTGACGACGGCGTCGACGTCCTGGCGGGTGATGTCGCCCCTGACGGCCTCGATCTCCATGCCCCGATCCTGCACCGACGGCGTCCGGCCGGCGGACGAGCCTGTGGACGGGCGTGGCGCGGGTCGCGAGACGGCTCAGACCTCCACGAGCAGCGTCACCGGGCCGTCGTTGACCAGCTCGACAGCCATGTCCGCGCCGAAGCGACCGGTGGCGACCTCGATGCCGCGGTCCCGCAGCGCGTCGGCCACCGCGTCGACCAGCGGCTCGGCGACCGCCCCCGGCGCGGCGTGGTTCCAGGTGGGCCGACGCCCCTTGCGCACGTCGGCGTAGAGCCTGAACTGGGAGACGACGAGCACGGGCGCGCCGTCGTCCGCGACGGACCGCTCGTCCCGCAGGATCCGCAGCTCGGCGATCTTGCGGGCGAGCCGCTCCACCTGCTCGGCGCCGTCGTCGTGGGTGACACCGACGAGCGCGAGCAGCCCGGGGCGGTCGATCCGGCCGACGACCTCGCCGCCGACGGTCACCGACGCGCGGGTGACCCGCTGGAGGACGGCCCTCACCAGCCGCCGCCCTGGCTCGGGGGCCGGCGTCGCCCGCCCCCGTAGCCGCTGACGGCGGGCCGGACATCGGCGAGGTACACGCCCGCCGGGACGACCGCGATGAACATCGTGAACGTGCCCAGGATGCCCAGTCCCAGCGGCGGCGGGATCGCGATGAACCCGACGAGGGCGCCGGCCGCCGTGAGCAGGACCCAGAACTTCTTGGTGCGCTTGCCCCCGTAGGCGAAGGCGCCCGCCGGCCGCCGGGCGGCGTCCACGAGGGCCCACAGCTCGATGCCCAGCAGGACGAGGGAGAGCGCAAGGAAGAGCAGCACCTGCACGTTGGCGATCACCCCCGCAGCGTAACGAGCGGGCACGATGGGCGGGTGGACATCACCCCCGGGGCGGGACCGGCCCGTCGCAGCGTGCTCCTGGCCGGCACGGGCCTTCTCACCGTCCCCCTGCTCGCCGGCTGCGGTGGGGACGGTCCTGGCGAAGCCGCCGCTCCCCCGCCCTCGGCCGCCGGCACGCGGCTGCTCGCGGTGAGCGACGTGCCGGTCGGTTCCGGCGTCGTGCTGGAGGTGGAGGGCGCCCCCGTGGTGGTCGTGCAGCCGGAGGCCGGCACGGTCCGGGCGTTCAGAGCGGTCTGCACCCACGCGGGCTGCACCGTGCAGATCGGGCGGGCGGAGATCGACTGCCCGTGCCACGGGTCGGCCTTCGCCCTCGCCGACGGCGGCGTCGTCACCGGGCCGGCCAGCGAGCCGCTGCCCCCGGTGCCGGTGACGGTCGTGGGCGAGGACGTCGTCCTAGGCTGACCGCCCGCCGGACGGAGCCGCGCCGTCGGCTCAGCCCTCGGCGAGCTGCGCCATCGCCTGCCGGCGAGACATGCCGGTCATCTGCAGCGCGTCGACGACCAGCGAGCGCAGCAGCGACACCAGCGTCTGCTTGCGCCAGCCCTCCTCGGCGTGCAGCACCGGGACGAGGGTCGCGGAGACCCGCACGAGCGTGGCACGGGCGTGCTCGGGCGGATCGCCGTGCCCGATCGCCGCGGCGAGGGAGCTCAGCGCGGTGGCGACGGCGTCCACCTCGTCCGCGATGTCGGGGGACGGCCCGTCCTCCTCGATGGCGACCACGGCGCGCCGGCAGACCACCCGGGCGTTGCGCATGGCCCGGTCCGCCAGGGTGCTCACCCGGCCGAGCTCGGCGATGGTGGCGCGCTCGGCGCGCAGCGCCGGGTTGACCCGGACGAGCTCCTTCGCGCTGCGCACCGCGGTGACCCACGCGTCGAGCCCGCCCTGCGTGCCGCGGCCCTGCGCCAGCGCGTCGGCCGCGAGCTGCGGGTCGCCGGTGCGCAGCCCCCGGCCGAGGGTGGCGAGCATCGAGGCCAGCTCCCCGAGCACCTCCTGGCCGAGGCGGCGGGGCCGGCGCACGACGTCGCCGGGCAGCAGCGCGGTGACGAGGAGCGCGAGCGCGGCTCCGACGAGCGCGTCGGACCAGCGGCCGACGGCGCCGTCGGTGAACATGCTGGCCGGCATCGCGACGATGACGATCGACTGCACGCCCGCCTGCGTGGTGAAGAGCTGGCCCCGGTCGAGGAACCGGGCGGTCAGGGCGGAGAAGAGGAGGACCGCGAAGATCTGCACGGGCCCGGCGCCGAACAGGGCCGCGAAAAGCTCCCCCAGGCCCACGCCGAGCGTGACGCCGGCGCCCATCTCGGCGACCCGGCGCAGCTGACGGTCCGGGCTGAACCCCAGGCACACCCACGCGGCGATCGGGGCGAACATCGGCAGCTGGTGCCCGAGGAGACTGCCCGAGACGAGGTAGGCCAGGCCCGCGGCGAGCGCCGCGGTGAGGATCGGGACGAAGGCGTCGGAGGTCCGGCGGCGACCCTGGCGCGCCTGGACCCGCAGCACCACGCGCCAGCGGCGCAGGTCCATCGTCCGCCCGATCCCGGCGGCGACGAGCCGGGCTGCGCCGGAACGGCGCGCGCGGGCGCCGGACGCGTCGGGTGCCGGGCGGCGCCCCTCGGCGCTGGACCGCTCCGCGCCCGACCGGGGTGCCTCGGCGCTCGACCGCTCGGCGCCCGACCGGGGCCCGTCCGCGCCGGACCGCTCCGCGCCCGGGCGTGCCGGGCGGGCCGTCATGACCGCAGGTCGCGACGGCGGAGACCGGCCCCCGGACGCTCGGCGGGCCGCACGTCGGTGACCCCGTCGGTCCCGACGACGATCTCCTGGGCGGCGGCGACCCCGCCGGCGGTGAGGGTGGCGTCGGCGGGGACGCTGCGCTTGACGACGGCGAGCGCCACGGGTCCGAGCTCCTCGTGCCGCACGACGGTGGTCAGGCGCCCGACCACCTTCTCGCCGTGCCGCACCTCCTCGCCCGGGCCGGGCATGAGGTGCTCGGAGCCGTCGAGGTGCAGCATGACCAGCCGGCGCGGCGGTCGGCCGAGGTTGACCACGCGCGCGATCGTCTCCTGGCCGCGGTAGCAGCCCTTGCTGAGGTGGACGCCCGTGCGCAGCCAGTCCAGCTCGTGCGGGATGGTGCGCTCGTCCACCTCGCGCCCCAGGCGCGGGCGCCAGGCCTCCACCCGCAGCGCCTCCCACGCCCACGTCCCGGCGAGGCGGCGCGGGCGGGCGCCCGGCTCCGTCGTCGGCGCGCAGAAGTCCGCGGCGACCGCGGCCAGCGCGTCGCGCCGTACGAGGGTGAGGGCGCGGTGGATCTCGATGCCGGGGTGCTCGGCGTCCGGGGGCCCGTAGTGGGTGGAGCCGGGGGCGGTGCGCGGCCAGGGGTCCTGCCAGGTCAGCAGGCGGGCCGGGTGGTCGGCCAGGACGGACCAGCCGCCGCCGGCGGTGCCGACGGCCGCGACGTCGTCGCGCCGCTCGACCTCCACGCGCAGCATGAAGCGCATCGAGTCGAGGAACGCGGCGAGGGGCGCGGCGTCCGCCGCCTCGGTGATCAGCCAGGTGCGCTCGCCGTCGTCCTGGACCGCGGGGGCGTGCTCGACGTGCCCGTTGACGTCCAGCAGCAGCAGCTCGGTGGAGGCGCCGGCCTCGAGGCCCAGCAGCAGCTGGGAGCTGAGGGTGTTCAGCCAGCTGATCCGGTCCGGGCCGGTGACGGTGACGACGCCGAGGTGGGAGAGGTCGACCATCGCCTCGCCGCGGGCGAGCGCGCGCTGCTCGTGGACGGGGTCGCCGTAGTGCAGCGCGACGCCGGCGTCCGGGCCGGAGTCGGCGACCGCGCCGGGCCGGTCCAGCAGCGGGCTTCGGTAGGTGGTCTCCTCGGTGGCGGTCATCTCACTCCTCCCGGCTCAGCCGGCCGGACGCGTAGGACTGGAGCTCGTGGCCGAAGGCGGCCAGGTCCATCGCCCACATGAGGTCCCGCTGGACGAGCCCGTAGACGCGGGTGGCGCCGGTCATCTCGGCGGCGGTGGCGGTGCGCACGACGGCGTCCGTGGAGAGGTCGATCCGCGGGCCCCGCACGGACCCGACGTAGACGCTGATCTGGCCGGCGGGGTCGGCGACGAGCACCTCGAGCTCGGTCGGGGCGGGCGCGGGCGCGCCGGCGCTCGTCCGCGGGGCGCCGTCCCCCTCCGCGGGGGTGGGGTGCCCGTTCGGCACGGGCCGCCAGTAGGAGGTCTCGGTGGACCAGAGCTGGCCGCGGACCAGGGCCGCGGCCCCCTCGTGCCCGGTCATCTCCCGGGCGATGGGCCCGGACCCCTGGGGGTCGGCGAGGTGGATGGTCGACGTCGAGCGCAGGTAGGGCCCGCCGTCGTGGTCGAAGACGATCTCCTGCACGAAGGGGGTCTCCGGCACGCCGGGGTAGCCGAGCAGGCCGAAGCCGCGCCACGAGCCGAGGAGCCAGGCGAGCGGGTAGCACTCCGGGGCGAGGTCGTCAGGGAGCTGGAACGGCATGGTGCCAGGCTAGTCGTCGCGGGGCGCGAGGGGGTCAGCCGTTCAGGAGCCGGCTCACGAGGAAGACCGGGACGCCCGAGGCGAGCACCAGCAGCAGGGCTGCGGCGAGGGCGGGGCGGACGCGCCGCGAGGCGGGGAACCGGCCGAACAGGATGTGCAGGGCGGCCGTGAGGATCCCCGCGGCGAGGCCGACCAGCAGGCCCGGGACCGCGCCGACGTCACCGAGCAGGGCGCCGGTCAGCAGGCCGACCGCGCCGCCGACCACCGTGGCGAGCGCGGCGACGAGCCGGGTGGCCGCGTTCAGCGCCGTGACGGCCGCGGCGGCGGCGATCGCGGCCGCCGCGGTGACGACGAGCTCCGCGCTGACCACGCCCTCCTCGACGGCGAGCCAGCCGGAGGCGGAGACGACGACGACGGTCCCCGAGACCACGCCCGCCACCGACTCGACGAGCCGCGGGCGGCCGTCGCGCCGGAGCATCTGGTGGACGAACGCCGCGACGACGGCCAGGCCCATGACGACGGCGAGGTCGCCGAAGGTGGCCACCCTCACGACGACGACGGCGGCCAGCGCCACCAGGGCGATGACCAGGCTGCCGCCACGGGCGGTCGGCAGCGAGAGCAGTCGCGGCCACCCGGAGGCGAAGACGAGGCAGAGGGCGAGCACCAGTCCGGTGAGGACGTCGAGGGAGGCGTACCCGGCGAGCGCCACGGTGGCGGCGCCGAGCGCCGTGAACACCGCACGGGTGGATGCGCCCATCATCGGGAGACCCCGCCCCGAGGGGATGCTCCGCCGCCCGGTCGGCACGGGGCGGAGGTGGTCACCCGGCGATTGTTGCAGATGGGAGAGGCCGCCTCCCGGACGCCGGTCACGCGTCAGGGCACGCCTCACGGTCCCGCTAGAGTGTGGCCACCCGTGAGGAGGGTGCCCGTGGCGGAACTCATGATGCTCACCGCCGACCCCGGCGGCGCGGCCGCCGTGCTGCCCGCCCTCACCCTGCTCACGCACCATGTGCGGGTCGCTCCGCCGGCCCTCTCCTCCGTCGTCGAGGACGACGGCGCGGCCGTGGTGCTCCTCGACGCCCGGGCGGACCTGGTGGCGGCCCGGACCCTGTGCCGCGGCCTGAGCGGCCCCATGGCGGCCCCGCCAGTGCTCCTCGTGCTCACGGAGGGCGGCTTCACCGCGGTCTCACGCTCGTGGGGTGCCGCCGACGTCGTCCTGGTCAGCGCGGGTCCCGCGGAGGTCGAGGCCCGCCTGCGGATGATCGCGGAGGTCGCGCGACCGGACCCGGAGCCGTCCGGCTCTGCCGACCGGCTCGAGGCCGGGGATCTCGTCATCGACGCCTCGGCGTACACGGCCCGGGTGAGGGGCCGTCACCTCGACCTGACCTACAAGGAGTTCGAGCTCCTCCGGCACCTGGTCCAGAACCCCGGTCGCGTGCTCTCGCGCGCCCAGCTCCTCCAGGAGGTGTGGGGCTACGACTACTTCGGTGGCACGCGCACCGTGGACGTCCACGTGCGGCGGCTGCGCGCCAAGCTGGGCAGCGAGCACGACCAGCTCATCGGCACCGTGCGCAACGTCGGGTACCGCTTCGACCCCCGCGGGCGGGACGGCGGCGACGGCCGCGACGACCGCACCGGCGGCGAGGAGCGCGCAGGCCGCGAGGAGCGCGGGAGCGGCGCGCCCGGACGGTGAGCTTGCGGCGGGACCGTGACCATCGCCACGCCGACGCCCGCGCGCTGACCTGCGGCACCGTCGTCGTCGTCTCCCCAGGTGCGCCCTGCGCTTGCGCGGGCCCGGAAGCACTGCCGTACAGTGGAGCGTGACGCCGGGTCGCGAAAGCCCCGGGCTCCAACACAAGCCGCCAAGAGCGGCCTTCGCGCCGACTGGCGCTCTCCGGCCCGGCGTCCTCACTCCCCCTGGCGCGACGACGCGCGGTTCCTCGGGAGCGACCTTCCTGGCTTAGCCTGGGCACCGCCGGTTCACCCGCCGGTCACGTCCACGTCAGGGAGTCTCGTTGCGATTCCGGCTCACCCCGCAGGACGGCGCCTTCTTCGAGCTGCTCACCACGAGCGCAGGACACCTTGTCGAGGGCGCCGACCTCCTCACCCGCATGCTCAGCGCCGACCGCACCCAGCGCGTCCGGCTGGCGGAACGCCTGCACGAGGTCGAGCAGGCGGCCGACGAGAGCGCCCGGGCGTTCCTGAGCCGCCTCAACAAGACGTTCGTGACCCCGTTCGACCGCGACGACATGTACTCCCTGGCCAGCGGGATCGACGACTGCATGGACGCGATCGACGAGGCCGGCGACCTCATGGTGCTCTACAAGGTCGGGGTCCTGCCCACCGGCGTGGGAGAGCTGGTCGGCGTGCTGCACCGTTGCGCCGAGCTGACGGCCCAGGCGATGCCGCGGCTCCGCTCCACCACCGACCTGCACGAGTACTGGGTCGAGGTGGACCGGCTCGAGCACCTGGCCGACCGTGCGTACCGGCGGCTGGTCGCCGAGCTGTTCGACGAGGAGGCCGACCCCATCAAGGTCATCAAGCTCAAGGGGGTTCTCGACGCCCTCGAGGAGGCGGCGGACTGCTTCGAGCGGCTCGCGAACAGCGTCGAGACGATCGCGCTCAAGGAGTCCTGAGCCCGTGGATCTCGTCCTCCTCCTCGTGGTGGTGGTCGTGGCGGTCGCGCTCGTCTTCGACTTCACGAACGGCTTCCACGACGCCGCGAACTCCATCGCGACCTCCGTCACCACCCGGGCGCTCACACCGCACACGGCGGTGGTCCTGGCGGCGGTGATGAACCTCTTCGGGGCGCTGCTCGGGACCGGCGTCGCCGAGACCATCGGCTCCGGCATCATCACGACGCCGGGGGGCGCGGACGGCCTCGGCGTCGTCCTCGCCGCGCTCGTGGGCGCCATCGCGTGGAACCTGGTGACCTGGCGGCTCGGCCTGCCGTCGTCGTCCTCGCACGCCCTGATCGGCGGGCTGCTCGGCGCCGGCCTGGCCGCCGCCGCGACGGTGCACTGGGAGGTCATCGGCCTGCTGGTCGCCCTGCCGATGGTGCTCTCGCCGGTCATCGGCTTCGTGCTCGCCTACGCGGCGATGGTTCTCACGCTGTGGGCCGTCCGCTCCTTCCCCTACCGGCGGACCCTGCGCGGCTTCCAGCTGTCCCAGACGATCTCCGCGGCCGCGATGGCCCTGGGCCACGGGCTCCAGGACGCGCAGAAGACGATGGGCGTGATCGTGCTGGCGCTTGCCGCGGGCGGGCTGCACGAGGGCAGCAACATCCCGGTGTGGGTCAAGCTCGCCGCCGCGGCCGCCATCTCGCTCGGCACCTACGCCGGCGGCTGGCGCATCATGCACACCCTCGGCCGGCGCGTCATCCAGCTCGACCCCGCCCGCGGCTTCGTCGCCGAGTCGGTCTCCTCCGCCGTGCTGTACGTCGCGGCGTTCGCCTTCCACGCCCCCGTCTCGACCACGCACACCATCACCTCGGCGATCATGGGCGTGGGGGCCACGAGGCGGCTCTCCGCGGTGCGCTGGGGCGTGGCCGGGAACATCGCCGTCGCCTGGGTGCTGACGATCCCGGCGTCGGCAGCCGTCGCGGCCGCCCTGTACCTGGTGCTCAGCCCGTTCGTGCGCTGACCGGGCGGCGAGCCCCGGTCGCACGCGCGGACGCGGTTCCGCGTGCCCGGCACCGCGGTCCGGCACTAGCGTGGTGGTGCGCACCGCCGCGAACGACCACACCGAGGAGCACCATGCGCGCCCGCATCGTCCCCGCCGTGGCCGCGGCGGCCCTGCTCCTCCCGGCCGGGTGCTCCCGGGGCGCGGAGGTCGTCGCTCTCGAGGTCGGCGACTGCCTCGACCAGTCGGAGCTGAAGGGCGCCGAGGTGACGCAGGTGGAGACCAAGCAGTGCACCGAGCCTCACGACGCCGAGGTCTTCGCCGCCGTCCGTCACGCCGGCGACGACGACTACCCCGGCCGCGCCGCGATCGAGGAGTTCGCCGAGAAGGAGTGCGCGGTCCGGTTCGAGGAGTTCGTCGGAGTGCCGTACGCGGAGTCGGAGATCTACTTCTCCACCCTCTCGCCCACGGAGGAGGGGTGGGTCCAGGCCGACGACCGCACCTCGCTGTGCATCCTGCTCTCCGAGACGCCGGTCAGCGAGTCGCTGCGGGGCGCCGCCCGCTGAGCACGGGACCGTCCGGGCGAGGGACAGTCTGAGCCGGGGAACGGCTCAGCCAGGGACCGGCCGGGCAGCGGCCGCACACGAGAGAGGGGCCCCGAGGGGCCCCTCTCGTCAGTCGTGCCGGCTCACCCGAAGCGGCCGGAGATGTAGTCCTCGGTGTCCTTCACGGACGGCGAGGAGAACATCTTCTCGGTGTCGTCCATCTCGATGAGGTGGCCCGGCTTGCCGGTGCCGGCGATGTTGAAGAAGCCGGTCCGGTCGGAGACGCGGGCGGCCTGCTGCATGTTGTGGGTCACGATGACGATGGTGTACTCGTCCTTCAGCTCGGCCATGAGGTCCTCGATGGCCAGCGTCGAGATCGGGTCCAGGGCCGAGCAGGGCTCGTCCATGAGGAGCACCTGCGGCTTGACCGCGATCGCACGCGCGATGCACAGCCGCTGCTGCTGACCGCCGGAGAGGGACGAGCCGGGCCGGTCGAGGCGGTCCTTCACCTCGTTCCACAGGTTCGCGCCCCGGAGCGACTCCTCGACCAGGGCCTCGGCCTCGGACTTCTTGATGCGGTTGTTGTTGAGCTTGACCCCGGCGAGCACGTTGTCCGCGATGGACATCGTGGGGAACGGGTTCGGCCGCTGGAAGACCATGCCGACCTGACGGCGCACCTGCACCGGGTCGACGTCCGAGGCGTAGAGGTTCTGCCCGTCCATGAGGGCCTCGCCCTCGACGCGGGCGCCCGGGATGACCTCGTGCATGCGGTTGAGCGTGCGCAGGAACGTGGACTTGCCGCAGCCCGAGGGGCCGATCAGCGCGGTGACGGAGCGCGGCTCGATGGTCATGTTGACGCCCTCGACCGCGAGGAAGTCCCCGTAGTAGACGTTGAGGTCCTTGACGTCGATGCGCTTAGACATGGGGGTTCCTTCCGGGGCCGGCGGCGCGGCCCGCGCTGGCGGGGCGGAGGGGGCGGGGGTGGCGCGCGGGGCGGTGCGCGGCAGGCCGGGTCACGAGATGCCCTTCGGGGAGAAGTACCGGCTCACCAGGCGGGCGACGAGGTTGAGCAGCATGACGATCGCCACGAGGGTCAGGGCGGCCGCCCAGGCACGCTCGACGCCGACGCCGCCCTGGGCGTACTGGCGGTAGGCGAACACGGGCAGGGTGGCCATCCGGCCCTCGAACGGGTCGTTGTTGGTGGTGGCGATGATGCCCGTGGTCATCAGCAGCGGGGCCGTCTCGCCGATCACGCGGGCGATGGCGATCATCACGCCGGTCGTGATGCCGGCGATGGCGGTGCGCAGCACGACCTTGACCACGGTGAGCCACTTCGGCACGCCGAGGGCGTAGGACGCCTCGCGCAGCTCGTTGGGGACGAGTCGGAGCATCTCCTCCACCGAGCGCACGACCACCGGGGTCATGAGGACGGCGAGGGCGATGGCGCCCATGAAGGCGGACCGGTACGCCGGCCCGACGATGATGGTGAAGAAGGCGAAGGCGAAGAGGCCGGCGACGATCGAGGGGATGCCGGTCATGACGTCCACGAGGATCGTGATCGCCCGCGCGAGGCGGCCCTTGCCGTACTCGACGAGATAGATCGCGGTGAAGATGCCCAGCGGGATGGAGATCAGCGAGGCGATGCCGGTCACCCAGAGGGTGCCGATGATCGCGTGGAGGGCCCCGCCCTCGCGCATGTCACCGAAGATGCCGGTCATGTCCGTCGTCAGGAAGTCCCAGCTCATCAGGGACGCGCCCTTGGCGAGGACGATCCACACCAGCGAGACGAGGGGGATCATCGCCAGGATGAACGCCCCCGTGACCAGGGACGTGGCGAGGCGGTCCTTCGCGCGGCGCGGACCCTCGACGGCGCGAGACGCGGCCCAGACGGCGACGACGAACAGGATGCCGCCGACGAGCGCCACCGACGCGACGGTCGGCTCCGAGACGACGGTGAGGAGCAGGAACGCGGCGGCGAAGGCGCCGGCGAGGATCGCCCAGGGCGCCCACCTCGGCAGGTGGCCGGCGTGCTGGAGCACGGGTGCGGTGGTGGTGGTCATCAGTTCGCTCCCGAGAACTCGGCGCGTCGGGCGATGATCCAGCGGGCGAGCAGGTTCACGCCGAAGGTGATGGCGAAGAGGGCGAGCCCGGTCGCGATGAGCACGTCAGCACCCAGGCCCGAGGCCTCCGGGAACTGGTTCGCGATGTTCGCGGCGATCGACTGGTGCTGGCCGGGCTTGAGCAGGTAGAAGTTGATGAGGAACCCGGGCGACAGGATCATCAGGACGGCCATCGTCTCGCCGAGCGCACGGCCGAGGCCCAGCATCGACGCGCTGATGATGCCCGAGCGGCCGAACGGGAAGACAGCCATCCGGATCATCTCCCAGCGCGTGGAGCCCAGCGCCAGGGAGGCCTCCTCGTGCAGGCGCGGGGTCTGGAGGAAGACCTCCCGGATGGTGGCGGTGATGATCGGCAGGATCATCACGGCCAGCACGATGCCCGCGGACATGATGTTCTTCGCCGGCGCCTGGAAGTCCGCGAACAGCGGGATGAACCCCAGGGTGCCGGACAGCCACGCGAAGAACGGCTGGAGCTGGGGGACGAGCCAGGACATCCCCCACATGCCGTAGACCACGGACGGGATCGCGGCGAGCAGGTCCACCATGTAGCCCAGTCCCTGTGCGGCGCGCCGTGGTGCGTAGTGCGAGATGAACAGCGCGATGGCGATGCTCAGGGGCACCGCGATGATCAGCGCGATCACCGAGGAGAGCAGGGTCCCGAAGATCAGCGGGGCGATGTAGGCCCACAGGCCCTTGCCCTGCATGAACCCGACGGTGTCGTACTCCTCCTGCGAGGCCGTGATCGCGGGCCACGACCGCAGGATGAGGAACCCCGCGACCGCCGCCAGGATGATGAGGATGGTGATGCCGGCGCCGGTGGAGACTCCGGCGAAGATCTTGTTCCCCAGTCGGCCGGGCGCGTCGCTCAGCCGGGGGGCCGGGGCGCGCCCGGGCGGGGCGTCAGGAGTGGTGACGGTTGCCACGGGTCCTCCGGGGGTAGCGGTTCGGGGGTCAGCGGTACGAAAGGACCGTGTCGGAGCCTGCACTGGGGGCTGCAGGCGACTGCGGGTTCACGACAGCCGACGCCCTGCACCTTAGGCATGGCCGGTGTCCGTGAGGCAGGCGAAAGGTGAACGGACGGTGAACTGGGCCTGTCGTCTCCCTCACAGGCGTCCGCGATCCGGTACGTCGCACGGTCCCCGGGCCCCGCTCAGGCGACCGTGATCTGGTCGATCGCGGCGGTGACCTTCGCGCGCAGGTCCTCGGAGATCGGGGCGGATCCCGCGACGGAGGGGTCGGCGGTCCGTGCCTGTCCCTCCTCGGAGGCGATGTAGCCGAGCAGGGCCTTGACGTTCTCGACGTCCTGCTCGGACTCGTAGCGCGAGCAGGCGATCGTGTAGGAGATCAGCACGATCGGGTAGGTGCCCGATTCGGAGGTGTCGCGGGCCAGGTCGATGGTCAGCTGCAGGTCCGTCGCGCCCTCCGCCGGCGGCGAGACGTCGACGACGGCGGCCGCGGCCTCGGGCGAGAAGGGAACGAACTCCTCCCCCACCCCGACGGCGACGGTCCCGAGGTCGTCGGGGACCTGGGCCGCGTCGACGTAGCCGATGGTCCCCTCGGCCGCCTGCATCGTGGTCACGACGCCGGAGGTCTGGGTGCCGGACTGGGTGCCGGAGATCGGCCAGGTCTCGCCCGGCTCGTGCGGCCACGCGTCGCCGGCCGCCTCGGCGAGGTACTCGGTGAAGTTCTCCGTCGTGCCCGAGTCGTCGGAGCGGTTGACCGGCACGATCTCCGTGGCGGGGAGCTCGACGTCGGGATTCGACTCGGCGATGGCGGGGTCGTCCCACGTGGCGATGTCCCCGTCGAAGATCCTGGCGAGCGTCTCCGGCGTGAGGTTGAGGTGCTCGGCGTCCAGACCGGGGAGGTTGTACGCCACGGCGATCGGGGAGATGTACAGCGGCAGCTCGACGACCTCGCCGCCGAAGCACCGGTCGCGCCCCTTCTCGAGCTCCTCCTCGCTCATGGCGGCGTCGGAACCGGCGAAGAGGATGGCGCTGTTGAGGAACATCTCCCGGCCGGTGCCCGAGCCGACGGGGTCGTAGGAGACCAGTACCCCCGGGTGCGCGTCGTTCATCCCGGCGAGCCAGGCGGTCATGGCGACCTCCTGGGACGAGGCACCCGCACCCGGCAGGGAGCCGGACAGGCCCGATCCGCCGTCGTCGGCGCCGCACGCCGCCAGCGGGAGAGCGAGGATGCACGCGGTCACCGCGATCCCGGCCCTCCGAGATGGTGCCCGCACGTGGTTCCTCCTGAGGTCAGCGCTTCATGCCGCGCCACACTCTAGGCGGACGGATGTGCCTGGACCATTCCGGGCCGGCACGGCGACGGGCGGGGCCGTCCGTACCGGGTTTCCCCGGCGGGACGACCCCGCCCGTGGCGGTGCGGATCAGCGTCAGGCGACGGAGATCTGCTCGATCGCGGCGGTGACCTTGGTGCGCAGGTCCTCGGAGATCGGGGCCGAACCGGCGACCGACGGGTCGGCGGCGCGCTGCTGGCCCTCCTCGGACGCGATGTAGGTCAGCAGGGCCTTGACGTTGTTGGCGTCCTGCTCCGACTCGTACAGCGAGCAGGCCATCGTGTAGGAGACCAGGACGATCGGGTAGGCGCCCGACTCCTCGGTGTCGCGGGCCAGGTCGATGGTCAGGCGAAGGTCGGTGGCGTCCTCGGCGGCCGGGGAGGCGTCGACGACGGCCGCGGCGGCCTCGGGGGAGAACGGCACGAACTCCTCGCCCACGCCGACGGCCACGGTGCCGAAGCCCTCGGGCACCTGGGAGGCGTCGAGGTAGGCGATGGTGCCCTCGGCGGCCTCGAGCGTCGAGACGACGCCGGAGGTCTGGGCGCCGGACTGGGTGCCGGAGATCGGCCAGGTCTCGCTGGCCTCGTGCGGCCAGGCGTCGCCCGCGGCGGCGGCGAGGTACTCGGTGAAGTTCTCCGTGGTGCCGGAGTCGTCGGAGCGGTTGACCGGGACGATGTCCAGGTCGGGCAGCTCGACGTCGGGGTTCGTCTCGGCGATGGCCGGGTCGTTCCACTTGGTGATGTCGCCGTTGAAGATCGCGGCGAGGGTCTCCGGCTGCAGGTCGAGGTTCTCCGCCTCGACGCCGGGCAGGTTGTAGGCCACGGCGATCGGGGAGATGTACAGCGGCAGCTCCACGACCTCGCCGCCGTAGCAGCGCTCGGCGCCGGCGGCCAGCTCCTCCTCGTCGAACTTCGAGTCGGTGCCGCCGAACAGGGTGGCGCCGTTGATGAACTGCTCGCGGCCGGTGCCGGACCCGACCGGGTCGTAGGAGGCCTGCACGTCGGGGTACTGCTCGGTGAAACCGGCCAGCCAGCCGTTCATCGCGTTCTCCTGCGACGACGCACCGGCGCCGGGCAGCGTGCCGGAGAGCTCGGCGGCGGCGGCCGTGTCCTCGCCGCCGGCCTCGGTGTTCTCGTCGGCCTCGCTGCCGCCACAGGCCGCAAGGGTGATCGCCAGAGCGCTGATTGCGGCAACTCCCGCCAGACGGCGGCTACCTGCAAGCTTCACGGTCATTCCATCCTCTGTCTCGGTGGGCCGGAACCAGGGCGCCCGACCAGCTCTGACCGTAGGGAGGCAGGGTGTCCGCGATGCGGTCGGACGGTGAACGGTGGATGAACATGGGTTGTTCATTCCGTCACAGTTCAGCAACGGTCACCGGAGGCAGGACGGCCGGAATACCGCCAGGTTCTGCGCGCACCGTCAGGACGGTGCGCGGTGCTTCTCGAGGGCTGCGACGACGGCGCTGCGCCCCGGCCGCTTCGCCACGTGGACCACGAGGATCTCCGCCGTGCGCAGCCACGGGTCCGACTCCGGGACCTGCTTCATGATGCGGTGGGGGGACCGCTCGGCGATCTGCGCCACGACGGTGGGGAGCACCGGCCGGTGGGTGCAGATGGCGACCGGCACGTCCCGGGTGGTCAGCTCTCGGCGGACGAGCTCCTTGACGGGCTTCGGCTTCTTCTCGTGCGCGGCCTCGGTCAGCTCGGGCCGCAGCTCGGCGCCGATGCCCGTGGCCTCGAGGTAGGGGCGCACCGTCGCGGCGCAGCGCTCCCAGGGGGAGGTCATGACCTCCTCCACGCCGTAGGCCGTCAGCAGCGGCACGAGGTTCGCGGCCTGGACCTGACCGGCAGGGGTGAGCGGGCGCGTCGCCTCGCCGCCCTTCCAGGCGGAGCGCTTCCGGGCGCGCGCGTGCCGGACCACGATCATGGTCCACGTCCGCAGGCGCTCGTCCTTCCACTGGTCCAGGAGGGCCCACAGCGGGTCGCGGTCGTGGGGGTAGGTGAGCACCTTGGCCGCCTGGCCCGCGTCGACCCAGCGGACGCCGTCGATCTCGGAGAGCCGCGCCGGGGCGACGTCCCCGCGGCCGTTGCGGCTCTGCGACTCCTCGTACAGCTCCTGCGCCGCCCAGTAGCGCGTGACCTTGGTCCGGCCGTCCTCGAGGCGATGGCGCACCGTGGGCAGCGGCTGGCCGAGCGCCGCGTGGACGCCGGTCTCCTCCGCGACCTCGCGGGCCGCGCACTCGACCAGGGTCTCCCCCGGCTCGAGCTTGCCCTTGGGCCACGCCCAGTCGTCGTACCGGGGACGGTGGACGAGGAGCACCTCGAGCTTGCGGTTGCGGACCCGCCACACGACCGCGCCGGCGGCCTGGACGTCGGGCCGGCTCGTCACCGGGAGGCCACCACGCGACGCCGTGCCCGCGCCATGAGCATCTCCTGGATGTCCTCGAGCCGCTCACCGTCGGGCCCGTGGCTCACGCGGTGCCACCCGTCCCGCTCCAGGTGCCAGGTGGAGGTGGTCTCGGCCATGGAGGTCTCGAGGAGCTGGACGAGGAAGTCGATCTGCCCCTGGTCCGCGATCCGGATCAGGGCCTCGACGCGGCGGTCGAGGTTGCGGTGCATGAGGTCCGCGGAGCCGATCCAGACCTCGGGGTCCCCGGCGTTGCCGAAGGCGAAGATGCGCGCGTGCTCGAGGAAGCGGCCAAGGATGGACCGGACCCTGATGTTCTCGCTCAGCCCCGGCACCCCGGCGCGCAGCGCGCAGATGCCCCGCACCACGATGTCGACCGGCACCCCGGCCTGGCTGGCCCGGTACAGCGCGTCGATGATCTTCTCGTCGACGATGGAGTTCATCTTGAACTTCACCCACGCGGGCCGGCCCTCGCGGTGGTTGACGATCTCCCGCTCGATCCGCTCGATCAGGCCGCTGCGGACCGAGCGCGGCGCGACGAGCAGCCGGTGGAACCGGGTGCGCGGCGCGTAGCCGGAGAGCTGGTTGAACAGCCGGGTGAGGTCCTGGCCGACGTCCCGGTCGCAGGTCAGCAGGCCGAGGTCCTCGTAGCCGCGGGCCGTCTTGGGGTGGTAGTTGCCCGTGCCGACGTGGCAGTAGCGGCGCAGCCCCTCCTGCTCCTGCCGGACCACCAGGCAGAGCTTGGCGTGGGTCTTCAGGCCGACGATCCCGTACACCACGTGCACGCCCGCCTGCTCGAGCTTGCGCGCCCAGGTGATGTTGGCGGCCTCGTCGAACCGGGCCTTGATCTCGACGATCGCCAGGACCTGCTTGCCCGCCCTCGCGGCGTCGATGAGGGCGTCCACGATCGGGGAGTCGCCGGAGGTGCGGTACAGGGTCTGCTTGATGGCGAGCACCCGCGGGTCCGCCGCCGCCTGGGAGATGAACTGCTGCACCGACGTCGAGAACGAGTCGTACGGGTGGTGCAGGAGGATGTCCCGCTCGCGGATCGCGGCGAAGAAGTCGGTCGGGCTGGCGGACTCGACCTCGGCGAGCCCCTGGGCGGTCACCGGCACGAACTTCGGGTACTTCAGGGCGGGCCGGTCGAGGTCGTGGATGACGTTCAGGCCCGTCAGGTCCAGCGGCGCGGCCAGGTGGAACACTTCCTGGTCGACCACCCCGAGCTCGCGCTTGAGCAGGTCGAGGACGTGCGGGCTGATGCCCTCGGCCACCTCCAGGCGCACGGCCGGCCCGAAGCGGCGCCGCATGAGCTCCTTCTCCAGCGCCTTGAGGAGGTTCTCGGCGTCGTCCTCCTCGACCTCGACGTCCTCGTTGCGGGTGACGCGGAAGGTGTGGTGCTCGACGATCTCCATCCCCGGGAACAGCGTGTCGAGGTGGTGGGCGATGATCTCCTCGAGCGGGACGAACGACGTGCGCCCGCCGGCGTCGGCCGGGACGTCCTCGGGCCGGTACGGCCGTCCCTCGGAGTCGACGGCGATGAAGCGCGGCAGCAGCGGCGGGACCTTCACCCGGGCGAAGTGCTCCTTGCCCGTGTTGGGGTTGCGCACGAGCACGGCGAGGTTGAGGGAGAGCCCGGAGATGTAGGGGAACGGGTGCGCCGGGTCCACCGCCAGCGGGGTGAGCACCGGGAAGATCTGCTTGCGGAAGAACTTGTGCAGGCGCTCCTGCTCGCTCTCGCTGAGCTCGTCCCAGTGGAGCAGGTGGATGCCCTCGTCCGCGAGCTTGGGCTGGACGTCCTCGGCGAAGACCCGCGCGTGGCGGTCGGCGAGCTCCTTGGCCCGGTGCGAGAGGGCGTCGAGCACCTGGCGGGGTGAGAGCCCGGAGGCCGCCGTCACCGCCATGCCGGTGGCGATGCGGCGCTTCAGGCCGGCCACGCGGACCATGTAGAACTCGTCGAGGTTCGAGGCGAAGATCGCCAGGAACCAGGCGCGCTCCAGGATCGGCACGTCCTGGTCCTCCGCCTGCTCCAGCACGCGCTCGTTGAAGGCGAGCCAGCTGAGCTCGCGGTCGGCGAAGCGGCCCTCCGGAAGGTCCGCCTCCCACGGCGGGAGGTCCTCCTCAGCGGCCTCCGCCTCGGCCTCCTCGACCTGGCGGGTCAGCGACGCCGAGGAGGCCGAGACGCCGGAGAGTACCCGGGCCATGGCACGTGCCTGGGCGGCGAGCTCGTCCTCGTCGTCGTCCTCGAGGCGCGCGAGCTCGTCGTCGTCCTCCAGGCCGTCGAGGCCGTCCTCATCGGCCAGCTGGGCGGCGAGGCTGCTGACGGGCGCGCCCGCCGGCACGGGGTCACCGACGTGGCCGGACGCGCCGTCCGAGAAGTGGTCGGTCACGCTCTCGCCCACCAGGGCGTCGTCCCGGCTCTGCTCGTCGTCCACGTCGATCTCCTCGGTGTTGCTCATGGATGAAATGGTGACACCGGAAGGTGTCCGGCGGGTGACGGCGGCCGGGCGGCCCGCGTCCGGCAGCCGCCTCACCGGTACTGGACGTCGGTGGCGACGCACCGGAACCCTTGCTTCTCGTACGTGCGGCGGGCCGCGGTGTTGTCGCCCTCGACGTACAGGGTGGCGCGCCGCAGCCCGCGCCGCGACATCTCGTCCAGCGCCCGGACGGTGAGCGCCGAGCCGAGGCCGCGGCCCTGCGCGGCCGGGTCGACGCCGAGGGCGTAGATCTCCCCCGAGTCCTCCCCCGGGACGGCCTTGACCCACATGGACGCGAGCAGGTCACGGCTGTCCGCCGCGGGCACGAGCCACAGCAGGGTGGGGTCGAACCAGTCCTCGGCCTCACGCGCGCGCAGGTCCGCGACGCTCATGCGGCCCTGCTCGGGGTGGTCGGCGAAGGCGCGGGCGTTGAGCCGCACCCAGGCCTCCTCGTCCGCGCCCACCCGGAACGTGCGGACGTCCGGGGCGGGAGACGTCGCGGCTGCCGGTGAGCCGGCGGGCCCGGCGCTCCCCCCGCCCGACGCGCCCGCCCGGCCGCGCCTCCACTCGGGCAGGTCCACGGCCATCTGGAGCAGCTCACGCACGCGCTCCATGCCGGCCGCGGCGGCCAGCGCGCGGGCGCCCGGCAGGTCGCCGTGCGCCCAGACCGCCACGCCCGGCGCGTGCGCGCGCACGGCGTCGAGGAGCGCCCGTCCGACGCCCCGGCCCCTGTGCTCGGGATGGACCGCCAGCTCGGCGCTCGCGCCCTCGGCGTCGACCTGGGCGTACCCGGCGGGCACGGCGCCGGCCTGCGCGGTCGGGTCGCCGACGAGCAGGTGGCGCACCGGCCGGACGGGGCTGCGGAGGTCGAGCAGCGTCTGCTCCGACAGCGCCGCCACGCCGTCCGCCGCGGCGACGGCGTCGGCGAGGGCGAGCACCTGCGCCACCGTCGCACCCTCCAGTCGGTCCGTGCCGATGACCGTCGCGTCCCCGTGTGCCATGCGCTCTATCTTGGCGCCTCCGGAACGCGGCCGCCGAGCGCGTCCGCCTGGGCATCCCTCTCCGGAGTCCCGTGCCGAGCAAGCGGTTCCGTGCCGAGCAACCGCGTTGAGACGCGCTTGCTCGGCACGGGAGCTCTTGCTCACCGCCGACAGGGACGTATCGGGTGCACGTCCTCCCGACAGAGGGTGGTCAGGGCCTGCCCGGGACGCTCGCCCCTCTCGTGGACGGAAGCATGCGGCGGGAGACGTCGGCCGCGCGGGCGGGCCCGGGCGTCGCGTCGGCGATCCACGGGCCGGTCCCCTCGGAGAGGTCGATGATGCCCGCCTCGGCCCAGAGGTGCTCGCCGTCGAGGACCTCCTTCGCCAGCACCTCGTCGGCGGCGTCGGTGTTCGTCCACAGCGCGTCGAAGAGACGCTCGACCGTCAGCCGCGAGCGCCGGCAGGCGGCGTCGGCGAGCCGCACGGCGGCGCGGCCGGTGGCGGCGTCGTCGTCCTCGAGCTGCATCTGGGCGCGGACGCACATCGCCGCCATGGCGAAGAGCTCCGCCCCGATGTCGACCACGCGCCCGAGGAAGCCCTGGCGCTTCTCGAGCCCGCCCTGCCAGCGGGCCATGCCGTAGAAGGTGGCGCGGGCCAGCTTGCGCGAGCTGCGCTCGACGAACCGCAGGTGGGTGGCCAGCGGGCCGTGCTCGGCGTACGACGTCGGCACCATGCCGGGACCGGTGAGCAGCTGCGGGAGCCACGTCGCGTAGAAGGCCCCGGCCCGGCCGGCCGCCCGCGCCTTGCCGGCGAGGTCGACGTCGGGATCGATGATGTCCCCCGCCACCGCGAGGTGGGCGTCGACCGCCTCGCGCGCGATGAGCAGGTGCATGATCTCTGACGAGCCCTCGAAGATGCGGTTGATGCGCAGGTCGCGGAGCACCTGCTCCACCGGGACCGCCCGCTCGCCCCGGGCGGCGAGGGACTCCGCCGTCTCGTAGCCGCGGCCGCCGCGGATCTGGACGAGCTCGTCGGCCACCTGCCACGCCCGTTCGGACGCGAAGAGCTTGGCGAGAGCCGCCTCGATCCGGATGTCGGTGCGGCCGGCGTCCGCCAGGTGCCCGGCGAGCTCGACGACGGCCTCCTGGGCGTACGTCGCCGTCGCCATGAAGGCGATCTTGTGGGCCACGGCGGCGTGCCGCCCGACCGGCCTGCCCCACTGGACCCGTGCGCCGGCCCACTCGCGGGCGATCTTCAGCGACCACTTCGAGGCTCCGACGCACAGGGCCGGGATGGACAGCCGCCCGGTGTTGAGCGTCGTCAGGGCGATCTTGAGACCCTGCCCCTCCCGACCGAGCACGTTCGCGCCCGGCACCCGCACCTGGTCGAACCTGGTCACCCCGTTCTCCAGGCCGCGCAGGCCCATGAAGGCGTTGCGGCGCTCCACCGTGATGCCGGGCGTGTCCGCCTCGACGACGAACGCGGTGATGCCGCCGCGGTGCCCCTCGGACGCGGGGACGCGTGCCATGACCACGAGGAGCTCGGCGACCACGCCGTTGGTGGACCAGAGCTTGACGCCGTCGAGGACGTAGTCGCCGTCCTCGGTGGGCGTGGCGGTGGTGTGCAGGCGGGCAGGGTCGGAGCCGACGTCGGGCTCGGTGAGCAGGAACGCCGAGATCGCGCCGGCGGCGCAGCGCGGCAGGTAGGCGCGCTTCTGCGCGTCCGTGCCGAACTGCTTCACCGGCTCCGGCACACCGATCGACTGGTGCGCCGAGATCAGCGCGCCGAGGGAGGGGTTGACCGTGCCGATGAGCACGAGGGCGCGGTTGTAGTGCACCTGCCCGAGCCCCAGGCCGCCGTACTCGGCGGGGATCTTGATCCCGAACGTGCCGATGGCGGCGAGCCCGGCGACCACCTCGTCCGGGATGCGGGCGTCACGCTCGATCGCCTGGGCGTCCACCGTGCGCAGGAACTCGGTGAGCCGCGCCAGGTAGGCGTCCCCTCGGGCCGCGAGCTCGGGCTCGGGCCGGGGGTGGGGCGTGATGAGATCGGGCCGGAAGCGCCCGAGGTAGAGCTCCTTCGCGAAGGAGGGCTGGGTCCAGCCGCTCTCGCGGGCGGCCTCGGCCACCTGCCGCGCCTCGCGCTCGGTGACCTTGTGGGTCCCGGACGCGCGTACGTCGTCGGACTGCCTCGTCGCAGTCATGTCTGCCTCCCCGCCCTCGTTGCCGGTACTGGCAGTATCACCTATTCGGGCGGCGAGGCAAGGACTTTCGGCACAGGATCAGTCGAGCCGGCCGGCGCGGTAGAGACCCGCCGCCTCCTCGAACTCCTCGGCGGTGGTGAGCAGCGCGCCCGCCCGCCGCGTCACCCGGAAGGCGAGGTCGTCGTCGTCCTCCTCGATCCAGTCCGCGTGCATGGCCGAGCCGGTGGCAAGGACCCGCAGGAACGCCGCGGCCCGCTCGAGCGCGACGGCGAGGTCGCCGTCGAAGAGACCGGAGAGGACCTTGTCGCAGACGTCGCTGACCTCGTCGGGGCCGGGCGGCTCGGCCACCCCGGCGACGGCCCCGGCGACCTCGGCCCGCTCGAGGCCGAGGCGGTAGCGGTCGGCGATCGCGGCGGGGTCGCGGCGGACCCACTCGCGCAGGAGGTACAGGCGCCACAGCGTGCCAGGCAGGGTGGTGTGCGGGCTGCGCGACCACAGCGCGGCGATGGCGTCGAGGCCCTCGGTGTCGACGAGCTGGACGAGGCGCCGGACGAGCTCGGCGTCCTCGGCGCCCTCCCGTCCTCCGCGGACGAGGGCCTGGGCGGAGGTGTGGGCGACCTCGGACCTGAGTGCCGGGTCCTCGTCACCCTCGATGAGCTCGGCCTGGGCCGGGTCGAGCATCGCCGGCCTGCGGAAACGTCGTTCGCTCATGACCCCTGCTCCCTCCCCCCTCGCGGGGCGTGCTCCGGGCGGTGACCTACCGGCCGGTTCGTGCCCCGACGCTACCCGCGTGGAGCGCGACAGTGCAGTCCAGGACGCGACCCTGTGACCGCGGCGGCCCGTGGTGTGCCGGTAACGTGTCCCACCGTCGCCCCTCGTCGGGCGGCCGGGGCGCGCGCCCCGGGGCCTCTAGCTCAATCGGCAGAGCAGCGGACTTTTAATCCGCGGGTTGTGGGTTCGATCCCCACGGGGCCCACCTCCTGACCTGCGGTTTCACCGTAAGTCGACGCCTTGAGAGACCTCATGTTGGGCCGAGTGGTCACGGAGTGGTCACGTACGGGTCGCCGGACGCGGCTCGCGGCCCGCTCCGCAGCGTCACGTCCGACGCCGGGCAGCAGGTGGGCGTAGGTGTCGACGGTGATCGCGATGCTCGAGTGTCCAAGGACCTTCGAGACCACGGCGATGTCCACTCCGTCGGCCAGCATGAGAGACGCCGCGCCGTGCCTGAGGTCGTGAAGCCGTACAGGGCGAAGGCCGGCCTTCTCCGCCAGGGCGGTGAACGCCTTGGTGACCGCATCCGGGGCCAGCGGTTCGCCGTTGGGCCGGGCGAACACCAGGTCGTGATCGGAGTAGGCGGTTCCCCACTCTGCACGGTCGAGGTCCTGGACGAGCCCGTGCGCCTCCAGCGCCTCGAGCGTTCGCGTCGCGAGCTCGATCACCCCTCCCTCGCGCCCCTCCGTCTTGGGTGAGCCGAACTGCCGGCCCTTGTGCACCGCCCCGCAGAACGGACACGGCTCCGGCGACGGCAGGCCAACGACCTGGCGGCGGACGACCAGCCGCCGACTCTTGACGTCGATGTCCGCCCAGCGCAAGCCGAGTGCCTCGCCACGCCTGAGCCCGGTAAAGGCGATCACCTCGAAGAGAGCACCCAGCGAATCCTGTGCAGCGACCTCCAGGAACGCGCCCAGCTCGTCCGGCTCCCACGGCGACACTCGCGGGCGCCGCGCAGCAGGCAGCTCGAGGTCCTGAGCAGCGTTCGTTGCCACCAGCCGCTTCCGCTTCGCCGAGGCGAGAGCTGACCGCAGCGTCGCCCGGATTCGCTGCACCGTCGACGGCGAGACAGGCCGGCCACGCTTCCCTCCGTCCTGCACGAGCCCACTCAGAGCGACCTCCACCTCCCCCGGCCCAAGGTCCCTGAGCCGCCGATGCCCGAAAAGCGGCACGAGGTAGTCGTCAATGTGCTGCCGGTACGACCGGGCCGTCGTCGGCTTGAGTCCCGCGGCGACCTTCTGCTCGAGCCACGTCTCGAGGTACCGCCCAACCGTCAGGCTCTGGTCGTACGCGAGGGTGCCATCGGCCTTGGACGCGGCAGCCTGAGCCAGCGCAACCTCCGCCTCCTTCTTCGTCCGGAACCCGCCCTTCTTGCTCTGCCGGCGGCGCCGCCAGGTGCCGTCGGCGCCAGGTCCGGGCCCAAGATCGAGGACGTAGTACCACGTGCCGTGGTCCTTCCGGCATGCCACCCGCCGCGCGCCCTGCCCCCCATTCGAAGGGCACGAGCACCTCTTGTAGACGCTCCCGTTCAACTCTTCGCCCTCTTCTCCATCTCGATCAGCAGTGGCCCCGGTTCTGCAGCACCCGCGCGCCCCGGCCTACCGGGGGCGAGCCACCCCGCCGCCCGGCAGGCGCGCACCCACCCCTTGGCAGTGTTCTGGTTCATCCCTCGCTGAGCACAGAGGCTCGCGTAATTTCCCTGCACCGCGAGGAAGTCCTGCGCGAAGGCCATCAATGGTGACCGCCTCGAGCACCACACCCAGGGGTTCTTCGTCGATCGGTCTGGCGCACCGGTGGGCGTCCGAGACGCGATCCGTGAAGCCCGAGATGCATACGGACTGAGCGGTGGTTGGGCACTCGCGTGAGTACCGGTTGGTGCGGTTGGTGCAGTGCCCAACGCGCGCGCACGCGGGGGCCGAGTGGTCGACGTCCCGCGCCGGTGTACTCACTGCGCACCGCGTGCCGGAGCACCGGATAGTCTTTCGCTGCCCATGACAAGCGACCGCGGGACTGACCCGCGTTGCGTCGGGTCGGTCTCGTTCCTGGAGACTTAGATGATCCTTCCTGCCGGCCCCCGCACCGTTGTCGTACTAGCCGCGCTGGTAGCGGCGCTCGGCCTACTCGCATACCCGGCCCACGTCTACATCGCGTACGGCGCCTACGACCGACTCCTCGATGGGCCGCTCGGGTGGCTGCTGCCCACTGCCACGGTCATCGGGATGACGACGCTGCTGGTCGAGGCGACGGTGTCGCGTGACCGGTCCTGGCGTGCTGCGTGGCGACGGAACGTCGCACTGGTCGTCACGTCGGTCCTGCCCGGCGTCGTGTGGGGCTGCACGGTTGACGTGCCAGAGCCCGTGCCGTTCTGGTTTCCGATCGTCTTCTTGTGCGGTTTCTGCCTGATCCTTCCGATGTCAACGCCGGTCGCGGCAGAGCTCTACTTCGACCCCAGGCTGCGGCAGAGGATGCGGCAGGCAATGCATTGGCCCGCTCGGCACCTCGAGGACGAGGCCGGCTGGCGGTGGCTCGCCGAAGCGTGCGCCAGGCACGGCCGACCGCTCACCGCCGAGACGCTGGTCGCTCTCTTCGACATGGAGGAGGGCGCCGCACGGCGGCGTGTCCGGCGCATCCACTCACCGTCGAGCGCAGATGAGGCGGCCAGGCACGGTTAGAGCGTGACCACGACGTGACCACGACCGTCCTGACCTGCAGGTTCACCCGTTGCATCGGATATGGAATCCGCTGCCCGCCCATGCCAGCGACGGTGGACCGGCCGGCGTCACGCCCGCCGGCGCAACTCTCCACGTCGGTGGAGCCGCTCCAACGCGCCGACCGGCGGTAGGGGTGCCGCTCTTGCCGATGTCCCGGTAGGACCGGGCCCAACGAGCTCGGGGCGGCGACAGAATCTGCACCGACGAGCCATGGAGCATTTGTCTACTCGCCCCCGACTGGTTGCGTGGTGACAAGCAGTAGCTCATTGAGTGGCACGACGGCGGCGCCGTCGGCGGAGAAGAGCGTAGGCACGGCGAGTGAGGCGCTGTCGCCGTAGACGGCGGCGTCCTCGCCGGTGGCGGCGTTGAGCACCTGGACGGCGTCGCCGACGCGGAGGTAGACCAGGACGCCGCCGACCCCGGCGAGGCTGACCTCACCGACGAGCTCACGCGTCCAGGAGGTGCCCTCGGCCGTACGTCCGGTGATGACCGAACCGGCACGTGTGACGACCGTGCCGGTGGCCGGGTCCTGGCGCGCGTCCTGCGCGTCGGTGGCCAGGACCGTGCCGTCGGTGAGGTCGACGAGCGCCCCGCTCTCGGCACCGGCCGGCCCGACCAGGGCGGTGCCCTCGGGCGGTCGGGCGCCGGCCACGGAGGTCACGCCGCTCCCGTCGGGGATCCCGGCGTCGGTGAGCGGTCGCGTCCACCTCTCCTCACCGTCCGGGCCGGTGGCGGTGAGAGTCCCGTCGGCGCTAGTCAGGACCACGCCGTCATACTCCCCGACGACCGCGGTACCGCGCTGGTCCGCCTCGTCCACCACGGTGGCACCGGTGGCCGGATCGAGCGCGACCCGTGGCCCGGTCTCGCCGACCGCCGCGCGCGGCGCGGACGCGGAGAAGACGAGGCCCGGACCGTGATGGGGGCCGGGGACGTCGACCGGTCCCCAGAGACGAGCACCGGTGGCGAGGTCGTAGGCGGTCGCGGTGGTCTGGGCGACGGCGTCCTCGGTGCTCTCCAGGTCGGTCAGGACGGCGACGGGACGGTCACCGACGCGGCTGAGGGCGAACCCCGTGCACGACGGCGGACGCTCGGCCTCCCACAGGACGGTGCCCTCGCTGTCGGTCGCGATGAACCGCAGCGGGTCCTCGGGCTCCTCCGGCGAGCGGATCCCCAGGAAGATCCCATCGTGCTCGAGCGGTGGCTCGGTCCACCCGGTGGCGACCACCTCGAAGGGGGCGAGGGGGTGCGGCAGGCTCTGCGGGCTGACCTTGGAGCTTTCTGCGGGCTCGTCCACCGCGACCGGGGTCGGGTCGACCTGGACCGGTTCCGGCTCCGTCGCGCAGCCTGCGATCACGGCGAGGAGCACACCGGCGGCCGCAGCGGTCCGGGCGGGCCTCACGAGGCGACCTCCTCGTCGACGTCTCGCTCGGCGGCCGGCGACCCCGAGGGGGCGGCGGCGCGGCCACCGCCCCGCCGCCGCCATGCCCACACGCCGAGCACGGCGAGGGCCGCGACGACGATGAGAAGGGGCTCCGGCACCGCGGCGGACACGGACAGCACCGTGGTCTGGAGGCTGCCCAGCAGGGTGGCCGGCAGGAGCTCGGGCAGGGCTGCCATGCCGTTGGTGGTGACGAAGACGATGCCGACGGCCACCAGGACGACGCCGGTGATCACGGACGTGGTGTGGAGCCGGAGCCGCCCGACCTGCACCTGGCGTCCGCGCAGGCGCGCCCGGCCGGCGGCGTCGAGGCGGTTCCACAGTGCCGCGAGCCCGAGCAGGGGGATCACCATCCCGGCGCCGTACACGGCCAGCATCGTGCCGGCGACCACGAGGGACTCTTCCGTCGCGGCCATGGTGAGCACGGCGCCGAGGATCGGTCCCGAGCAGAACCCCGCGACGCCGGAGACGCCGCCGAGCAGGAAGGACCGCAGCAGGCCGGACTGCCGGGGGGCGGTGGTCTGCACGGTCCGGACGCCGGGCAGCAGCTTGGCCAGGTCGAAGCCGATGCCGAAGATCTGGAGGACGCCGAAGACGATGATGAGCCAGCCGGCGCCGGTGATGAGGAGGTCGCGGTGCGTGGTGACCAGCGACCCGGCGAGGGAGGCGCCGAGGCCGAGCGGGACGAGCAGGGTGGCCAGGCCGAGGAAGAAGACGGTGCCGTGGCCGAGCAGGCGGGCCCCCGCCCCGGCCGTCGAGGCGAAGAACGCGGGCAGCAGGAGCGCCCCGCACGGGCTCAGGAGTGCGAGCGTGCCGCCGAGGAACGCGGCGAGGAGGGTCAGCTCCACTGCGCTCAGCCCTGCGCCTTGGCCAGCGCGTCGTCGAGGGTCTCGACGAAGACCTCGGTGGGCTGGGCACCCAGGATCGGGGTGCCGCCGAGGAGGAAGGCGGGGGTGGAGTAGACCCCGAGCGACGCAGCCTCGTCCTGGTTCTTCGCCACCGCGGCGGCAGTCTCCTCGGAGCGCATGTCGGTGGCGAAACGCTCGGTGTCGAGGCCGAGCTCGCCGGCCAGCTCGATGAGGGACTCCTCGTCGAGCTCGCTGGCCGGTCGCTTCTCGCCGCCCTCGAACAGCGCGTCGTGGTACTCGACGTACCGGTCCTGCAGGCCAGCGGCGTAAGCGGCTCGGGCGGAGGTGAGGGAGGCCTCGCCGAAGACGTTGATGTCGCGCCACTCGATGCGCAGGTCGCCGGCCTCGGCGCGCTCGAGCATCGTCGGCTGCGTCTGCTCGCTCCACATGGCGCAGTACGGGCACTGGAAGTCCGAGTACATGACGAGGCTCACGGGGGCGTCGACCGGGCCGGCCGCCATGGGATCGGCCGGGTCGCGGCGAGCCATGTCCGGCAGCGCCTGCTGCTCGGGCTCCACGACCTCGGCGACCGGGCCCTCCGCCGAGCCGCCCGGCTCCGCGGCCGTTCCGGCGTCAGAGTCCTCCCCGCCGCGAGCCACCAGCGAGACGGCGACGAGGACAGCGGCCACGAGTGCCACGAGAACGGGGACGAGCCAGGCCGGCCTGCGCGCGGACGAGGTGGAGGAGGAGGGCATGAACGGGCCTCTCGGATCGGTTCGGGGTGGCGGTCACGCGGGACGTCTGTGACGGAGGGACCATGCTACTAACTGACGTAGTAGTGATCTATGCGGCATAGTAGACACATGACCGCTCGATCGACCAGCCTGCGCCGGCTGACGTCCTCCGCCCGCAGCACCGGAACGCTCGCCGTCGCCGCCCTGCAGATGTGGTCCGCACGTCAGGTCCTGGCCGCCGTCGCCGCCACCGTGGTGGTGGCGGTGACGATCGGCGTGCCGACCGTCCTGATCCCGAACCCCGTCTTCGGTCGCGAGATTCCCGTGGAGCCGTGGAGCTACCCGGTGTGGGTGCTCACGTCCGTGCTCGCCGGCCTGCTGGTGGCCACCTACGTCCGCCCCCGCGGGACGACGAAGCCGGCCGAGACCCCTCCGGTCGACGGTGAGCGCGCGAGCCGGGCCGGCATGGCGGGCGGGCTCCTGACCTGGTTCGCCGTGGGATGCCCGGTGTGCAACAAGATCGTGCTGCTGACCCTCGGCTACACCGGTGCCCTGACCTGGTTCGCCCCTGTCCAGCCGGTGCTCGCGGCGGCCGGGCTGGCTCTCACGGCCGCGGCGCTCCTCGTGCGGCTGCGCGGCCAGGTCGCGTGCCCCCTTCCGGCGGTGGCGCGTGGCTGAGGCGCACCTCCCCCGGCTCGGCACGCTCGAGAAGGAGGTCATGGAGATCCTCTGGGACTGCCCGACCGAGCTGTGCACGCGCGACGTGCTGGAGCAGACCTCCCAGACCCTCGCCTACACCACCATCGCCACCGTCCTGAACAACCTCACCAGGAAGGGGCTGGTGGAGCGCGTGCCGGCCGGCCGAACTTGGGCGTACCGCCCGCTGCACGACCGCGGCGAGTACGTCGCCGGCCTCATGACGGAGGCCCTGACCTCCAGCACCGACCGCCAGGCCTCCCTGCTGCACTTCGTCGAGTCGATGTCCGAGGGTGACGTCGCGCTCCTGCGCAGCCTTCTCTCCGACGGCGGAACCGGCCCGGGCACCGTCGGGGCGACGACGTCGTGACGGCGTTGACCGCCGCCGCAGCGCTGACGACGCTCCTTCTGGTCGGGGCCACCGCGGGTCCGGTCCTTCTCGGTCGGCTGGCCCCGGCGCTGAGCGCACACCCCCGGTGGGGCATGGCGTTGTGGGCCTCCTCGGCGGTGCTGTGGGTGCTGGGGCTGCTCAGCGTCGGACCGCTGCTCGCGTGGACGGTCGCCGGCCCCGGCCTTCCGGGTGCCGCCGGCACGGTGTGCCGGCGCTGCCTCACGGCGGCCAACCCCTTCGCGTCGGTACCGGGATGGACGACGCAGGTGCTCCCGACCTACCTGCTTCTCCTCGTCCCCGCCGCCGTCACGGTCGTGCTGCTGGGGTACGCGGCAGCGCGTCTGAGCACGCAACGCCGGGAGCTGCGCCGCCAGCTGCGCACGCTCGCCGCCGTGGCCGAGCTGCGCCAGGTGCAGGGCACCGCGGCGTGGGTCGTCCCCTCGGCCGAGCGGACCGCCTACGCCCTGCCCCGCCGGCGCGACGGCATCGTCGTGACCCAGGGCACGCTCGACGGCCTGGACGAGGA